>VXZK01000222.1 GCA_009845545.1 Candidatus Poribacteria bacterium
TGAATGCCTATTGAGGGCATTCAGACTGGCACAACCTAACAGGTTATGCTACAAAAATGTCTATTTATTTTTTCGATTCACTATAATATCCTCTTTAATCAGTGACCGACAATTGACGACCAAGAATCCATAAGGTTGAGCCTCGGAGAGATCATCGACAGTGAAGTTAGACGCCGCGTTTATCCCCCCAAATATCGACATGTACCCGCGGGGAATAGCGATAGCCGTTCTCTTTGCAGAGGTTGACCAGCCACTCCTGTTTCTGTTGTAGCACAGCAGCCGTTGTGCCTTGGGGCATCAGCAGAATCGCCTCAGCCGGGATACCGATTTCTGTCTGTAACGTCTGGATCTCCGTTAAATCTTCAGGCGTATCGACGACAAATTTCACTTGGCACGGATAGGCATCTAAAAACTGACGAATAACATCCGGACAAATGCGTTCGCGTTCGTGGCGTTTGAAAAAGCGATGATCTTCTGGTGGATTGGAGTTCCGTAACTTCGGACTCATTGAGATGAGATGCGCTGCAACCGCTGCGAAAAGTGTGGCATTCGTTTCGATCGTAATGTGGTGTCCGCGTTTATCGAGTTCATGACAGAGTGCCGTCAATGCCTTGGGTTGAATAAAAGGCTCACCACCTGTGATAACGACATGTTTACACCTGTACCGCGTGATTGCAGCAACGCTTTCAGCAACACTGATGTCCCGGTCTTCAGGTTCCCAAGATGTGTAAGGTGTATCACACCAAACACATCTCAGATTACAGTAACTCGTTCGGAAAAAAACAGAGGGAACCCCAATGAGTTGCCCTTCACCCTGAATTGTATGGAAGAGTTCACTGAATTTCATGGTCCCGCTTACGCGGCTTTATGTCGCCGACGCTAAGCCTCAATGAGTTCGATTTGAACGTTATCGGGTCCTTTAAAGAACGCCATCATTAATCCTTGGGGTTTCAGGTCTTCAAGTTCCGCGCCTTTCGCTTGGAGTTTTGCGACCTCCGCGTCAAGGTCTTCCACGGTGAAAGCGAGTTGGTAGACACCCCAACGTGGATTGCCGCTGGTGTCTTCGACTTCCATATCGCCTAACTTCGGTGAGAGGAAAATCCGTTCGCCGCCGATTTCCATTCGGACGATTTTTAAGCCGCGGACTTCAACGGTTTCATCGACTTTCCCATCAAACATCTCTTCGTAGTAGCGAACCGCCCCTTCTAAATCTTCACAACGAAGATGAACGTGGTGAAATGTAACTGCCATTGTCAAAACTTCCTTTCTTTGAAAAAGCGCGTCGGAGAAACGCGCATGGCAAAAAATGATACAAGATACAGAATTATGGCATAATCTTTTGATTGTGTCAAATTGTTTTTTCGGATCCAGTTGAATTAGGACTTGGCACGGCACTTGCCACGCTATTAGCGTGATTCAATTTTATTTGAACAAAACAGCATGGAAAGCGTTAAACTTCGTAACAAATGTGAGTTTAACAAAAAACTTGAATCTTGTAAGTGGCATTGAACGGGCATCAAGGAGGATGTCAGAAAAAATAATGCACCTTTTTTGCCTACAAGTTGCGTCATTAACAATTGAACGCAATTGGAAGAAACAGAAAAAAATATGCTGGAACTGAGATAGGCCTCTGTACCGAAAAAACGAACTTTTTCTGATTGTACTGGATTACAACTAAAAAATACTTCAATTAAACGTTTAGATAGTATAGAATTCAGAAAAGAAGTGGATTTATATCTCGAGTGTTTAGCAAAAAAGAAGGAGAAAACTATGGCAACTGAAATTCGCCAGCAAGATGGCATTACGATTGTGGAACCGAGTGGCAAAATAGTTGGACCTGCCGTATCCGAATTCCGGGAAGCACTTGCGTCACAGATAGAGGCTTCCGAGGTGCCCCGTATCCTTATCAATTTCGAGAACGTCAATATGATGGACAGCTCAGGACTCGGTACCCTTGTGGAAGCACGTACGCGTGCATCACGAAAGGAGGGTCGGGTTGGGGTCGTTAATGTGGGCAACCACATTAGAAATCTGATAGTTCTGAGCCGAATCGTCAGTCTTTTTGAACATTTTGAAAGCGAGGCTGACGGGATTTCCGGACTCTCCACCTAAAGTCCACGGTTCAGTGAAACACGAAGAGGGGACGGTTAAACCCTCCTCTCTTTTTCCAACAACACGCAACACCTATTGAACGCTTAACGCTTATAAACCTCTTTTTTTTGCAATTTTTCTAAAAATTTTGCACCCTTTTTGCTACCGAAGTGCGTCATTAACAATTGAAAGCCTCGCTAATCGGCAAATCAATTGGAACAAAACAGATGTTCGTAGCATTTGTCGGACAAAAGAGTGGGTGAATTGAATGGTGGGATTTGAGCCAACAGGCGGATATGTCCGAGATACTTTCTAAAAAAACGAACTTTTTTTGATCGTATCTGACCAAACTATCAAATACGTAAATTGAATCTTCAAATAGTGTAAAAAATTGAGAGAAGTGAATTGATAACTTCAATGCCTTAGAAAAATGAAAGAAAAGGGAGTAAATCATGCTTACTAAAATTCGTCAGCAAAATGGCATCACGATTTTGGAACCCAACGGAAAAATCATAGGACCCGCCGTATCCGAATTACGGGCAGCCCTCTCGCCGGAGTTAGAGGTAGCTGATACACCCCGCATCCTTATCAATTTCGAGAACGTCAATAAAATCGACAGTTCAGGACTCGGGGCACTCATGGGAGTCCGTGCGGTAACAGCCCGAAAGAAAGGTCGCATCGCGGTCATCAACGTCAGTAAACAGATCAAAAATCTGGTTGTTCTCAGCCGACTCGTCCGGGTCTTTGAACATTACGATAGCGAGGCTGCCGCGGTTTCCGCACTATCTGTCTAAAATCCAAAATTCTATACAACATCAAACAGGGGGTGGTTTTACCACCCCCGCTCTTTTTTAAGAACATGCCTATGCTTGTGGGAGGTTTCTGCGGAGTATCCGGTTCGGTTAGGAAACCGAACCTACCGGGCCTGGGGGTCCAAAATTGGACTAAAAAACCGAGAACTGAATGGCTCTGAATGCCTCTATTTCATCGGTTGACAAATTACACCTAACACTGCTATCATGTTGGAAATCGCCATCAAATTGAAATATAGAGGCACAACATGCTGTTGGAAAAATGGACGACGCTCCGAACTGAAGATATCCAATTACTGGCAGAAGAACTCGAGCAGCAGCAGATACCTTTTATTGCGCAACTTGAACCGATAGCGGATTTTGAGGAGCTGCTGACCTTCTCGGAAGCGAACCCCACACCGGTTGATTTTACGCCACAACACCCGGCATGGCGGTTGGAATCCGTCGCGGCGCGTGTCATTGAAGGCATCGCAGCCGCTGCACACGAACCGCTTACCGAGTTCGGATACCGAGAACTCGCGCGCATCGTGTTAGAACACACCGTTTATCTCTACGCCTACCCAGATGGCGAACCCCGTCCGAGACTTGAAGCCGGAAGCGCATTGGCATTGGTAGGTGGCATCTGCGCCTCGCTGCCGCAGTCCGAACTCTGGCGCCTCGCTGGATTCGGAAGGGTTGCCGCAGCACTTGCAGAGGTTACGCCCGCACCGACAGATTCATATCTTACGCTACCGATTGATGTCGCCTTCTCACTTGCAAACGAACAGAACCTACCAATTCTGGCATCTGCAATTGACACCTATAACGCCGTGCTGAAACGGAATGTCACCCTGAAAAACCGTTTTGATTTCCCGCTCAGCGATAGCGATTTTTTTGAGGCACTCAACTTGAATTTTCCGGGAATGGAGACGGTGAAGGCTGCGGTCCTCGTAGACGATATACCTGCTGCAAAAACCGCTTATACCGCCTTCCGTCAACAGTTTCTAAAAGACTTTGTAGGAGGCGTTTTGAACCCCGATGCCCCCCTATTAGAACGCTCTGACACCTACACCACAGCCAAACCCTATCTTGAGTGCCTGCTTCGATTGTCTATCCATCCGACTCCAGCTATCACAGCAACTACGGAAATCGGTATTGCAGCGCACCTGTTCCCAGAATTCCAGGGGAATGAACAACTCGGTCAATTGGCACTGCAGCGTTATAAGTGGATCATCGACGCATTCTTCCACGCCGACGGGTTTCACAAGGACCGGACGCTCCGTGCACAAACTGAGGCAATCGCGGATTTCGCGAGATTTCTCCGTTTTCCGTCTGACGGGCAGACTCAAGCATTACAGATGTTGCTCGAAAAACTATTAGCGACATGCATCCATTTGAGCCAACCCGATTGTTCGTTCCCACCCCTCGGTCCGCTCCCTGCGCCGAACTTCGATGCCGTCGAACTCTGCGCCATCGCTGATAGCAGCTTCAAGTGTCCCGACACCACATCGCACGCGCTGCCTGAGACAGATTGTTACGTCATGAGAGATAACTGGCAGCCTGATGGACAATACCTGTTTTTTGACGCGCAGCCAAAGGGAGACTCTCAAAACGCCGATATATCAAGTCTGGCACTCCATGCACACGGACGGCAACTGGCGACAGGCACAGTCCGTGTGCTTGGTACGACACTAACAGTCTCTGATGGACTTGATACACAGTGGATAACGACACCTGCTTTTGATTTCGTCGAAAAATGGTGTCAAGCTGCAGCGGTGCATCACAAACGCGGCATCTTCTACCTTAAAGGCGAATACTTTATTTTGCACGACCTCGTATTGGGTGTGGAAGCCGAGACCCTTGAACAGATTTTCTATCTCGGTGGTAGGATAGATGCAGATGCCGGACATACTTGGACTGAAGACGCACGCCGTAGTAACCTCTTTATCGGTGCAACCGATATGACAGACCTGACGGTAGCATTAGCGGAAGACAGCGTTATCTATCGGCGTAAAAGCGAATCACCTGCAGTCCTGAACACGCTTCTTTTTCCGATGAGACCTGGAGTCAAAGCACATCCCACTATTTCTGACATTGAAGTTCGCACGGATGCTGATGTCTTGGGGACAGGTTTCACGCTTGTGTTGCCGAACACGACAGACACGTTCCTGATCTCCGACGACGGCTTGGCGGAGATGTCTGCTGAAGATATTTGGTTTGTCGGGGAATATCTCTTTTTACGGAGAGATGCATCGGGTGGTGTCCAATTCATTATGCTGAACGGGCGGTTTTTAAAGGTGGGTTCGGAAGTCCTTACGGATTTAGATGAACCGCGCGAAAGTTATATGCGGATGTAGATAATTGTCAGCGTGTTAGGAGATGTGATTCTGTTAAATGTTGAGGTTCAATTGGGTATTCACGAGGGAGATAGATTTCAACAGGGATACCTATTTTATCAAGGTACTTACACATCAAAGGAGCCACATCTGCCCAGTTTAAACCCCCTAATGCGCAGCCTAGTGCAGACATCGCTAGCGATTGGATACCTTCTTCTTTACAATTATTCTGTAGCCATTTCAAACCGCTTTCAATGTCTTCTATTCGTGAGTTTTGGCGCCAGTGCCTTTTTGTTGCAAAAAGCAAAAACCATTTCACCGG
The DNA here is from genome assembly GCA_009845545.1 of Candidatus Poribacteria bacterium. Lineage (GTDB taxonomy): Bacteria > Poribacteria > WGA-4E > WGA-4E > WGA-3G > WGA-3G. The sequence continues at coordinate 5,541 of VXZK01000222.1, forward strand.
ATTTTTTATGTTTATACGGTGTGGTTTAAGGTCTGTCAACTCATCTGCAACTGATTCCTCGCGTTTATAGATATAAGGACGTTCAGTTGTGATTTTCTTTGAGCGACACGCTTTCTCATATTCTACGTAGACATCAGGAAATTGCTCTTTAGCACGCAGGGCCAACCCTTTTCCCATAACTTTTTGAAGATTAACTGTAACTGTTAATGTCTGTAACTCAGAGAAAAACATATCACCGCCGTCAACAAGAGAAATATTTTTACCGATTGCAATCCGACGCTTAGGTTGAAAAAACATATCAGGTTGAAAAATAATAGGAAATTGAAGATTATTAAATGTCCCGTGTACCCAATTTCTCATGGTATCGTCAGCGATAACGACCGAACGGATGTGTTCAGGCTTGACACAATCAGGGATTAAACATTCCGCCATGATTTTGCGCTTTGATCCATCGTACTTCTTCCACCACTCACTCTGAATTATCTTTCCTTGCTGTTGAAGTTTTTTTAAACCTTGAATTCCGGGATAGAATTGCGTTAATTCATCGGTAACGTTACCGTCTGCGATGATAATTCCTTGTTCATTGAGGACTGTGTCTGCTACTTCAAGAACCGCAAGTTCGTCCTTACCTCTTTCAAAGATAGCACGATACATCATCGGGTTACGTGGTTGAAACAATAAATTCGCGTACCCCAAGAGATTTTTTCCACTATCTCGGAGTTTAACCTTACGTCTTTGACTGATATTATTTTTAGCATCTGTTTTTCCCTTAAACATTGAAATAGGTTGTCTGCCCTCTGTTTGAATTCTTTCGTGGGAAAGGATGCCGTGTTTAAAGATGAAAGGCAAGTTGTCTATGTGCGTAATGTAGTAGAGACTCTTTATTTTCATTGCGTTTCTCTTTTGAATGACGGTTCTGTTTTATTCGGTTAGGATGTGATTCCTGTTTTCATTAACGCTTGGCTTCAATGTTAGTTGCAGATACGGAAAACTTTAAAGATGTCTAAACTTTTTATTTAAATGGTGTAAATATATTGCTACCTATATCGCTTGCAACAACCAGTTTTTGAATATTAGAAGATGATAGGCGAACCCAAAGTGAGCTAGCAACACTCCGGTCAGCAACAATAAACCGCTGAATATCCTTGGGATCAACTTGATTGGGAACTAAACATTCCGCCATCAACTGTCGCCTAATTTTGTCGGAATGATTCCATGAAGTCCATGAGTCAGACTGGAGCATCTCCTGTTGTGCTTGAAGTACTTCCAGTCCTTCGGATCGAGAATAAATACGAGTTAACTTGTTGGATGCAATGCCATCTGTAATGAAAACTCCTTGCCTCTGCAACACCGTGTTTGAAATGCGTAAAACGGTAATATTCTGTTTACCCTTTGACCTAATAACACTGAGCAACATTGAATTACGAGGCTGAAAGAATAAATTTGCATAATGCCAGAGATTTTCGCCATCAGCGGTATATTTGTTCCCGCGTTTGTTGACAAGGTGCTCAAGGTAAATTGTTGTGTTCTGAATGCTTTCTGATCTAATTCTTCCGTGAGAAAAAATCCCTTTTTCAAGGATAGAAGGCAAGTTACCTATATGAGTTATGTAATACAGTCCTTTTATATTGAAGTCATATTGAGTAAAACATCAAGATGTAGTTAGATAGGGAACGAAATGAGATAATTTGTGTCCTTTTCTCTCCGCCTCAGATCCCTATTTGCTTTGAATTCTTACCGCTTACTCACTATAAGTTCATTCATTAGGTCCTCTTTTCAAGGATTACGTTTACCCAAGTCAAAATGGAGTAAATATTATTTTTTTCACTTCAATCCTCCAATTATCGGTGGAGGCTAGGCGTGACCGAAGAGAGTTGGCAACATTATCGTCAGTAACGAAAAGTTTACCAATATGTTTTGGATCAACCTGAATGGGGACCAAACATTCAGCCATAAGTTTAGACTCTAACTCTGGATCTGGATCATTTTTCCACGAGATCCGTGGTCCAGGCTGGGCACGTTGCCTAATCTGTTGTTGCTGATGAAATACGTGTTTACTCTCAGATAAGCGGTAAATTTGGGTATTCCATTTTGCAGCGTTGTCTTCTGTTATGCAAACGCCTTGCTCTTGCAACACAGTGTCTGCCACCTCCAGAATAGCGATATCTTCTTTAAATATTTTCTCATGATCTTTCAAAGGTTGCCCGACTGCCTCTGCTATAACCACACGATTTTTGTCGTTGGTGATAAATATATATGTCATTCGATTGTAAGGCCAAAAGAATAGGTTTACATAGTGCGACAGATTTTTTTCATCAGGGGTAGGTGTGCTTGATCGGCTGTGAACAATTTCACTGTTAGCAATTTCAGTGGGCCGGATAGCTTCTGTATTAATCAGGACTTACGCAATTTTGACTGCAGCCCGTTCTGTTAGATGAGAATTTCTGGAAAACACAGCGGTCTCCTGCCACAAACTGGGAAGTTTGTGCTACAAAAGAGCAGCATGCGTAAGTCCTATTAATATTTTCTCTGGAAAAAATTCCTTTTTCAAGAATAGACCGTACGTTGTCTATATGCGTAACGTAGTAGAACATCATTACGATGGCTCCTCAACAAAGAATATGATCAGAAATTTGTGGTTACGAAAAACTGTCTGAAGTTGTGGTTCCTTTTAAGATTGGTTTAAACTCTCGCAGAATGCTATAGAAATAAATCGGATTGAGAACCTCACACATCCCATCAGTCCCTTCTTTAATAACGCCATAAGTGGCAAGTTCACTGATAATGTCATCGTCGAGATTGAAGTCTACGCCTTCTTCACGCGCCATAATCCGCATCAGAACGCTTTCAAAGCGTGGATTCCTGCGGATATTAGTCGTCAGATGTTCAATGTTGGTATTTCGTCCACGGAGTAGTTGCGTATGTGCCGTTGCAAAATGTGCCATGGTAATCGGTTCGGTTTTCGGAATATCTAACTCCTCCGTGAGGATCTGCGCGAATCGGTTGACAAGAACAGGTTGTCCCGCGGTCTGCTTATGAATCGATTCAATCACCTCTGGAGCAAACTGTTGACCAACTTCTTCCACATATTGCCCAAGGAGTTCTTGCACCTGTTCAAGTGTGAAGTTCGGTAAGTTGAACTCGTCTTGGATATTGAACGGGGAGATCGACCTGTCGTAGTTCAGCTGCGTAATACTTTTGACCCCAACAATGCCAACACTGTGCGGACATCGAGAGATGGGATTTGAGACGTAGATACGGCGGAGCGAATGCAGAAAACCTCTCACGGCTTCCTTCGGGATACCATCAAATTCATCTATGATCAGGATGACGCGCTGATCACCCAAAAACTTGGAAAAGTTTCTAAAGAATCTTCGCATTGAGAGATGGTCGGTTATCTCTGCATTCTCCAAAAATTCTGTCAATGCTTCAGAAAGTACCTCTCCGCGCCGCGCAAAAATATTTTCTATCTCCTCAATAAGATCCAATACCTTAGCCAAAATTGATTGATTAAATAGGGTAAATATCCTAAAGTTATAG
>VXZK01000231.1 GCA_009845545.1 Candidatus Poribacteria bacterium
CTATTCACTACACATCCCCTCAAATTAGACCCGGATAATTTGGCGAAGGTATTGATATTTAACTCCTATTTTAAATCTAAGAAATGATAAGGGTTTATTCCAGCGTCTTTCCTATCTATTGCTTTAACGCCATTAGGTAAGACCGAAAATCCATTTTTCATGATGGGTGTTGTACCGAGGGGACCATTGGCACTTTTTATGATCCTACGGATGCTTCCATCTGGCATTTCTAAATCTTTATACTCTACATATGCAGTATTCGGATAAAGTGGATAGACAAGACCACTCCCTATAAAAGCACCTGATACACTCTTGTCACCTTGATTCCAGAGTTTGATTAACACTCTGTGCATCAACTCATGATCGCGAGACATACTCTCCCTATTATGAACCCATGTAGGTGTCATATCGTTTGGATAATCCGGAGGTACTGCTGGAAATGGCCCAAATCCAAAGGGCGAGACAGCCACCTTTTCCGCTGGTGCTTCTTCCTCTGAAACAAAATCTTCGGGTAAGAACGCATCCGCGAGGTCCGCGAACTCGGTCGCGTCTGTCGTTTCCGCCTCTGTTGCATCCGACATCGGTGTGTCTGTGTTTTCTTCGGGTGTGTTCATAACGCCTTCGGTTTGAAAATCAACAGGTGCGGTGTTTGTCGCTGGCGTGTTTTTCAGCGGCGACACCACCGGTTGCGGTCTCTTTCCAAACTCGGCTTCAGTGGTGCGGTGGACATGCCAACTATACAGCAGGCTTCCGCCGACAACCAGCACAAAGAACGCGAGACCACCTTGGAACCATCGACTGGATAGTAAATCCCGTAACATAATATCTCCTCTCTCTCATAAAGTTGATGGAAAAATGCCGAAAAAGGTAAACGGTTGGAGAGATGGCAATCTTCCTGTGTATAAGGTGCTAACCTAAAAGTTGCATAAGCAAAGTGTTTTATGCTACAATTAGGTTAGTGCTGTCATAGTACGGTTATGGCAGTGCCGCGCCGATGGATGGTTCCAGCACCCTCGGCGCACCTCACAAATTTTAGAGGCTGCCATCTACAAAACGACAATAACAAGAGATGTACCTAAATGTAGCACGTGTGGGTGTTATTGTCAAACGCAAAAGTCGCAACGCGAGGGAGGACATCATATCTGTGATGCACAACACAAAAAACCGCTATGCAGTGCCTTGTCCAAGACAATCGTCCTAAGATAACTCACGAGATTAATTATGCCCTCTGAAAACGATTTTGTCAAATGAAAATTTCAAAAAATGTATTTTTTGCAGAATTGCGCAACTACGAACCGGCTTTTCGTTAATGAGAAGTATTTATTCAGAAATGGTATTATCTATTTGTTTGCTGAGCAATCTGCTCCCAATCCCATAGGAGGATTGTGCCATCTATGCTTCCGCTGATAAGCGTTAGCCCATCAGCAGAAAATGCTAAGGTATTGACTTCTCCCACATGCCCACTGAGAATAGCAAACGCTGTGCCAGTCTGGGCATCCCACAGTCGTATACTGTTATCTCGGCTGCCACTAACAAGATGTTTGCCATCTGGTGAGAACACCAGTACTTTAACTCTCCATGCATGACGCTCTTTAAAAATCGAAGGACTCGGATTGGTATCAACCTCCGATATCATAACTTGTCCGTCCATACCACCACTGGCAAGCAGCGTACTATTTGCGGAGAATGCTAAGCCTATTTTGTAATCCCACCCAACAGAAAGTTTATCAACTCCTGCTTCATGTTCTATCAGGGTTGTCATAAGGTTCCCTGTATTTAGTTCCCACGACCAGATTGTGCCAAGTTCACTTGCGCTGGCAAGTATTCTGCCATCCGGCGAAAATACCAGATTATTAACAAACTCCGCACTGGGAAGCATTGTACCATTTGAATCATATTCTAATTCCTTACCGGAATTTATATGTGCAGTGAGGGTTAAAAGCTGTGTCCCGGTACGAACATCCCATAACCGGATGCTCCTATCTCGGCTGCTACTGGCAAGGTTTATGCCATTTGCTGTAAACGCCAAAGCATTGATACTACCCGTATGTCCTGTCAAAGTTGAGAGCGGTTTTTCCGTGTGCATGTTCCATAACTGGAGTGAGCCATCCTCACTCCCGATAACCACTATTGTGCTATCCGGTGAAATCGCAAATGCCTTAACTTCGCCAATTTCTTGGATATATTTGATGAGATTTGTCCAAGTCTTTGTCAAGTCTCGCAGCCTCTTCCCGGTGTTGATATCCCGCAACTGGACACCGCTTGTACTCAAACTGATAAATGCGTTATCATTCACCGGTAAAGTAGTCAGTTGGGGATGCTCTGCGAGGGTTGATATAATTTTGCTTGTACGCACGTCCCAGAATTGGAGAGAACTATGTGCAGTTGCAATAGCAAGTGTGTTACCATCAGGGGAAAACGTTATATCAATAGCACCGCGACGGTCGGGGGGTGCGAGTTCGGGCTGTGGGATTGTGAAGGTCGATATCAAATTTCCTGTGTTTACCTCCCAGAGTTGAACTGCTGCTGTAATCTGATTGGCAGTGGCAAACATCTTGCTATCTGGAGAGAACGCTACTAAAGGCCTCCGTTCCCTAAACGTATATCTGTCGCTTTCCTTTACTTGCTGCGGTATAACCATAGATAATTCGTTTCCCGTGTTCACATCCCAGAGTCGAATTTTACTGCGCGTGGTCTTTATGTGATTACCAGTGTTGTCGGGGTTCTGCGCTACACTCCATTTAGTTTCTACGCCAGCAAGCAGCGTACCATCTGGAGAAAATACCAGTCCTTGAATAGGGCTTTGAACTGACTGCGCCGACATAAAAGTTGGGTGCAAGTTTCCAGTGGAAACATCTCCCAACCGGACGACTGCATCAGAAACCCCATTAAAAACACTTACGCCTAATTTGGTAGCAGCACAGGTTTTCCCATCAGACGAAAGCGAAAATGGCTTAAGAGGACGATCACGTTTCGCTGGATCTTTCGCCCTGTTTAATATTCGTTCCGAAATGTCTGATAGTAAACGGCCCGAGTTGACATCCCATATTTTAATCCTGTGTTCGCCAGTGCCTTCTAAACTGGTAAGGGTTTTCCCATCTGCTGAGAAAGCCAATGCTATGACTGGAATTCCTTCCAGAGGATTCACAAATGCCTCCTTATTTTCAAGAAGCGTGTGACGTTCGCGGTAGGTAGTAAGGTCTAAAAGTCTAAGTGTGCCATCTTCACTCGCGCTCGCAAGCAGTTTACCGTCTGGAGAGAATGCTAACGTGTTTATCGTGAGTGTGCCACCAACACCAGAAAATACTGACGTGCTAAACCCTCCTCTATGTCCAGGGAGTAGTACGAGTTCTTTACCGGTCCGCGTGTCATAGAGCCAAATCCCTATGGAACTTGCTACTGCGATATGAGAACCGTCTGGCGAGAATTCTATGGTAGTTATTTTTCCTTTACCGAGGCGAGTTTTTGCCCCATTGGGTAACCCCCAAGTTGTATACTCTTGAGCATATCCATTCGACGAAAATAGGAACAGCATTAGCATGAGTGTGAAAATGAGGTATCGCATCGTTTGTTATCTCCTTAGCAAACACGATGTATCGCTGTTAGTCATGAGAGATGCTGCGTTCATTCTCCAATATGATTTGCAATGAGGGTCAAATCCAAAATGTTAACGATGCCGTCCCCGTTGAGGTCTGGCGCACTTTCCCCAAAGCGTGAGGCAATAAATGTTAAATCTAAAACGTTTACAACACCGTCCGCGTTTACATCCCACGATTTTGGTGCAGCTGTTAGAGACCACAACTGGATTGTTCCGTCAAGGTTTACGCTTGCGAGTGTGTTGCTATAGGTGCTGTGACTATCTGGTAGGAATGCTAAGGCAAAGACTGGAGGGGTATTGCCTTCAAGAGTTCCGTGTAATGGTCCTGTTTGTGGATGCCACAGACGGATTGTGCTATCCCACCCTGCGCTTGCGAGTGTGTTTCCATAGATATTGTCCGAGGCCGCTTCCCCATTAACGGACGGAGGGTCCGGTGAGAATGCTAAGGCGAAAACCGGGTCGGTATGTCCTTCAACGGTTGTTAGAAGGTGTCCGGTGTGTATATCCCATAGATGGATGGTGCTCTCTGCGTCTAAACTCCAATATCCGCCGCTTGCCAACGTTCGATTATCAGGTGAGAAGGTGAGTGCTGTGATTGAATCTGTATGTGCGGGGAGATTGTGTCGGCGTTGACCGGTTTCTATATCCCATAACAAAATTGTGCCATAAAAACTTGTGCTGGCAAGTATTTTGCTATCCGGTGAGAATGCCAGTGTGGTGACCATATCCCGGTGTCCCTCAAGGACGGATGCCTGGGTAGGTTGTCCTGTTGTTAAGTTCCAGAGACGGATTTTTCTAAAACTTCCGGTAGCGAGGGTATTCCCATCGGGTGAGAATGCCAAGGCGACAACGGGGTAGGTATGCCATAAATGTGTGCTGTGTTCACCGGTGCGTGCGTCCCAGAGATGGAGCGTAGCGTCTCCGCTCGCGCTCGCAACTGTCCGGTTATCTGGTGAGAATGCCAACGCTACGGTATTATCCAGGGGTGCAGAAAACAGTGCCAGTTCTTTCCTGGTATAGGTATCATACAATGTAATACGGTTTGCGCTTGCAATAGCGAGTTGTGTGCCGTCGAGGGAGAAGGCTATGGCATTTATCGCTGCAGTATCAGCGGGGGCAGCATTGCCCTCTGGCACGCGCCATTGCGTCACATTTTGAGCGGAGCCACTCGGTAGCAATGTGAAACAAAGGCATAGAAAGGGAAAGATTAGGGATTGTCTCACGTTTCGTTTCCCACCGCTTGCCCAGTGGGCAAGCGGATCGATAAAATTGAGCGTTCTTTGCACCCGGTGCGCCGGACGAACCTTAGGGGAACATCACTGCGACAATCTATCTAAAGGATGTACCTACTCAAATCTTGGTCTTTGACGATTTCGGCCAATTCTGATTGGACATAGTTGGCATCAATGGTGATCTCTTTTTTATTGAGGTCAGGTGCGTCGAAAAAGAGATTTTCAAAGAGTTTCTCCATGATAGTGTGCAATCGGCGTGCGCCGATGTCTTCAACCGATTCATTCACTTGGAAAGCGAGTGCGGCGATTTCATCAATCGCGTTATCGGTGATAGTCGCCTCTATTCCTTCGGTTTTGAGGAGTGCTGTGTACTGTTTCACTAAGGCGTTTTTCGGTTCAGTCAGAATAGATTTGAAGTCATCCTTATTCAGGCTTTTCAGTTCCACTCGAATCGGGAATCTGCCCTGTAGTTCTGGAATGAGATCAGATGGGCTTGAAACGTGAAATGCCCCGGCGGCGATAAACAGAATGTGGTGTGTGCGTACCGCGCCGTATTTTGATGTCACCGTGCTACCTTCAATGATAGGCAGTATATCGCGTTGTACACCTTCCCGCGAGATATCGGGTCCGTGGCGAGATTCTCTGCCTGCGATCTTGTCAATTTCGTCCAAAAAGACGATTCCAGAGTTTTCAACGCGCTGAATGGCTTCGCTGATAACAGCATCCATATCAATGAGTTTTTCAGATTCTTCTTGCATCAAGATGGTGCGTGCTTCGGAGACGGGGACCCGTCGTTTCTTCGTCTGATTGGGGAGGATGTTGCTAAACATATCCTTGAAGTTGATATCCATCTCCTCAATGCCGCCGGGCGAAAAAATTTCAACGAAAGGCATACTCTGATGCTTGACATTGATTTCAACGGGTTTATCCTCAAGTCGCCCTTCGCGTAGCCATTCTCTAAATTTTTCGCGAGTTTTGAGATGGCGTTCCCGCTCTTTCTCTCGGTCTTCTTCTGCGTCGGTTTCTGCGTCGGGTCCGAGGTCGAAAGGCAGCTGGAGGACCATGTTTTCTTCCTCTTCCACGGGTTCGTCAAGCATATCCTTTTCTAAGCGGGGGTGCTCCTGCAAAGAGCGTGGAATGGGAAAGATACAATCGAGGAGGCGTTCTTCAGTGAATTCTCGTGCTTTTTCCTCAACGACTTGGGTCTGTTCGGCTTTGACGCGGCTAATAGCTGTCTCAGTGAGGTCGCGAATCATGGATTCAACATCGCGACCGACATAGCCAATTTCAGTATATTTTGACGCTTCTACTTTGATGAAGGGTGCGTCAACAAGACGTGCAAGCCTGCGTGCGATTTCAGTTTTGCCGACACCGGTTGAACCGATCATGATGATGTTTTTAGGCGATACTTCGTCTTGTATATCTTCACCTAACATCTGTCGCCGCGCGCGATTGCGCAGGGCAATAGCGACACACCGTTTTGCCTCAAACTGCCCAATGATGTACTTATCCAATTCCTCAACGATCTGCCGCGGCGTGAGTGCCTCCGCTAAAGAGCTCTTTTCACGCGTTACGTTTGCTTTCTCCAAAGTTTCATTAGTTATCAGTCGTCAGTTTTCAGTTAAGAGGCATTGGGGTTACCGAAAGGTGTTTGGTGCCCCCGAGCTCGCTTGTACCTGTTAACTGTTAACGGATAACTCCTCCTCTATTGTGTCAGTTTCGATTCGTCCATTGGTATAGATACAAATTTCACTTGTGAGTTGAAGTGCTTCCGAAACAATTTCTTTTGCAGTCAAGTCTGAGTATTTGAGCATTGCTTTTGCGGCTGCGAGGGCAATAGATGAGCCGGAACCGATGGCGAGGACCTCGTCGTCGGGTGCAATCACATCGCCGTTCCCCGAGATGAGGTAACTATCGTTGGCATCTGCAGCGATCATTAGTGCATCTACTTGCCTAAGTACTCTATCGCTGCGCCATTCGCGTGCGAGTTCGACCGCTGATTTCTGAAGGTTTCCTCGGTACTGCTCGAGTTTCTTCTCCAAATTTTCATAGAGTGTGATTGCATCCGATGCGGAACCAGCGAACCCGATCAGCACTTTGTCGTTATGGATTTTACGAATTTTGCGTGCGCCATGTTTAATGGCTGTATTCCCCAGAGTGACTTGACCATCGCCTCCAATAGCGACTTGTGCATCGCGCCGAACGGCTAAAATCGTTGTTGAACGAATTCGCATGCTTTTGATTTTCCTCTCCTCCAATTGAAGTTATGTGTGAATCGGCACCCTATTTTTAGATGTAAAACAGCAGAAAACTAAGAAACTGCAGTGCCCCCATAAAGATGCCGCACCGTATCCCTGCCACACCTGCGTGTTGCTCTCTCAGAAAACTATTAGCGACTCCAAAGAAGTACGGACACAACAAAAAGGTGATGAGAAACGCGATCGGTACGAAAATTGGTACGGATGCGATCTGAGGTATCCGATCCATCTGTAGTGCATTCCATTCCCACAAATGTAATCCACCGAGTGCGTAAATCACGACACTTCCACCTGCGGCGCCGATGCTCGTGGCACCCGCCGCCAACATCGCAGGACTTATGAAGTTGGGTTCCTCTGCTCCGGATCCAGATGCAAAGCGGGTCTGAAAAACCGTTACAAACCGTTGATAACAGTAGGCTGTCAACGTCACGAATACTATCCAGTTCAAGATTATTGCAATGGGTGTGGTTGTATTCGCGAAAAAATCTGGATCCCGATAAAGGATGAGGTGTGCCTTCCGAGAAAATAACCAGTCCATGGGTGCGTACATTAACACCGTTGCGAGTCCAAAAATGGAACTGTTTGAGAGGTATGACACATCTTCATCAGTTTGTCGGACACAGTAAAAAAATAAAGAGACCGCAATTAACACATTTGGATAGAGAATCCAAATAGTTCCAATGCGGCTTGCTATTAAGAACGTTAGAAGCGTTGTACCTGTTACAGCAAAAACCGATTTGTCCGTTTTGGTTCGCATACATCTCTCAGTTAATCTTGTTTATCCTTAATTTTTTCTTTAAATCTCAAATTTAATCACCAGTTGGTCACCTGTTAATTTTGCGCCTGTTGTTTTTTTATTTGAAAGGGTTCGTGGTAAGGCAACGTGTTGCTTGAAGCCACCGATTGTGACAATCAATTCATCGCCATGTTTTGTTAATCCAATTTCCTCTTTACTCAGAAAAGGCAGGCGCATAGACAATTGATAGGCATTTGCGGTTTTTTGGAATTGATACGGTTTTTCTTTAGAAAATTGGTCTGCTGGATTGATCTCGGAATAGAGTGCGTCTGATAGTCGGTGCAGTCCTTCTTCTCCGACAATTTCTTCTGCGAAAAGATTCACCTTCCAGATAGGTACATCCGAGAAATAGTCCATTGCCTCTTTAATGTAATGTTGCTGTGCCTGTTTCCAAGCTTCAAAGTATGCGACATCAACGCCATCGGGAAAGATGCGATTGATAATTACAGCGTCAATACAGAGTCCGTAAAGACAAAAGTACATAAATGCCCGCTGTGTCTCCTTGATAACAATTTTTTCTGGGTTCGTCACCAAGCGTACGGTTGTGATCTTGGGGTCTGTCAAAACATTTTCAATCCCATCCAATTTATCGAAAAGGTCTTGGATATTTTGGAAATAGTTATCCCGTGGAATCGGGACCGAACTCACCTTTTCAATGACCGGACCGGCAACCTTTGCTAAGCTGCGTTCCAACTTGAAGATATGGTTCATGTACCATTCCAAGGTCGTCGGGATACTAACGAACCGGAGCGACTCCCCGGTGGGCGCGCAGTCGAGGATAATGACATCGTAACGCTTTTCGCGGACATATTGGTTGATATAGAGCAGCGCGCAAATCTCCTCCATCCCTGGAAATACCGCTATCTCTTCTGCAACGAGGCTGTCAAGTCCAGAACGATTCAGTAATGAGCGTATATAGTTGTAAACGTCGTCCCAGTATTCGATAATTGCTTCTTGGACGTTAATTTCTTGTATCCAGAGATTGTTGTTGATTTGGATCTGTTTTTCTTTTTGTTGGTGGACGAGTTTTTCGTGGTTATCAAAAGCGTCACGAAGTGAATGTGCGACATCGAGCGAGATTACGATTGTCTTATAACCGAGCTGAGAGAGTTTGATGCCCGTAGCGGCGGCGATGGTGGTTTTACCGACCCCGCCTTTACCCGTATAAAGGATAATTCGCATTGTAGAGTTCC
>VXZK01000029.1 GCA_009845545.1 Candidatus Poribacteria bacterium
TTTTTTGAATATACCGGTTCTTCCTACAAATTCTTTCGAGTTTGTGCGATTAAACAGAACATCTCTATCTTTGAGTTTGAATGCCGCGATTTGATTATCATTTAATTCCGCATACTTTAATATGTTCCGGTCACACAGCATGTTGCTAATTTCGTTCATCCTGTAAATTTTTGTTCCTATATTGTCTTCATTCATTTCAATTGAAACGCCATATTGACTTGACATAAGCGTATTTCCTATAGGAACGTACTTGAGATTTTTATTTTTATACGGTTCACAACTTAGGTATTGACTATCCCAGCGGAAGTCAGGATGCAAGGATAGGTAAGATAGTTTTCTGGTTTTGAACTGCAAATTTCTATTCTCCGTCCCAAAAACTTAATTCTTCACTTTTTGCCCATTTAATAAACTCTTCGGCAATTCCATCAGGGAGTTCGCCGTTGTGATTGTGTAAGTCGTGATTGACAATCAGATGACCGTTTTCGTCTAACTTGTGTTGCCCATTGCTATTTTCAAGGAAGACATAATCGCCGGAGTTATCCTTGCCGCTTTTTTCGGAGACACCAAAAAAGATGTCGTAGTCCTCAACTCTCCTGCAAAGGGGAGCTTCAGAAGGGTCGTCATTCCACTTTTGCAAAAATAGAACGCTTGTGTTGGTGCCAGTATGGGGCTTAAAGGTGTTAGTATCCAGTTCGACAACAGCCAAAATGCGTGCATGCTCCGCTATAAAATCGCGAATGTATTTATCAGATGCGTTATTGAACCTACCTTGTGGGAGAACAATCGCCATGCGTCCACCGGGTTTGAGGAAGTCTAAATTGCGTTCAATAAACAGGATATCGCGTCCGACTTTGCTCTGTGGTTTACCATTCCCTTTAAAACCGAGGGTGTATTGATGGAGGATACGGCGTTCCTTAATATCCCCTGCAAAGGGTGGATTTGCCATCAGAATATCAAAATTGAACAACCTATTTTGGTCTTTTTCCGCTCTTAACGCTTTGAGTCGGTCAAAACCTCTGCCATAGGTCATGATCCATATTCTATCTCTTTCAGCCCTGTCACTCCACCGTTCGTAATCAAGTGTGTTGAGGTGTAAGACATTGGACTCACCGTCCCCTGCAATCAGGTTGAGTGTTCTTGCCACCCGTACCGTCTTCTCGTCAAAGTCAATACCGAATATATTATCACGGACATACTGTTTGTCAGGTACGGACATTTCTGCGTTGGTGAAAGGTGAACCAGTAACTTGAAAGAAGGTATGCACTGGAAAACCGCAACTGCCAGAGGCGGTGTCAATCATATACTCACCGCGCTTGGGGTTGAGCATTTTCACACACATATCAATCACGTGCCGTGGCGTGAAGTATTGCCCTTTTTCGCCTTTGGCAGATTTACTGACGAGGTACTCAAACGCCTCGTCAACAATCTGTAAGTTGGAGTTAAAGAGTTTGACATCCTGCAAACTTGCGACACAGACCGATAGATGGCTATCTGAAAGTTCAAATGTTGCGTATTCCGGGAAAACGCCTTTCCACTGGTTTTTAGCGTCGTCAAAAAGCCTCTGGATTTTGGTTTTCAGTTCTGTCGGAGTTTGTCCTGTGTTCCTAAACTCCATAACCCGAAAATCATCGTCAGGTATTACCTCGACAGCTCTCTTGAGAATCTCATAATCTGGATGCTCGACCTCGTAATCTTGATCTGTCTCTTGTATAGCGGTGTTGATGCTTTGTCGTAAGAGGCGATTGATAAACTCTTTGTCGCTTTGGCTTTTAAACTCGTCATAGAGTTTGGTAAAGATGAGTTTGAAAACCTCCTCAAAAACGTCAACCCCCGCATTAGCGAGAACCTCATCCTCTAATTCTAAAATGATGTCCTTCAAAGATTTCCGCTCCGCTGCGAGTTTATCCTTGAGGATGAGGTCTTTGAGCGTAAAACGTTCGTTGCGTATGTCGGTGAGATCTTGGTTGGCGTTGGGGATATCGGTAATTTCTTCAAAGTAATTCGGGTCTTTTCGGTAGTAGTGTGAGATCTGCTGCCCGTTTGTCCATACGGCGATGGACGCGCCAGTGGCGTTGCAGTAGGAACGGAGTTGATCTTTACCGTCTTGGAGTTTCGGCTTCTTTACCTCAACGATGATATACGGGGTATCCTCTCTGTCTTTGTCAAGGATAACAATATCGGCGCGTTTCTTCTCTCTACCGAAGTTGACAAGGTGTTCAAATCGGACCCGTTCTCGGGTATAACGGTATTGATTCAAAAGTCGTGCGGCGTAAAGTTGGCGGATAAGTTCTTCGGGTTTTAACTGGATAGGCTTTCTACGAATGGGACAGCAGATAAATGCGGTTTCCTTGCCTTTGGCTGTTTGGGTGAGAATTTCCTCTCGCAATGCCTGAATTTCGGATTCATCAAACAGGTCAAGGTGGTAATTGGTGTCTTTGAGGATAGTTTGGATGATGTCAGGTTGCGTCATAAATTTTCCTTTTGGATTTTAGGGTTGGTTCGTAGTAGTGCGATTTTGCGGCGTACTCGCCCAAATGCGACGTGCATTATCGCACGTCTATGGCTCAAAAACGGGCAATAAATTGCCCTACTACGAACCGGATTTACCTTCAATTTGAAAATGGACAATGCAATAGTTATAGATTTCCCTATAGTGGCTTAACCTTAATATTTCTGCACCAGATCTTCCCACCGTGGTCCTGGATGCCGATGTGGCCGCCTCGCGGGAAATCCTTGAGTGCGATGCCAAACTTATTCCTGCTGCCATCCGGGTTTTTGTGTGGTGTATCCCAGTCATCCAGATCGGCGCGGACGATTTCTTCGTCGTTAAGTGTTACGGCAACAATGCTACCATCACATGTGATAGTCATCTGATTCCACTCACCTGCTGGTTTACAAGTATTCCGGGTCGGTCCGAGGGCATCGTAAAGCGCACCGCAATCGTGATTCGTTGTCGGTGCTTTGCCGTGTGTGTCTAAAATCTGGATTTCAAGACCGCTCTGAACAGGGTCCTCCAGATCAGCCCATCGGATAAAAATCCCGCTGTTGACTTTCGGTTCGGTCTTGTAATCAAGTGATAAGACAAAGTTATCGTACTGTTCTTCAGTATAGAGATATTTCCCGCCCTGAACGGTACAGAGAATACTCCCATCGTCGATAACCCATCCCTCATCTTTTCCGGTGGATCCCCAACCGGTGAGCGTCTCACCGTCAAATAGGGATATCCAACCTTCATTTTTCTCTTTTTCTGTTAACATAATTTCTCCTATACATGTAGGTGCGTAGCCACACTTCTCAAGTACGTAAGGCACTGTTGCTTAACGCAGGCTTTCTAAAAATAGCCTTCCGATATCAAGATTATATTCAAAATCCGTTGCCGGCCAAGGGCTGTTATACCCAATAATCGGCACATAACTTTCGTGCCGCGAACCGTGGGAACGCACCGACGTTGGTTCAACTGCAGTTTCCAATTCACCGAAGACAGTAGTTTTATCTGCTAAAACGAAAATGTCACCAATCCGTTCGCGGTGGAGTCGAAACCTGCAGGCGGCATCTTCTGCAGCGTATGCTTCCTCAATGCCGGGTGTACTCAGAAGTGTCTCGATCGCTTTCGGTGTGTCAGCACGGTTCTTGAGAAACACATACGCGGCACCGCCTAAGTTGCCATGATGCGCGATATACCGATCCTTAATAATAGGGATGGCACTCGCGGGGATACTTTGCTCCGTTAGCAAGCGACCCGGGTCAAGCGCGGTTGTTTTCGCCAACATCCCGTGGTCCGCCGTGATATAGATTTCACGTTCTGGATCATCATCTACAATCTCACCGATGATCTGGTCAAGTATTGCCAGATGGCGTTGCGAGGGTTCAGCATCGGGTGCGTATTTGTGTTGGACCCAATCCGTTGTTGAGCAGTAGACGAATTCTGGGTCGTCTCTACGCAAAGTCTCGCGCACAGCACGCAGGATCCACCAGTTGATTTCGATTGAATAAATCGGTTCTACCTGTCCAGCAATTCGGATATATTCAGGGGGTGGATCCTCAGCAGCAACCGCGATATCCGTACCCGCTTCCAGCATCCGTAACAACTTTTTCTTTGTCACAAACAGCGCGGTTTTGTCTGCAAATTTAGACGCTTTTGCGATTTCAAAGAGTGTCGGTGCGAGCAGGAAACGGTTATCCTCAATAAATTCCCCTTTGCCCGTCGTTCTGTCTACATGATAATTCGTCGTAATGCCGTGCGTCTCTGGAAATGTGCCAGTCGCGATGCTCACGTTGTTGACATTCGTAACGGACGGAATAACGGCATTGGCATGCCGATAGAATCCGGCTTTTGCCAATTTTTGAAGGGTAGGGAGGTCGCTCGCTGCGAGGTAGTCATGGCTCCCGGCATCGATGCAGAGGATGAGAATTTTTCGTCTTTTCACGCTTTATGTGTAACTCCACTCTCTCATGTTTTGGCAGGTAACTTTACCAATCTACTTAGGAAATTGTAGCAGATCTCCATCTAAATTGCAAACTTTTTGATGGGCACTGGCATTTAAGATTGTTATTCCAGCAGAAACCTGTTATAATTACTATCAAGTGGACAGCAACATAGCGAGGTTTAACCATGTATGGGAACAATGGATTTTCCGAATTGGCGAAACTGATGTTCAAGAATTCAGGGGACATTGAGAAACTTAAACAACTTCTGAATGCTAACTATTCAGAAGCCGATCTGGTTGTCTATCTTCAGAGCGAAGACCCGTTGGTTGGGCGCGCAGCGGGATTTGCACTCCGCTTAATTGGCACACCAGCAGTGATCCCCACGTTGGTAGAAGCACTTAAAAACGATGATATTGGGACCCGTTACAGTGCTGAATATGCGCTGTGGGCAATCTGGTCACGGTCAGGAGATGACACCGTTGACGCGATGCTTGAGGATGGGAAAACTTTGCTCAAGAATGAAGCATATCAAGATGCTGTTGAACGCTTCACTACAGTCATCGAGACAGATCCGAATTTTGCTGAGGGTTATAACCAACGGGCAATCGCCTACTTCATGCTTGAAGAGTGGAGTCAAGCAATTCGTGATTGCAAACGGGCTATTTCGCTGAATCCGAATCATTTCGGGGCGTTCGCTGGGATGGGGCACGTTTATGTGAGGCTCGGTAAAATTGCCGAAGCCATTGATGCATACAAGCAAGCGTTAATTATTAACCCGAATCTTATCTCCATTGCTGAAGCGATTTTGCGACTCCGCAGCCGAACGCAATCCCAATAAAGCTGCCTCTTAGTATGATTATCATCGACCGAAACTATTTCATAAAGCCCCTTTCCGTGTGCATTATTGCGAGTTTTTTGCTCTGGATCATCTATCAACTATTGATGCACATTAAACTCGGTTCCTCCATGGAATGTTTCTTCATGGCACAAGTATGTGTTGTGCTTTTGATCGCACCGTATCTCGCCGCCTACACTGTTCATACAGGTTGTTCTGGAACGCGTTTTAGTGCTGATGCTGCCTCTTCTACTATGCAGTTGCTCACACACAATCATATCTTCTCTGGACAGGGGTTGTCGGGCCAACTTGTGATGAGCCAGCTCCCAGTGTTAGGTTGGGTATTTCTATCGACCTTCGTCGCTTTATTCGTCCCGAATATCCCATTTACGAAGGCACTACAAATAGTAGGGATATTAGTGATTTACAGTTTGTCGGCAGGAGCCGTCGGAGTGTGGGGCGCCTATACTTTCAGAGACGCACTTTTCGGGGCGGAATTCGCTACGCTTTTATGGTGTGGTTTGATTGGTGGTGCGTTTCTACTCAACCCCTTAGAACGTTATGTGGACAATCTTCAACCCTTTATAGCACCGGTCTTGCACCTAAACCCGCTTATTGCGGTGTGCGGTATCTTCGAGGGGATGGACATCTTTAGAAAACCCGTGCTTTACGAACTAACACCGGTTACTTCGTACGACTATAGATATCCGAACCCGTGGTATCTTATTGGGATGTGGCAGTTAGCCATCGGTGGATGCTGTTTTTTAGGAGCATGGCGGATGTATGGATCCCGGCGGTCCATCGCATAAACACTACAGAGAGGGTTGCATGGGAAAAGTAGGAAAACCGATTATTAGTGTTTCAGGCGTTCGTGGAGAGATTGGCATCTCGCTTGATGTCCGCGTCATTACGCAATTCGCGACGGCTTTTGGTACTTTTGTGGGTGGTAGAACAGTGGTCATCGGCATGGACTCGCGCACCTCAAGCCCAACGCTTAGACATGCAGTCCTCGCGGGGCTTTTTGCGACTGGCTGCCACGTCATTGATGTGGGGCTTTGTCCAACACCGACTGTCCTGTTGATAGCGAAGGCACTGCACGCACAGGGAAGTATTACCATTACAGCGAGCCATAATCCGGTCGCTTGGAACGGCATCGAATTTGCCGCTGCATCGGGGAACCTCCTGACACAAGCAGAACGCGATGAACTGCTACGCATCTACGAAGCAGAGGATTTCGCGCTCGCGCCTTGGAACGAGCAAGGGACCCTTGAAACCTATGAGGATGCAACGACCCATCATCTGGAACAGATTTTGGGTTCGCCGTGGCTTGAACTGGATTTAATTCGAGCAGCCAATCTTAAGGTCGTTATCGATGCTGGCAACGGTGCCGGGAGCGTGATAAGTCCGTCCCTCGGACGGGAACTTGGTTGTCGGGTTGTTGAACTTAATTGTGTTGCGGATGGACACTTCCGCCGCCCTGCCGAACCTACGCCTGATGCGTTGGATGCGCTTTGTCAAACCGTCTTAGCATCTGACGCAGATATCGGCTTTGCCCACGATGGCGATGCCGACCGACTCGTCGTTGTTACAGAACGCGGTGTTCCGCTAAGCGGTGAATGGACGCTCGCTTTCATCGTCGATTTTATCCTCAGTAAAACGAAGGGTGACATCGTTGCGACAGTATCAACAAGTAGAATGTTAGACGATATTGCTGCGAAGCACGAGGCGACACTCCATCGTACGAAAGTTGGTGTAGGTTGGGTGGTTGAGAAGATGTATGAAGTTAACGCGGTGATTGGCGGGGAAGGCACTGGTGGTGTTATTTACCCGGATGTGCACTACACGACCGACGGCATCACCTCTATTGCGGCAATTACGCAATACCTCGCTGCATCTGGTAGTACCGTAACGCAGCTCGTGGAGAACATGCCACAATATCAGATGTGCCGGAAGAAATTGGAGATCCCGTCGCAAGCGGCTGCGACACATCTTGTTGATATCGCTTTAAAGGTTTATATAGAAGAATGTGAGGCTGGAACGGAACCATCTCTTGAGTTAACGGACGGTGTTAAACGTGTTTGGAGCGATCGGTGGGTAAATATCCGCAAATCTGGCACAGAGCCCGTGATTCGCGTTTTTAGTGAAGCCCCGACTTCTGAAGCGGCAGAAGAGTTGTGTGATGAAACACTTGAAACTTTGACGACCTTAATGAAACAAATTCCGTATTAATTGCGTTATCTATTACGTTGCCCTATAAAGGCGCAACGTTTATAATTAGCGGAAAACCTAAAGTTCCGACCACTCAGTATAAAAATATCCGCTATTCAGTTTGGAGAAATTATGTCCTTGAAAATTGCCTGCATCGGAGGCGGAAGCGGTTTATCTGCTCTACTCAGTGGCATCAAAGGTTATGCTGATCTGGAGATAGGTAAAGACAACATTATTGATTTGGACAGTTTGGCAGCGATCGTCACTGTTTCGGATGATGGTGGAAGTTCAGGACGGCTCGTTGAAGAATTTGATATGCTGCCGCCCGGTGACATCCGAAGGCTTCTGTTTACCTTATCCGATGCGGATGAACTCGCTGGACTTTTTGAATACCGTTTTTCAAGCAATGGTGAACTCGGCGGGCATACCGTCGGAAATATCTTGTTAACAGCACTCACAGAACTGAAAGGCAACTTCCCGAAGGCGATTCAAGCCGCTTCCCGTCTCCTCGCTGTCCGAGGCAGAATTATCCCTGTTACTTTGGATTACACGATACTCTGTGCAGAACTCGCTGATGGCGAAATCGTGCGCGGTGAATCAACGATTCCTATGAGAGAGAATCGCGAACCCATCAAGCGTGTCTTTTTTGAACCCCGCGAAAATGGAAAAACGCATCACCCAACTGACGGATCTTATGAATGTCAAGCGCATAAAGGCGCGACAGACGCTCTTCTTAACGCGGATGTCATCATTATCGGACCGGGCAGCCTATATACCAGCATTATGCCGAATCTTGTCATCAAAGGGATTGTAGAGGCGATACAACAGTCCCCTGCGATGAAAATCTACGTCTGTAACGTGATGACACAACCGGGGGAAACCGACGGATACGCCGTGACCGATCACGTGAATGCTGTACTTGACCACGCCAGGATTTCGCTCGATTACGTCCTCGTCAACAATCAACCTGCACCGACGGAGATAATCCAAGAATATGTACGTCAGGAATTGGTTGCACAATTGACACGAATTCGTTCACTTTCGGAAGAAGGACTTTCAATGCTTTTTGGGAATACTGCGCATCTGATGGATGTGCTCAACCTTGCGAAACATATTTCCTTGCTGTCAGCGGAAACAATGCAGGTTGCAGATGCCGCAAAGGTTCAGGTTTCCTATAACCGTGAGAGGGAATCACTTGAAGAAGAAGGAACGCGTGTGGTTGAAGCGGACCTCATTTGCGGTATGGTTGTCACTGAAGGTGGCGTCGAAATGAACGTAATCCGCCACGATCCCGAAAAATTAGTCCGCTCCCTCGTTAAAATTTTTAAAAACCATCCGAAACTCCAAGAGCCAGTCTAACTGCGGCGCAGAAACTGATTAAGAAGGGTTTGCCCGCTTAGAAGGGGCAGCGTCTTTGGAAGCAATCTCGGAGGCAAACGTATCACATATCTGCGATAAATTGTCAATAAAACGTTCCCAGCGCAATTCATCTTGACGCGCTTTCGTCATCGCAAGGCATAAAGCCGTTTCGTATAAGGATAGACGCTTCTTGCGTACATCAGTGGATTTCATAATTTTACCCCTTTCTGAATTAATATAT
>VXZK01000030.1 GCA_009845545.1 Candidatus Poribacteria bacterium
CAACTAAAACCTTTCACCACAAACCTTCAGGAAAAAATGGGGGTAAGTGACATTTACTTGGCAAGATAGCACGAGTATCATGTATATGAAAGTATGATAGATTAATGCTTGGTGGACAGCATCCTACTAAAGTATCCTATGATGTGCTTTGCAACTGGTAATTTTTAAAAGGAGTCTAACAATGGCAGAAGGACCGATACAGCTAACCTTGCTTGACCCAGAGGTGGGAGAAAAGCAATCACCTCAACTACAACCCATTGAAAAAAAAGAGGTATTGATTGAGACAGTCTCAGGGTTGCGGTATATAGAAAACTATATCACGGCGAATGAGCATGAGGCGTTATTAGCGCATGTTGACAACGGACTTTGGCTTGACGATTTAAAGCGTCGCGTTCAGCATTACGGCTTCAAGTATAACTACAGAGCGCGTAGGGTAGATATGAGCATGCGTGTTGGTGAACTACCAGAATGGTTGAAAAGCCTAAGCGAAAAATTGCATCAAGATGGATATATGCCAGAAGTCGCGGATCAGGTGATTGTCAATGAATACCTCCCCGGGCAAGGGATTTCAGCGCATATTGATTGTGAACCCTGTTTCAAGGATACAATTGTCTCTTTAAGTTTGGGATCCAGTTGCGTCATGGATTTCACAAACAAATTAGACAGGAACCAAAAGATACCAGTCCAACTTGCGCCAAGAAGTCTTGTTGTCCTGAAAGATGCAGCGAGATATAGGTGGTTGCATAGTATTGCTGCCAGAAGATGGGATCAGTTGGAAGGAAACAGGTATTACAGAGAGCGACGGGTATCTCTAACATTTAGAAAGGTAATCATAAATAGCGTGTAAACATCAAAACCGCCCATTTTTGGCGATAACAACCCCCAGATACGCTGCGGTATAGATTCTAAGATAATCAATCACATCAACAATATTTCAAAATTCGCAAATTTTGTGAAAAGGAATAATATGGCACAACAACCCAATATTCTCTTTCTGCTTACTGATCAGCAACGTTTTGATTCACTTGGTTGCAACGGTGCGCCCATTTGCAGAACACCTGCCGTTGACGAAATCGCCGCAACCGGTATGCGATTTACGAACGCCTATACCCCTATAGCACTCTGTTCACCGGCACGCGGTTCTCTGCTCACCGGACTCTATCCGCATAACCACGGGCAGCTGTCGAACATGGGGAATTTTAACGGCGTTTTTGCAAACCAGATCCTCGACAAACCCGCATATCCAAAACTTCTAACAGAGACAGGTTATCGCGTAAGTTGCATCGGTAAATGGCATCTCGCCAAGCAAGGCGACACGGAGTTCTGGAGTTATGACAAATGGCACCCTTATAATGAGTGGCATCAGTGGCTCCGCGACGACGGAATCGATTTCCGAATTGATAGGGATGCTGTCCAACCCTTTGAGTGGGGCGGCGAAGCACCTTTCTATGGCAGACTTCCGCTCCCTGTTGAACGGACGATGGAGGCGTGGACTGCAGATAAAGCGATCGAGTTAATTAACGGTTATTCAGATGCTGAGCAACCGTTTATGATTGCTGCGAACTTCTTCGGACCGCATTTCCCGTATGCCGTCCCAGCACCTTATGATACCATGTACGACCCGGACACGGTTGAACGGTGGGGCAACTTCGATGAACAGTTCATCAACAAACCCCTCATCCAACAGAAGGAGATGCTCCGATGGAACGCTAGCCATCTCACATGGCCCGATTGGCAGAAGGTCATCGCTGCGTATTGGGGGTTCTGCACCTTCATTGACGATCAGGTGCGACGCATTCTCGACTGCCTCGAAGCGAGCGGTATGGCGGAGAATACCGTCGTCGTTTTTTCTACCGACCATGGTGATATGCTCGGCAGCCACCGGCTTTTCAATAAAGGGTTCCACATGTACGAGGAGACGCACCACATCCCGCTCGTGATCCGTTGGCCCGGTGCAACTTCACCCGGCGCGACGTGCGATGAATTTGTGAACCTTGTCGATCTCATGCCTACGTTCTTGGAACTCGGCGACGCAGCGAGGCCCGATAACCTTGACGGTAGATCCATTGTGCCGCTCTTACGCGGTGAAACCGTAGCGGATTGGCCCGATGACGTGTTCGCCGAATTTCACGGGTATGAACCGACGCTTGCCTCTGTCAGGATGGTCCGGACAGATTCGTGGAAGTACGTCTACAATCCATACAGCGAAGACGAACTCTACGACATGAAAAGCGACCCGCACGAACTCCATAACGTAGCAAATCAACTCGGTTACAAACACGTGCTTCGTCGGATGAAGGCGCGTATGGTCAATCGTTTACGTGAGACGAAGGACAACATCGTCACGGACGGCGGATGGCAGAGCAATTCCTTTGACCTGCTCATTTCCGGGCGGGAGCGGTAGTTCTGAAGTACATTAGACATTATATCAATTTAATTGTCAAATGTTTTTCGGTTTCATTAGGATCCGTAGGGGCGGGGTTTCCCCGCCCGATTGCCCGACACCAACGCTCTTATCCGGGACGAGGGGACCTCGCCCCTACGCGGTTCCCCGAATGCCCTGATTAAACCATTATAACAATACCTTCGCCAAATTATCCGGGTCTGATTTGATTTGAAGTGTAGTGAATAGCACCAATAGACCCAAGGTGTTCAGCGAGGTTTTCAATAACAATGGTTTCAGGTTTTTCAATACCTTCGCCAAAATCGTAGGGGCGAGGTCCCCTCGTCCAGATGGGAACACGGTTTCCGACGCATCAGAACCCCCAGCATTACAAGGATGCATATACCGGAACATCGGGCGGGGAAACCCTAGAAGAAACACCCTATCAAAAACCCCTTACGAAACCGCGCCGGGAGTCCTATTTATAGTGAAGTTTAGAATTAATTAGACACTCCAAAGAGGCGAGGATACAATCCTCGGCTACCGGGTCGGGGAAAAGTGTCTCTTTATTTTTAGGTTTTACTATAAAAACACTCCCGCAAAACACTGAAGGTATTTTTATTTAGGAGATGCTCGAACATCACAGGGCAATGCGTTGTATTCAGGACACATCTATCCAACTCAAATGCAGATAATTGGCGAAGGTATTGCTTTATGGTTGAACGTTGAGAAATTGATAAGCATCAATTCCATCCTTATCGAATTGTAAGACCCTGACTCCAGGCGGGGTCTCACCGGTAAGACGGAATATTTCTAAATCTTCCGCCGTAATAATCATATTGCCTGGAGCATGTATGCGAGCAGAAAAACCAGTTGGCTTTCCTTCTTCATTTCTCAAAATTTCCCTTTTTACGTATATTGTATTATCATAGTATGGATAAACAATTTTGGTTGTAGCATCAAGCGAACCACCAAGGCGACTGCCTATGCCTTTGTCTGTCCATAATTTGATAAGAACACGGCTTAAAAGTTCTGCATCTCTCTTTTGTGATTCAGAGTAACCTAATGCATCAAGATCAATTTCCCATGCAGGTTTGGTGCCCGGATAATCCGCTGGTATTTCTGGATAGGGTCCAAATCCATAGAGCGAGACAGGTACATCTTCATCAGGTGCTTCTTCCTCTGAAACAAAATCGTCTGGTAGGAACGCATTCGCGATGTCTGCGAACTCCGTCTCATTCGGGAACGCCTCGGTTTCATCGAACATCGATGCGTCCGTGTTTTCATCGGGCGTGTTCGTAACGCCTTCGTTTTGAAAATCAACCGGTGCGGTGCTTGTTGACGACTTGTTTTTCAGCGGCGACACCACCGGTTGTGGTCTCTTTGCCAAATCAGCATCAGTGGTGCGGTGGACGTGCCAACTATGCAGTAGGCTGCCTCCGACACACAGCATAAAAAAAACGAGACCGGCTTGTATCAATCGACTGGAAAGTAAATCATGTAACATATTATTCACCTTTTCGCTTTAGCTCACTTATCTTTGGTAGCACTATTGATGTCCCTACGTGCTACAAGTTGACCTCACGTTTATAGTTAGTAGCAAGTATCATGCCAATATGCTTAAGAAACGCGAATGTGTCTGAAAGTTCCTGAAATTCTAAGATATTTTATGCGTGCGAAAGTAGGCAGCCCGTGAGTTTATGAGCGTCATAAGCCTCCTTAGTTTTTTTCAAAACCACCGACTCGCTGTGGAAATGGCAACCGTTTGGGTTCTTTTGCCTATGAAGGGACACGCAAAAATTGCTTAAGCACACGCAAAAATTGCTTAAGCACACGCAAAAATTGCTTAAGCGAGGTTTGACGTTTTATTGTGCGGTGCGCGTTTTTCTGGAGTGAACAAGTATAGAACTCAGGATTGAAAAACCATATACACAGGTAGACCCCTCGCAGAGAAAGCACTCGCAGTCTTTCTCTATTGCCACGGACTTTCTATGAATACCATCGCAAAAATGCTGCAAGCCTCCCCCTCCACTATCCTTACTGGATACGAAACTTCGCAGGCGAACACGCCAAACCACCACACCCCGAGGAGACCGATGCTGTCGTGCTTGTACTTGATGAGATGTGGCACTATGTGAAAGAAAAAAAAACAAACTCTGGATCAATACCTTCGCCAAATTATCCGGGTCTGATTTGATTTGAAGTGTAGTGAATAGCACCAATAGACCCAAGGTGTTCAGCGAGGTTTTCAATAACAATAGTTTCAGGTTTTTGCGGAAGCATTTTTAATGTTTCTTGTAAATACTTCTATCCTCTATAGCGTGCTTTTAGGTCTAAAACTCCAAAATCGTTATATTCCGAACCGAACATCTCCCTGAGTTTGGCAGAAACATTGACCCTAAACATTGACAGGTTCGCGGCGTTGTTGACGGGTATCTCCTTGACATTCATAAAATCGTCTAACCCCCAAAACTGTTTTGCGTCTCGGAAGTTGAACTCGATTTGAAAGCGGAGTGCGTAATAATCAATGAGTGTTTCAGCATCCAACTTCAGATCGGAAGAGACCAATAAAACGTGTGATGTCTCTTGCGTCTTTGCGTTCGTTTTTCGCAAACAGACGACTTTCAAAGGGTCGGGGAAGCGTTTGTGTCGCCCTTCTAACTGAAAATAATGATATAATCTCTGACATGGGTAAACATCCTTTTTAGTTTTGTTTTTGTTTACCCATAACTTTACGATATAAAACCTATTTAATCAATCAATTTTGGCGAAGGTATTGCTAAATAATGTTGTTTTTCGTTGGGGTGTCCATTTTTGACGTAATGTGTGTGTTGACATTTTGGGCTCCGATAGGAATGTGTTTGTTTCTACTGAGTATACAAGTTTTAGATGGAGGTGTGAATAAAAAAGTGCCATTTTTTATTGACGACTTCTCTTCTTATCTGTTATCATTGCTACAGTTGAGAAATGATGTAGCGGGGTTTAGAGGGTATCTTGCTAACTCTATCATCATTATTGGGTTCACACCCTCCTTTTTTTAAACTCACGTTTTTGTAGTAAAGTTCGTTTTGCGAGGTTGATAGGTGTCTTAGTAGACAACCTATGCTACTTAACATATAGAAATCAAAAATGACACCATCCTTTAACAATGCTTTATTTTCCAGTTATCATCTTGAGAAGGTCGTAAACGATCAGGCATCAGCTACCTTAGAATCTGCCTACGCACAGATTAAACAGCTTTATATCTCTGTAGCTGATTTTGTAGAGACACGGAATGAAGCACAGACAGAAGAACAGTTCATCCGGCCAGTGCTGAGACACCTCGGACATGTCTTTGAAGTGCAACCCCTACTACGAACATCCTTAGGTCCAAAGCGGCCAGATTATGCCTTTTTTGCGGACCAAGAATCATTGGATGAAGCACGTCAGCAGATTGATACAGATACCTTTTTCAACACAGCAATCGTTGTCGGCGATGCTAAGGCGTGGACGAGAAACCTTGATAAAAAATTAGTCGGGAGCGGAGATCCCTTTTCCAATAATAATCCAAGCCATCAGATTGATTACTATATTCGCACATCAGAACTCACATGGGGAATCCTGACGAGCGGCAAATTATGGCGGCTTTATCATCGCGATACAAGTTATAAGTTGGATAGTTTTTACGAAGTTAACCTTGAAAAGATACTAACCGATGACGATATAGACGCATTTCGTTATTTCTACTATCTTTTTCGGCGTGAGGCATTCGTTCCAGATACTTCCAATCGCTCTTTTCTGGATGATATGTTATCAGGCAGTATCCGTTATACTGTTTCAGTTTCAGATGATCTTGGAGAGAAGATATATTTGGCGTTGGAAGAACTCATCAACGGATTTTTAGACTATCGAGGAAACAATTTAACGACCGCTGCTGCCGATGTAAAGAAAATACATGAAAGCAGCCTTATTCTGCTGTATCGTCTGCTGTTTGTGCTATACGCTGAAAGTCGTGGACTCCTGCCACTTGAGAATCCTGAATATCAGCAGGAATACAGTTTGGAGAGACTTGCTACCGAGATACACGGCACATTAGACACTGAATCCGTAATTCCTGATTTACGAAGCGATTATTGGAATCGACTCCAAACCTTGTTTACACTTATCGACAAGGGATGGGAAGAAAGCATCCCTCAATATAATGGGGGTCTTTTCAATCCAAAACGTCATCGATTTCTGGTAGAAAAGAAAATTGGTAACCGATCTCTCGCTGAGGTCATAGACACATTAACTCGGACAAAAGAGCGAGAACGGATCGCTTATCAAGATTTGGCAATTCAGCATCTGGGGAATGTTTATGAAGGCCTACTTGAATATAAGCCGACTGTGGAGAGTCAGACTGAAAGAATCAAATTAAAGAAAAGTAAAAACGCTAAAAAGGCAAGTGGTAGTTATTATACTTCCGATGCGATTGTGCGATCAATGGTTGAAAACGCACTAAATCCCCTTTGTAAGCGAAAAGCATTTGCGGAAATTTTGAGGCTTAAGGTGTTAGACCCTGCTATGGGAAGTGGACATTTCCTTATTGGCGTGATTGATTACTTGGCGTTGGAATTGGTAACACATCCTGACACCCCACCCTTGCAAACTGGCGACGTTGACACAGAAATTGCCTATTGGCGCAGACGCGTCGTCGAAACGTGTATCTATGGCGTAGACCAAAACCCGATGGCAGTAGAGTTAGCGAAAGTATCGCTCTGGCTCCACACCGTATCAAAAGGGAAGCCGCTTTCATTTTTGGATCACCATATCCGGTGTGGAAATTCGTTAGTAGGGGCAAATATAGCGAATCTCGCGAATTTACCTGTAATCAAAAAATCTCGACGTTCCCAGGAAACACCCCAACCTGCTTTCGATATGGTTTTCGAGTTCGCGGACACTGTCTCTGAAGCAGTCGGACACTATCTCGTGATTGATAGTATGGAGAGTACAACTGTTGACGATATTCACGTTATGGAGCAAGAACTGGAACAAGCACAGCAGACACTCAATCAACACAGGAAAGTTGCGAATCTTTGGTTGAGTGTCTATTTTGGCAATATGGTTGAGCGTGGTGATTACCATAATATACTCAATGCTCTGAAATTGGGACAGGCAGCAGATTTTTCTAACGTGCAAGGTTATCAGGAAGCGCAACAATTAGCGGAAGACTATCGCTATTTTCACTGGGAGATTGAATTTCCAGAAGTCTTTTGCGACGAATCTGGCAACAAATTGGAAAACCCCGGCTTTGACGCAGTCATTGGGAATCCACCATACGGTGCGGAACTTGATTCTTTTGAAAAGAGGCATTTGGGTGCTATCGTGACAGATACCGGAAAAAATAAAAATAGTGCTGCGTTTTTCATAGACATTGCTAAAAACCGTTTGCTGAAATCAGATGGGATGCTTGCTTTTATCGTGCCGAAGTCACTCTTATTTGTCGAAAGTTGGCGGACGTTGTTTTTCGCATTGTTGGGAAAAACCCGGATTTTAGTTGACGTAGGAGAGGCTTTTAAAGGAGTCAAACTGGAGCAGGTCATTTTCATCTATGATGCCTGCTGGACAGAAAATTTTTATGAAGCCTATACATTTGTTGACGAGACCTGGAGCGATAAAATCGAAAAAATATATCATGCCAATTCGCGAGAGTTTCAAACGTGGCTATGCGATGTTTCGGCTGAAGAAATTCAAATCGGTCTAAAGGTGAGACGAATTGGGAAATTGATGAAAGACGTTTCCGATACAAAACGGGGGTTACCGTGGCAAAGCAAACTGAGTGAATCCGGTGATGTTCCAGTTGTTGGCGGGAAACAAATCGTTCGCTACGGGACGGATGGGGTCAAGGGTTTTGTAAACTCCGAAGATTTAGAGCCTCCTGAAGATTCGGATTCCCCTAATAAAAAAGTCGAATTTTTACAACAACCGAAGGTGATCGCACAACGGATTATAGCACATATTAAGGAACCAAAGCCACATATCAAAATTACCGCGACGGTAGATCAAAAAGATGGCGTATTAAGCGTAGATACTGTAATGAACACTATTGTTACCGGACAAAATATCTCGCTAATTTTTGTGTCGGCTCTCCTGAATTCAGAATTGATAAACTGGTATACTCGCAAGTTTATTTTTGCTTCCGCTGTCAGAAGTATGGATCTTGACTTCTATTATATTGGCAAGATACCAATCCCTATCGTAACACTGGAAGTACAGGAACCTATCATTGAATTAGCAGAGCAGATTATGGCAGCGAAGCGGGACAATCCAGAAGTTTGTATGTTGGAGAAAGAGCGGAAAATTGATAAGTTAGTCTATAGTCTATACGGATTGGAAGCAGAAGAACAAAAAATTGTTCAATTATCAATCGGAGATGTGGAATAGAGGCTTCCGTGCAAATCTGTGACGGCGGGCAGGGCGATTTAGTTCGGGGCATTTTCTCTTGCAATTTTGGTTTTTGTGTGATATATTACTTAAACCATCACCGAAGACGCGCCAGCATAGCCTCCGGGGAGAACCTCGTCAAAAAACTTGGCTTTTCAGTTGAGAAAACACGGTATGTGACACCTTCTGACATTCAGCGGCGAATCCTACGTGAAATTTACCGTCTAGTAGTCGTTCAATGTTGAGTTTGAGGATATAATCTTTTTAGTTTGATGCGT
>VXZK01000132.1 GCA_009845545.1 Candidatus Poribacteria bacterium
ATTCTCAGACGAAGATATTGTTTTTGCTTCTTACCTTGTCCGGATAAATCCAGATCCAGAAATCGTTACCCCTGAATATTTGACAGCGTTTTTGAATACCAAATACGGCATCATTGACATCAAGAGACGAGCAAGGCATTCGATTAACCAGTCAAACGTCAACTTAGAAGAAGTAAAAAGAATAGAAATACCGCTTTTATGCAATTACTTGCAGGACGAAATAACATTATCGTTTAATAAAGCTTTTGATTCAATTCAAGCATCAGAGGCGGTATACAATGATGCCCAAATCCTCCTCCTCCCCGAACTCGGTCTTTCAAATTGGCAACCAGAGCATCGGTTAACCTTCGTCAAAAGCTTTTCAGACACCGAAAGTACTGGACGCATTGACGCAGGCTATTTCCAGCCGAAATATGATGATATTGTTGATGCCATTAAAAATTACTCCGGCGGTTGGGATACGTTGAAAAATCTGGCACAGGTAAAAGATACTAATTTCAATCCCGATGCTGAAACAGAATACAAGTATATTGAACTTGCCAATATCGGCAGCAGTGGGGAAATAACTGGTTGCATGGTGGAACAAGGGGAAGACTTACCCACCAGAGCGCGGCGCAAGGTCGCTGCTGGAGATGTGATTGTTTCATCTATTGAGGGGTCGTTGGAGAGTATTGCACTAATAACTGAGGAATATGATAACGCTTTATGCTCTACCGGATTCCATGTTGTCCAGTCAGATGTGCTTAATTCCAAGGTTTTACTTGTGCTTTTAAAAAGTATTGTCGGGCAGCTACAACTCAAAAAAGGGTGTAGTGGAACAATCCTTACTGCTATTAACAAGGCAGAATTCAGTAAAATTGCTATCCCAAAAATCAAAGCAGAGAAACAGACTGAAATTGAACAGAAAGTTATTGAATCCTTTAGTTTACGCAAGCGGGCAAAAGACCTTTTGGAACATGCTAAACGCGCAGTGGAAATTGCCATTGAACAAGACGAGCAGGCCGCTATCAATTGGTTGGAGTCTGTTTCGTCGGTCCCTTGATATTTCGGATGTGAGAACTTTGTGTATTCTTTATGTTCCTAAAGTCAGCAGTTTTGCCTCAATTTTCTGCCATACTTTAGGTGAAACGCGCCCAGCCGCTTCTTTACACGCAATGATGAGTTCTACTGCCCGAAGATACTGATAACAGCTTTCCAACTCTTCGTCTGAAATTGCAAGCAGGTCGTTGGTAATACCCAAAACAGAAAGCCATGTGTCGCGAATAGACTCTGATGGCGGTTCAACAATTTCCTCTTTACTTGCTGTTTTAATGAACTCTCGTTGGGCATTAAACCGATCCACCATTCGCTGTAAATTCACCTTTTTAAAAATTTTCATCTGTTTCATGCGTTCGACAAATGTTATGCGTTTCAACAGGTCCTCATCAAATTGATTTCTATTTGAAGTGGAGAAGAGCCTATAAAAATAAGAGTCCACATATTGGTAGATATCTAGGTATAGGTTAACATCGTTAGCGTAAATATGGAGACTTTGGTCTCGGTGAGAATTGAGGACTCTATCAGGGTGGAGGTCTTGATAGAGGTTTCGGTAGAGGTATGTGTTGTAGCAGAGATAGAGGTCTCGGTGGAGATAGAAGCCCATGTAGGAGAACGGGCCTAAGTTTAGGTCAAGGTGTCGACAAAAGTGGGTGTTGTACTTAACAATTCTATTAACTACTTCATCAGCTGTACTGAGTTTCCAAAGAAAAAAGTATTGATTTAGCACAAAAGCCCGCTTGGTAAGTTTACTGTATTGGTTATTGACAGTATCCGTAACCCGTTTTACCCACCGGAACAGCAGTTTAAGTCTATCGGTGTTTATGAATTTAGCAGCTTCCACTTCCATTGCTACAAGCAAATCGTCTGCTTCATGCATCAGTCCAGATGTCAGTAAGAAGACTTCGCGCCATTGCTCGTTAGATAAGTATTTTTTCGCTAATCCTTTAATGGAGCGCGTATCCCTTATAATATAATTTGCTGTTAAATACTCCTGAAAAGTCAAGTGGGAGAAAGAGTAGGAATCCCTGATTTGTTCAACGAAAAGCCCTTGATCTATAAGGATTGTTTCCATGACCTTGGGAGCGTTGAATGTTTCCGGCGTATTCGCATTCCCATCGCCAAAGTCTTGAATCTGTGCAATGAGCTCGTCCTCAGTAAAGAAAAGACGGTTTGCTTCCAGATTCTCTGCCGCAATTTCAGAGAGCATCCGTTTTTCATCCGCAATGTCCAAATATTGGTTTATTGACGCGCCTCGATTTACTCGTTTCTCAGCCGCCCACTCCTTGAGAAAAATGTTGAACGCGTCTTCATAAAGGCTTGCACGATTCCGTTGAAAGTTTTGTGAGTTATCGTAAACCATACACAGAAGCGTAAGTAGCAATGGGTTCCGCGCTAACTCCTTGGTCGCTTGGTGCTCTGGCGCGTTCAACGTTTTCCAACACTGTTCAGCAGTTCCCATCTCCGCGTCAAGTTGTTTCCGATGTTGATAAGGCGTTGAGTCAAACCAATTTTTGATATAGGTATGAATCTGCGTATTATCAAAATCTGCCATCTCTACTTCAGTAAACCTTTTGAACCCCCCTTTATATGCCGCTATCCGACAGGAAGCGATAAAGCGATTTTGGCTATACCGATCTACAAAATCCTCAATTTTACGAATGACATTGTCAACATTCGCTCTTGGCACCTCATCAAGTCCATCGAAGAATATGACGAGTTTACCCGATTCCAACACAGCTTTTGTCAGATGCTCAGGATACGGGTACCCACATGTCTCAAACTCCTTGATAATCAATGCCTTAATATCAATCTGATCTTCTCTGAAGTTCTTCAGTTCGAGGAAAACTGGGATACATTCGTGCTTGAAATCTCCATCCTTACCTTTCAATGCCTCAAGTCCAACCTTGCGGAGAAATGTTGATTTTCCAATACCGGGGCCCCCGAGCAACATCAAATACTGTTTGTCATTGGCAACCTGTGTGCCATCCTGGGCGTTCATCCGAAGTTAATAAACCAAGAAGTTCCCTATCCCTTCCTCGGAATGCTTGTTCAACTTCTTCGGGCGACCTGTATCGTGATGCCGTGTGCTCATCTAAAAACTGAACCCCAACATAAACATCATCAAGCGGTATAGGTTTCCGCATCCCGGCACAGAAGACTTTGACCTGTCCGTGACGCTCTCTGTAGTTTTTACTGTACTCGTGTGAGGCATTTTCGATGTCTGCCTTTAACTCGTGGTGTTTTTTCTGAGTTGATTCACAAACTTTTTTGTAAATTTCTGTTATGACTCCTGAAAACATTGCTTACTTCCTTATTCTAATCAGTATCAAGGTGAGTTGAACGAGAATCTATGAAAAATCACAACTGATCCGACAAGTTTCACTCTCAGTACAATTATATCATATCCGGTAAAGGAAATGCCAACCAGATTGACAGAACCTAAAATGGCTCTCTGGGGTGTAAATATTTCAGCAGTGGGTTGTCAGAAGGAGGCTTTTTAGGTTTGTGAAAGGACGAGGCACAAACTGAAAGTTTATGCTACAAGGGAGGACTTCTCATAAGTACGTGTCAAAACTTTACACCCCTATTTCTTAGCAAATTTTCACGCTCTCATAAACTGACGCAAGCACGCTAAAGACCTGCTGAAATGTATAAAGCAAGCAAATTGAAATCGCCATTGAGCAAGGCGAACAGGCTGCTATTAATTAGTTGGAATCCGTTTCATAAACATCTCACTAAACCGTCCAAAAACTGCCTTGAATCATATTCTACTATGATGTTAACATCACAGCGATGTCCTCTGGTAACTTAGCAGCAATTATCCGCTCAAAGTTCTCAACACTTTTGTAGAGCTTATGAAACCAAGTACTGACATCTAATCCTATGTGTTTAGCAGCAGCCAGGTCCTCCCTTGCGTTGTCCCAATTTTGCCGAACTAACCAAACTATACCTCGATTACCATAGACATCAGCACCTTCTGGATTCAGTTCTATTGCTTTGGTATAGTCCGCTATGGCTAGATCAAACTCGCCTTTAGGCAAGTAAGCGGAACCGCGGTTGCAATATGCGTTAACGTAATCTGGATTCAGTTCTATTGCTTTGGTATAATCTAAAATAGCAAGATC
Source organism: Candidatus Poribacteria bacterium (assembly GCA_009845545.1). GTDB lineage: Bacteria > Poribacteria > WGA-4E > WGA-4E > WGA-3G > WGA-3G. The sequence continues at coordinate 4,164 of VXZK01000132.1, forward strand.
AAATTCGCGTTTTTTGCCGTGAGCGACACCCCGATCATAATAAGCATCAGCATAATCAGGTTCCAATTCTATCACTTTGCTAAAGTCACCAATGGCTTCCGAAATCATGCCTTTTCTGCCATGAGCGCGACCTCGATTGATATAGGGACTGACATAATTTGGATCCAGTTTTATCGCTGTGTTAAAATCTTCAAGAGCCTCCTCAAAATCACCTTTTTCGTAGTAAGCAGCTCCGCGGCCGTTATATGGACCGGCAAAATCTGAATCCAGTTTTATCGCTATGTTAAAGTCTGCAATAGCTCTTTCAAAATTGCGATCTTTACGGTAAGCATTGCCTCGATTGTTATAGGCATTTGCATAATCAGGTCTGAGTTTTATCGCTATGTTAAAGTCTGCAATGGCTTCGTTAACTTTGTCCATATCACCATAAACGTTGCCTCGATTGTTATAGACAAAAAAATCATTCGGATTGAGTTCGAGTGCGGTGTTAAAGTCCTTGATAGCTAGATTGTATTCACCTTTGTTAGCGTAAACAACACCGCGATTATTATAAGCAGCAGAGTAGTACGGATTCAGTTCAATTACATCCGAGTATGCTTTGATCGCTGCCTCAATTTCCCCAAGTAACATCAAGAAATTACCTCGTTCATATTCAAGTTCTAATAGTACTTCTTCTTGAGATATATCGGACGATGAAGCTGCCTGAGTCTGCATTTGGTGAATAACTTTTCGGATACCAGCAACTGTACTTTGCCAACCTTCGCTTTCATTTTCCCATAGGTTAATGGGTCTGCCTTTGTCCGGAAGAACTTGGAAGTCACTAAGTTGGTGATCTAACCAATCGCAACGTTCGAGAATTATAGGTATGACTCTTACGTTTGTGTTTAAAGCCTCTGCCAATTCTCTATTGCAACTTTCAGAAGCGAGACTATTATCAGAGACAAGATAGAGAAGAATGTCTGATTCTGCAAGCTTCTTAGATATAGAATCACGCCAAGTGTCCCCAGGAAGGATTTCATTATCGGACCAGATGTTTATTGAACCCTCGCTCTTCATCGCAGCAAGAAACGTTATTAACTGCTCTTTTGCTTTTAGGTCTTTATGTGAATAAGTTATAAAGAGTCTTATTGAGGTGTTTTCTGCAAGGAGAGACAATGCCAACTCAGCGTTAGATTTGAGATTCGTATCGTCGTACCTTTTTGCTAATTTCAGTGCGGTTAGAAGATCCGACTTCGCCTCCCGAATTTGTCTACCTATAATATATTTTGCGATCCCTCGACTATAGTAAGCATTAGCCAACTCTGAATTAAGTTCGATCGCGGTGTCAAAATCTTTAATAGCATCAGGGAGCTGCATTAAGGCAGCTTTTGCAACCCCTCGATTATTGTATGCTTCCGCAGAATCAGGATCGAAATCAAGAGCAGTATTAAAGTCTTCAAGAGCCTCATTAGGGTGACCCAAACCATTTTTTGCATTGCCTCGATTGACATAGGCTTTGACATAACGAGGATCTAATTGGATAGCAGTATTCAGATCCTCAAGGGCTAAGAAGTACTGTCCTAATCTGCGTTGTGCACTGCCTCGATTATTGTATGCTCCAGCAAGTTCCGGATCAATTTTGATAGCACTGCTATAGTCCGTAATAGCGGCCTCGTGTTGTCCGAGTTTTTCCTTGGCTAAACCTCTGTTAACATAAGCATTAGCGAAATCTGGTCGCAGTTGGATAGCCTCGCTATACGCTGTAATCGCATCTTGATAGCTCCTCATCAAGTACTTCTCATTGCCACGATAGAAGTACGTTTCTGCAGATACCGAGTGTTTTTCTTCTGCCAAAGGTTTCACTGCCTCAGACTTAGAGATTAGTGCCTTGAGATAGTTTGAAGGGATAACGCAATCGTAGCTCTGTCCATCTTCAAGTGTCATGAAAGAAAGTCCTATTACTTCCCCCTTCTCGTTTAGCGCAGGCCCGCCGCTGCCTCCTGGCGAAACGGGTGTCGTCATCTGCAGCAATGTTTGGTTGCCAATTTCGCGGGAACCACTGATAATGCCATCCGAGAACACACCTTCTGATTCCTTTGGATTCTCGGAAATGTAAACTCTGTCGCCAGGCTGAACGGCATCGCTGTCACCAAGCGGAAGAGGTTGAACGCTAGAACCAGAAACTTTTAGAATAGCAAGATCATTTTCCACATCACTTGCTATTATACCTTCAATAGCGTACGTCGCAGATTTGCCAACTAACTTTGCTGTGCCGCGGGATGCCCCTGCAATGACGTGGAAATTTGTAGCGATCTGGTTATGCTGCACAAAAAACCCACTCCCAAATCCAAGAGGTTGACCATTTACATGGACCATCTCTAAAAACACTGTAGCCGCTAACGCCTTTTCGGCAAGTTGTACGGCAGTCCCGTTTTGTCTCTGGACCCTTTCCTTGGTAATTTGGCCGTGCCGTGCAAAGGAACTGCTGCCAATATCTATTGCTGAGTGTTTTTCAGAGAGAAGTGGTGCTATAGGGTGTTGCATTTGAAATTTACCTTTCCATGAACGGACTCATGCATAACTCACATGTTTACTATAGCAGGCAAAATCTGTTTTGCGTCTACTTCAATCATAACAGATTTTCCGAACAGATGTCAACGGATTCATGCCAATTGCCCAATTACTCGTAGTTTTGTAGTAACCGATGTATAGGGCCCTTGATGTTTTATACTATTCGGTGGTAAGTTGCTCAATTGAATGAGATTAATGGGCTTCAACAAACTTCCTGAGAATTTTTACGACGCGATCAAACTTTGCAAAGTCAACTTTACTACCGTTTTCACAAATCCATTCGCAAAATTTTGGCTTATCAAGATTTTCCACATGACCACCATCATCTTTAGGTGTTCTACTATAATACTCCTTTCTAAACTTAAACTCCTCTTCAAAAAACTTTATTGGGAAAAGGTTTTCAATTCCTTTTTTCATTTTCGTATTTTCTGTATTTTGCTTAATTGAACGAATCCAGAGCCGTTCATCTTCGCCAACTTGATCATCTTCCTTTTGAGTATCGCAATCGTATAGAAGCAGTATTGGTCGATGGAACAATGATGAATTCGCCTCGTACATGTTTCTGAAGTGATTCAACCCCTGATCCCCTCCATGCCGCGTTCTTCCATCGTTATCTTCAATACCGACAAATTCAATGTCCAAAAAATTAATAAGTTCGTCCTGCCCTAACAGCTCAAGAGCGTGTTGAATATAGCGGACATCTAATGGACCTTCTGTCAGAACAAGAGGTTTGGTACCATCTGCAAAACGACGTTCTATTTCCTTTTCAAAACTTTCAGTATCTTGATAGTACTCAAAAGCGTTCGCGAATTCAGTAAACCGTTCGCTGCTGATTGAGATTCCTTCCGGTAATTCAATTATGGTAAGTCCGTCCGATCCAAATGTTTGCTCCATACCAAGCAGAAATAATGGAGAGTGAGACGATACGATGAACTGAACTTTCGGAAACAGTTTTATGAGTTGTGGGACGACATCATGTTGAAGAGTCGCATGCAAATGAGTATCGATTTCGTCAATGACGACAAGACCTGTAATTTCAGAAAGACGAGTACTCATTTGGATATCTGCACTTTCACCATATCGAATAATGGTTGTAAAGAGATGCAACAACTGAGATTGTCCTTCTGATAACGATTGAAGATTTGGAATTCTTTGATCGTTGCTTAATTGAATCGCAAGTCTGGATGGCACGGCATCGCGAAGGTTCAAAAGAAATTCAATGCTCTCATCTTGCAATATTGTTTGCAAGAGGCTTTCAATATTCTGCCGAGATACCCTGAGAATATACCGATCTCGTAAGTCTAAGATTTTTGGGGAATTTGAGTCGCTTAATTGCACATCAGGGTTTAATAAATTTGGAACTTCTTGTGCTAATTCGGGATTTATAGAGGAGTCCAGAAAAACATCCAATAGCCAAGAAATATTTTCAGAAGCGCAAGTTTCAATCAGAAGCGGTTTATCAAGTCGCCAATTGGATCTGGTCATTGAAGAAGTCAATCCCATTTCTAAACTCGTATTATACAACCAGTCTGGATCTTCATATCGCCGTGCAGGAAAAAAGGCATGTGCGTTTTCTTCCATGTCAGATCTGACCATATCTCGGTCTATCAAAACGTTTTTATCATCGTCTTCATTCAGACACTCCCAAACCGAATCAAATCGAGACTTGAAATCAGAAGGATAATTTGATGGATCAAGTGCTCCCACTTTCTCACAATAAGATGATTCCACATTAGTAGTTACGAAACGAAGCAGACTCAAGCTAAATTGCTCACCGCTCCTTATAGCGTGTTCATTAATAATTCGAAAAGTAGGCACAGCGTCGCCGAAGGCTTTCCTCCTAAACTCCGTAAGTGCATCAACGATATAGAATAGAAAAATACTTTTTCCAGATCCATTAGGACCAACAATCACTACGGGTAGCGGATTTTCCTCATTAAATGGCAGCTCAACATGGCATTTTGAGATAGGTCCAGTGTTTTCTAAATAGATTTCTTTCAGATACATACAATTCCTTTCACCAAGAAATCAATTACATAATGGAACAATTTCATTTTGTAGCATTATAACATGTTTAGAAAACAGATGTCAATTTGATAGAACTTAGGCAGCAGGGTCATTTAGTTTATGTCTCTGAGCATTTTCTATGCTTATTTAGCACAGCACACGGTTTTTTTCCCTTTTTAACCCCGAACTCATAGCGAGTACGCGTTATGAATGGTTGAAAGTGATACGAAAGTTAATCA
>VXZK01000350.1 GCA_009845545.1 Candidatus Poribacteria bacterium
TCCCACGAGGAAGCAAAGAAGCACACGGCTTTAGCCGTTGTGAGTATCACAGAGTTAAACAGCAATTTCCACAGATTTTTGAAACCAACGATGAAATCAAATTACAACCCCGTTCACTGGCGTGGATCGTCTCAGAATTTCAATCCTATAGTCTTCTTGAAACGCATGTTGACGTGAAAGGAAAAGCCTACGAAGAACTTGTAGGCGCGAATTTAAGAGGCGATCGCGGCGAATTTTTCACACCGCGAAATATCATGCGGATGGCGGTTGAGATGGTCAATCCGAAACCTGAAGAAAAGGTTTGTGATACCTCGTGCGGCACCGGTGGTTTCTTGGTCACCGCGATGAACCATATCATCGAACAATTAAAGCGTGAGGTCGCAGATGACTTTGGACTGGGTGAAATTGAATGGTCGGATTATCAGAAAAGCGTTGTCAGGGATCGGATAAAACAAATTGCTGCATCGGATTTTTACGGATTTGATATTAATCCAGACCTTGTGAAAGCCACAAAAATGAACATGGTGATGAATAACGACGGTAGTGGGAATATCTACCGAAACGACTCCCTGCTACCGCCACATGAGTGGTCCCAAGAACTCAAGCAGGAATTAGCCGATGCGCTGAAAATCCAAGCCGAGATCATAACAAACACCGATTCCATAGCGTTCTTTGATGTCATTGTTACAAATCCACCCTTCGGCAGCGACATCCCTATCAAAGATACGCATGTCCTTGAGCAGTTTGACATCGGGCATATTTGGCGTAAGAACGGAGGCACCGGATGGGCAATCTCGGATACATTTCAAACGTCAGTCCCACCTGAGCAGCTTTTCATAGAGCGTTGCCTTCAATTCCTCAAGCCAGATGGGAGGTTGGCAATTGTGCTCCCTGACTCCATTTTAGGCAACCCTGGACTTGGCCATATTCGCCAGTGGCTGCTTGAGAAAACGCGGATCGTTGCCAGTGTCGATCTACATGCCGATGCTTTCCAACCCAGAAATGGTACGCAGACTTCCGTACTAATCCTACAGAAAAAGACACAAGAGGAGATTAACGAGGAACGGTATGCCCGGCAAATCACTCCTTATAACATTTTCATGGCGATGGTGGAGAAAGTCGGACATGACAGGCGGGGCAATACGCTCTTTAAACGGGACAAAGATGGCAATGAAGTTTGGGTGCCTGAAGAGAACACTTCTCCAATAAATTACAGAAACGCGGAAGGTGCTATTGTGGATGTTCAAACTGAAAGGAAAACTCGCGTGATTGATGACCAGAGCCGCGATATCCCACAACTCTTTGCAGACTGGAAAAGGGAGGAGGGGATAGGGTGGTAACGCAGCCAAAAGGGATGCCAGCAGAGAAACCTATTAAGTGGACATCAGTAAACGTCCAAGAGATTATTGATTCAGGCTACCGCTTAAATGCAAGTGCCTTCGGTATTGAAGCAAGGCAAGTTAGGAAGGATTTGGAACGTTGCAGATGGGATATTGTTCATTTGGGTGACAAATTTATTGAAGATGCTTTTTACTTAGGTAGATTTAAAAGAACCTATGTTGAAGAAAAGGTCGGTATACCTTTCATTCTTCCCTCACAGATAACGGAAATATATCCAAAGGCCAATAAGTTTATTGCGCCAACAACGAACGTTGATATTGAAAGCACGCGCGTTGAAAACGGGCAAGTGTTACTAACCCGTTCTGGGACAATCGGTGTGGTTTCTTATGTCTCCAAAACTCTTGAAAACCAATCATTATCGGATGATGTCATTCGTATAAAAACCACGGAATATTCTGGATATGTTTATGCGTACTTGAAATCAAAGGTTGGGAATTTGCTTATATCAAGCAATAACTACGGAGCAGTTATTCAACATATTGAACCTGAACATCTAAATCACATTCCTATTCCCAATCCCTCTTCCGTCCTCAAACAGGAAATTCACGACCTGATTGAGGAATCTTTCAGGCTGCGGGATGAGTCCAATGAATTGATGGATGAAGCACAAATGCTGCTTAAAACGGCGTTACAACTGCCATCTATTGAAGCATTACAGGAGCAATCGGAGCAATTCGATAAAACAGCGGGAGTTCTTAATTATTCCGTATCTTCAAGTGAGGTAATTGACCGGTTAGATGGATCTTACTATGTCCCGATTGTGAAGGTAATTGAACGGCATATAGCGAAAACTGCAAGAGAGGTTGTCAAGGTTGGTGATAGTCAGATATGCCAATCAGTTATCTTGCCTGGGCGGTTCAAAAGAGTCTATGTAGAGGAAGGGAGCGGTGTCCCTTTTATCGGAGGTAAACAGATATTTGAGTTAGATCCAAACAACAAAAAATATCTGTCCCTAACACAGCACGGGAACAGAATTAGGGATGAATTAACGCTGCGTGCAAACATGATTCTTGTTACATGTAGTGGGACAATTGGCAAAGTAGCAATAGTTCCTAAACATTGGGAGGACTGGACAGCAAATCAACATATTATCCGAGTGGTGCCTTCAAATAATGAAATTGCTGGTTACCTCTATGCGTGGATTTCAAGCGATTATGCCTATTCATTCATAACTCGGTACACCCATGGTGCGGTAATAGATGAGATTAATGATGTACAGGTTTCCGAAATTGTGGTGCCGTTGTTGCGCGACGAAAACGTGCAGACGGAAATAAACGACACGGTTTTGGAAGCGAATCGGAAACGCACCCAAGCCTATAACTTGGAGCAGGAAGCGTTGAAAGTGCTTGATGAGAAGGTTATCTATGCACGGTGAAACGAGTAATAAGAGGCACTGGTAGAAGAGTATTCTATGAAACTATTTTCTAAAATATGGTACTGGCTTGTGGTAATGGTGGTTCTGATACTTGCAGCAGGTATAACAACTCTGTTTCCACAAACGAGTGATGTTCCTGTATCTGAGGAAACAAAACCTCTTGATACCGGGAATAAAGTTGGTTCTGTTACCAAGGTTGAACCTCAACGCGAAGTTCCTGTATCCAGTTCCCCTGACGTAAAAATTGATCCTTCCGACAAGGTTGAGCTTCAGCAGCTCTTCAATGACTTGAGGAAGGAATATCTGGACACTCGAACTAAATCTATTGATTGGTGGCTGGAGTTCATTACCATAGTCCTTGCCTTTTTTGGTATTGTTGTTGTAATTTTAGGTTACTTTGGACTCCAAGAGTTTATAGTAAAATCGAAAAATCAGTTTACACTTTCAACCGCCGGTAGGTTCGGAATGTAATACAAGGAATGGATTTAGTCTATTCCCAGACTAAATCCCCTAACCGAACCGATGTTGAATGTCCAAGTAATTATAGAATCTACTATAAATTGTCTTTACTAACAAGGAGGACAAACTGATGTCTCGTATGAAAACTGACTATATATTCTCTACTGTCAGAAAAAATGGCGTTGATAGTGAAGCAGTTCGTAGGGCAATCGATGCGGTTCAGGAAGCCGTTCGTGTTTCAAATAGGAGTCATACATCTAAAATAAAGAAAGCACAGGCAGCATATATCGAAGCACTCAATGAGGCTGTGGAAAGATTCAGTCGTCCAAAATAATGCTAATCATTGGCAGGGCAAGCAGTCCTGCCTTCTTTTTTAGGGAAAAGCCAGTTAAGCTTTTCGCTTGCAAACAGAAGTTTTCTATGAGGGCTAATTCGGGACTCATTACTGTGTCGCAATGGGACAGCATTAAAGTAAATCCTCTTTTCATCTCCACTCAAAGCGGTTTCCCGAAACACAACACATACCCATCATGATCCTTCAGTTCAAAAGCGCGGAGACCATCGTCGGTGTCTGCGAGAGGTTCGTGGAATTCCAATCCATGCGACTGATACTCGGCAAGCAGTACGCTTGGACATTGAAAATGAATTTGACTTTTCACGCAAATTATTACATAATACTGTATCACCAAATATCGTACAGATGAAACTTATCAGAGGAGGACAAGATGGACCATATCCAAACTGTCAAAATTCATGATGTGGAAGATGGCGAGATCTATACCGCCAAAATCCAAAAAAATGGCAAGCGGTGGATGGGATGGATACAGGAACATCCCAAGGTGAAGTGTGAGGCAGATACACAAGACGCATTATTAGAAACCCTTGAAAATACGCTTTATCAAGTCCTTGAAGCAGATTGGCAAGCGTGGGACAAACAGTTAGAGGAAGACGTAAAAGCAGGAAAACTTAATTCTACGCTGGAACGAGTCAGTGCTGACTTTCACGCGGGTAAATATGAAGACTTAGCGGTATTTCTCTCAAAGAAAGCCGCAGAGGAATAGAATGCTGGGTCTGAAGTATTGAATTGCTGATAAAACCGTTTGTTATTTCCCCTATTAAAACGTGCAGAGAGATATGAACAACCATGTCGTACACGACGATTTCTGGGCTGCGTACAACAACCTACCACAACATGTTCAAAGAAGCACGCTCCGGAAAATTGAATTGTTACTTCAAAATCCTAGGCATCCTTCTCTTTATTTGAAAAAGGTTGGTAGACTTTGGTCGGCACGAATCAGTAAGCAATATCGTATTCTGGCGCGTCAAGAAGAAGGCACTTTAGTCTGGTATTGGGTCGGAAAGCACGACGAGTATATGAGACAGATATGATGCGTTAGCGTGGAATCACCCATTTCCATTCCATCTCCGCTCAACGCGATCTCCCAAAACACAAAACATACCCATCATGATCCTTGAGTTCAAAAGCGCGGAGACCGTCGTCGGTGTCCGCGAGCGGTTCGTGGAATTCCAATCCACGCGACTGATACTCAGCAAACAGCACATCCGGATCGGGAGTATAAATAAAAGCGTCCCATCTTGCCCACTCATGCCGGGTATGGTTCGGTACGGGATGAATAAATTCCGTGATATGTTTGAGGAGTATCCGCACGTTGTCACGTGATACGATCCCAAAAAACGGGTCATCTTCTGGGATAAGCAGGTCTGTCTCGAAACCGAGTTTTTGATTGTAGAAGTCGATCGACGCCGCAAGGTTGTCGACGATAAAAAATGGGTAGATTCTCTCAAGTGTTGCGTTGTTTGTCATCGTCCGTCCTCCTGTTTTTCTTTCCCAATATCCTAACAGATTTCTGCTCGGTGTTCAACAAAAAGTCGGGATTCGGAGATCCCTCCTACAACAGGACTATTTAGTTTTCGGTTTTGATTTCGATTTTCGTTTACAGATGTTGACGTTCTTTCTCAAATATCGCGAGCACAACTCGCTCCTACAGAAGAAAACATACATAGGGATATAAAGTGAATATATTAAAACTAAATGACCCTGCTGCCTACAACGATGTTCGTTGACACATCCGAGGCTTTGCGGTATACTGACAGCAACTACCACACTTTAGGAATTGGGAGAGAGACATTTTTTATGGCAACGCTCAGATGGGGCATACTCGGTTGTGGCGATGTCGCTGAATATAAAGGCGGACCGCCACTCTATAGCGTCGATGACTCAGAACTTATTGCTGTGATGCGACGCGACCGCGCCAAAGCGGAAGACTTTGCGAAAAGGCACGGCGCGAAACGGGTCTATACCGATGTTGACGCACTCCTCGCAGATGATGAACTCAATGCGATCTACGTCGCAACGCCGCCGTATCTGCACTGTGAACATGTTATCCGCACAGCAGAAGCAGGTAAGCACATCCTCTGCGAGAAACCGATGGCGATGACGGTTGAAGAGTGTCAGCGTATGGTGGATGCCTGCCGAGATGCTGGCGTTACCTTGATGCTCGCTTATTACCGGAACTTCTACCCGAATGTCGTGAAGATGAAGGCATTGATGAGTGAAGGTGCCATTGGTGACGTGGTGCTTGCTAAGATCAATCATACCGGTTTCTATAATCCGAATCGACACGACTTGAGCAGTTGGCGGGTGGATCCCAAAATCAGTGGCGGCGGGGTGCTGATGGATCTCGGTAGCCACCGGATCTCACTTCTTCAGTATCTCATGGGGGACATCGAATCTGTGCAAGGCTGTGCGGAGACGGTGCATCTGGACATTGACGTTGACGATTCTGCAGTGTTTACGCTCCGTTTCGAGAGTGGCGCGCATGCCATAGCGAATATTAACTGGAACGTCGGTGTCTCGATTGACGATGTTGAGGTCTACGGCACGGAAGGGTGTTTGCGGTGTTCGCCTTTGAATTCGGGGAACCTGACGCTTGAAACCAAGTCAAAAGGATTGGTTGAACTGCATCAGACCCCGCTGCCACACACACATACGGGACTTGTAGAAGATTTCATCAATCATCTCAAGACGGGTGAACCGATTCGGTGTTCTGGTGAGTCAGGGTTGCAGACGAACGCGATTATCGCGCAGATAATGTAGGCGCGCCTTGATAAAGTAATTTAATCTTGTAACTTCCGAACGTGCTATAAATAGCACTACTACAAGCCAATGTGTTCGTAGTAGGGCGATTCATCGCCCGTCAATTACCGAACATGTAGACGCGCCAGAGTTTTCATTTGATCTAACTAATTCGGTTGGATTCCAGTGTTAGCCACTCGCCGTACCCTCTCGGCATTTCTGCGGGTGTGTCTAAACCTGATTCTTCACGCCATCTTAACAACGGATGCCGACGATCAGATTGTGGAAGGTCAACACGGGTACCGTACGCCGCCGACTCAAATATCCCCATCATCATCTCAACGATATGTCGTCCCTCAGTGCCGCTGCATGTATGCGGTCTACCTTCATCTAAAGCATTGACGTAGTCCTCCACGAACCAGTAATCCGCTTCCGACGCGCTACTTTTAGGATTGTAATGCTCAGGGTAGATGAGGTCCAACGTTTCCCACTGGTCGTGCGTTCCATCGGGGAGATAGTGCGGTGTCGGTAGCCACCATGCACCACCGCTTTTCCAGAAGAGTTTCCCTTCGGTGCCGTAAAGTTCCATAGAATACGCATCCGTATCCATCTTATGAAACCGTTGTTGGAGCAGCGTGCCGGTGACGTGGCCTTCATATTGTAATGTTGCAGTGATGTATTCGCCCGCGATTGTTCCCATACCGCTCGGGGACGGTACAACATCTGTAGGTGTGATCGGTTTTGCACCCGTCGTCAGGTGTGCGACAACGCTTGTGCAGCGTTTCCCGAAGTGCAGCATGTTGTTAAGCATGTGTGTGCCGATGTTCATCAGTCCGTAGCCGCCGTAGTAGCCTTTCCCGCTGCCGTACATATAGCGCAGTTCACCGATTTTCCCGGCATTAAAAGCACGGACGAGTGCTTGCATAGATGCGCCAACTCTGCCTTGATGATGCACCGCAATCTGTACGTCTTTCTCTTCGGCTTTAGCAATAACAGCATCCGCTTGCACGAGGTCTACGCACATCGGTTTTTCAACCTCAATATGGACCCCGTGTTCCAGCACCCGCATACACAGATCGTAGTGGAACTCCGTGCCGGTGGGGATCGCGACGATATCGGGTTGCGTCTGTTGGATCATCTCATCTAAATCCGTGAACCGTGCCGTGACGTTGACTTCTTCGCCGAGAGTATCGAGGCGTTCTTCAATCAGATCGCAGAGCGCGACGATCTCTGTGCGTGGATGTGCATGATATGCCCGTGCTGCTGCACTCCCGCGGCCTCTACATCCCAAAATGCCGATCCGATATGTTTGCATCGTATTTTCCTCCGCTTGTCTGAATCGTTGATGGCGTTATTATAGCACGGTTTGTTTAATCGGTCAACGGTGTCTTGTTTAGCTGTGGGTGGTCAGTTGTTGGAAGGTGCTTCTACAGAAGAAAATCGGGAACATCTATTTGCGGCGGGAGAGATACTCAGATAGCGCGTAGTCGAACGGTGTGGCGGTATCCATCTGCACATAATCAATTTGACTTGCGCCGCACCCACGACGGTAACTCTGGATAAAACCGTTCAGTTTCTCAAGGTAGTCCGTTTTCAGCGTGTCCGCTTGCGTTGAAAGTGTCTCTCCGGTCTCCATATCCCGAAAAACGACAGAACCTGTGTAAGGGAAGGTAAGTTCGGCGGGATCAAGCAGATGAAAGACGATTACTTCGTGTTTTTGATGGCGGAGATGTTTCAACGCTGAGATGACTTGCGAGGGTTCATCAAGCAGATCCGAGATAACAATGACTAAACCGCGTCGCACAATCCGCTTAGCAAGTTCGTGAAAAAGGCTGCTCAACTGCGTTTCCTGACCGGGAGTCGCATTCTCCAACGCGGACATAATCGCTTGAAGGTGTGTTGCTGCACCCCGTGGTGGAATGTATTGTGTAATATCTGTATCAAAGAGTGCCAATCCAACGGAGTCCCGTTGTTTCAGCATGAGGTAAGTGAGCGTCGCGGCGAGGTAACAGCCGTATTCAAACTTCGTCAACCCTTCTTCTGCGTGTTTATAGTTCATTGACGCGCTCGTGTCGAGCAGAATATAGGCACGCAGGTTCGTCTCCTCTTCAAACTTTTTGACGTAATACCGATCAGATTTTCCGAAGACTTTCCAATCGATATAGCGGATTTCATCGCCGGGCATGTATTGCCGGTGTTCCGCGAATTCGACGCTGAACCCTTGATACGGACTTTTGTGCAGACCCGTGACGAATCCTTCAACAACGAGCCGTGCAACAAGTTCCATGCCGCCAATCCGAGAGAGGGCAACCGGATCTAAATATTTATGAGATGTTTGCATGTTTTTCTTTTCCCAAATTAGTCGAAAACGGCGACTGACACTGGGCGTTTCGGCGCGACAGTCTGGCGATCCCGCTTAATACGTTCTATTTCTTTGAGTGTCTGGGCAGTTAAATATCCCTCACCGCAATTTGGGCAATGAATAGTAGGGACATTTTCGATGACGAGTAACGATTCACCTTTTCCGTAACTTCGGGAAACATGGCGTTGGCGTGCTCCTGGCTTTCCGCAAATATCACATTTCATTAGTTTAACTCCTTATTATTTTATTTTATATAGAC
>VXZK01000341.1 GCA_009845545.1 Candidatus Poribacteria bacterium
CTATTTAATCAATCAATTTTGGCTAAGGTATTGAAAGAATTAGAAATGATGTCTATAACCGTTGTATTCAATCATAGCATAATTCTAACAGAAAACAAGATTTTTTATTTTTTGGATGATGGGACGGCGGGTTCGACGTATAAGGTCTTTTCACGCGTGTAATGCACGTAACCTGCGACGTTGCCTTTGCGTTTTACGACATAGCGCGCCCATGTATAGTCAACAGGAACATTACTCGCATGATGCGCTTTGCTGTAGTAGGCAGCGAGTTGTGCGGCTTGCAATAAGGTCGGCATCGGGATGTCTGGACGGTTTTCTGGGTTACGGATGATAACATGCGAACCATGGATCTGTTTGGTATGGAGCCACATATCGCTCGGCTTCGCAATCTGGCGTAGGAGCAGATCATTCGACTGGCTGTTTTTGCCAACATACATCTGGAAACCGTTGGTAGAGGTATACCTCCGGAAGGGACCTTCGCCGACCTCCCGCTTCCGTTTGCCACGCTGTGGTGCCTTGAGATAGCCGTTCTCGACAAACTCAGCGCGAAGCCGCTGCAGTGCTGCCAAAGTATCGGCGGATTCCAACTTAGACGCATAAAGTTGGAGCGTCTCCTGATCTGCATCCAAGTCTGAGATGAGCTGCTGGATACGCGAACGTCCGCGCTTCGCCTTTGTGTATTTCTTAAAATAAGCCTGAGCGTTGTCGGAAGGGGTTTGCTCTGGATTGAGCGGTATCAATATCTTTTCGAGTTCAGGACTGTAGTAGTTCTGAAGTTCCACCTGTTTCTGTCCGCGGGTGATCGTGTGTAGATTGGCGAGAATTAATTCACCTTGAATGCGGTAATCGTCTGCTTTCTCTGCGCGTTCCAAATCGGTTTGTAGTGCTTTCGCCTTTCGACGGAGTATCCCGTTCTGCTTTTTTAATGCTTGTGTCAACGTCCTGTGTTCCGAAGCGATGTTCTCCTTCAAGGTAATCGCGTCGTAGTAAGCGCAAAAAGCATCGCTCATCATGTCGAATGTTTGAGAGACAGCATTCGGCAATTGCTGTAGCGGTAGTGCCGATACTGCGATTGACGCGTTGCCATCCGTGAAGAGTTGAGGTGAAGCGTGCTTTGGATCGAAATAGGTGATAACCTGCTGATAGGCATCCCAGAGTTCTATTTCAGCTGCGCGAGCGACGACCTCTTTCGCGAGTGTCGGACTGAAACCGTCAATTTTGTTAAAGAGTTGCCGCCAACTTACCTCTGCTTGTCCATCCATCAGTTCCGTAAATGCTGCCTTGTCTAACGTCAACGGGTCCACTTTCCCCTGTTGCGGTGGCAAAGTGTATGTCTCACCGGGCAAAATTTCTCGGTGCCGGCTCATTGTCTCGTCAATACGCTTGAGACTTTCCAGAATCCTATCGTCGGTTGCATCTATGAGAATGATGTTGCTATGTTTGCCCATCATCTCTGCGATAACGGCTTTCGAGGAGGGCTGTATCGGTTCATCGGAGACGGGTTGGACGGTTATTTTGAGGATGCGATCCCAGCCGAGTTGTTCGATCTTAGTAACCGTACCACCTCTGAGATGTGTTGTGAGGAAGTCTGCCAGATAGGACTGCTTTTGCGCGGGTGGCGGTTTTTCGATGAGATGGGCGCGGGCATGCACCGAGTGTGCGGATACCGTGAGCCAGTGCGTTTCGGCAGCGCGACTCATCCTGAATGAAAAGGCGTGTGCATTTGCCTGTTCAATGTGCCGAATCGTGCCGCCTAAAAGGGCTTCTCGCAATTCACAGGTAACAATACGGAGTGCTAAAGAATCAAAAGACATAATAAAATCTAATGTAACCTGAGATTAGCAAAGGACAAACCGAATTTACATAAGATTACATCTTAGGTGGTCTTTCAAGGTTATTCAGTTCTTCTCGTGGGAGTTGTCGTGTGGCTGTGCCACTGAAACATATTTCCATCCAAGTGCTTTACGTTTTTTATTTTCTGCTTTCAAATAATCGGAAAGCTCCTTCACGGAGTTAAATTGAGCATTGAATTCCTCTTTCATCCGATAGCATTCCTCAAGCACGGCATCTGTATATGTATCAACTTTTTCTCTCATTTGAGCCTCTTCAATAATCTCTATTGGCGTGCAAATATTTGGTGATTGAAACCCTGCTGCGTGACAAACCTCATTGATGAGTTGCCTTTTTGTTTCGTTTACAATATGCTTATAGTTCCAAGAGACAAGGTAGTCAATACTATTAACTGCTGCAAAGGCTATATGTTGGGCATCCGAGCGTGCTTGGTGTGGCACGGCTCCAGCATCTATCAAATCTTGTGTAAGTTTATCTACATCGGGTGAGAGATCTAATATCGTTAAGTTGGCTACTACATCAAACCGACGTTGTGCTGCCCACACATCGCCTTTCAGTATCTCGCTAATAACTATATCTGAAACGACAAACTCATAAGCATTGGCATATTCCCATAATTGCTGGGTAATTTGTTGCCGATAAACTAATGAGGCATCGTTACTTGGGCGCGCAACTAAATAACTTACGACTGTTGTTTCAACATAGAGTTTTGGTTTTATCTCTGAATATTGTATCATGAGGGAACATTTTTGTCAAATTAGCGTTTTTCGATTCCGGTTGTCAAACGGAACATACCACTTAACCTTAATGGTATCGCTCCAAATTTTGGGTCACCTCACGGAGTTGTGCTTCGATTTCTGCGGGGACGCGTGGATTAAAGGGACCGCCAGTGCCCGCTGCAATATCGTCGAAACCGCTTAAGATCATCGCCTCAACGACGGCAGAATAGTTATAGACCCGCTCGTTCATGAAACGGATCTCCTCAAGCGGTGCGATGTCTGCTTCAATCTGGGCGGAGGTCTCATAATCACCACGACGTTGCGCGTTGTTAATTTCGTCTGAAGCGCGTGCAAACGCGACGGCTATGCCGGAAGTGTGGCCTTTTGTACCCAACTGTGCAGGTCGCGTACACCTATCCCCGATACCCCACATCACAATGCCGCTATCACCGACACCTTCAACGAGTGGCTCGACATCTTCTTCACCCGTTCCGATTTTCACACCAATGAAATGCGGTGAATCGTTTAGGAGACGGATGACTGCGGAGAGGTCGCGCTTCTGACGGAAATAGTAGAGAAAACGTGCGCCACAAGTCGTACCATATCTCTCACCGAATGCCATGTACTGTTGGTAGACACCCTCCGGATTAGAAATGCCGGTTAGCGGCATAAGTAGATAGGCATCTGGGGGTCTACTGAGCTCTGTCTGTGCTTCAATAAGTTGACCGGCTTGGCGGATCGGGTTGGGGACAATACCGGATATGAGGATGCCGTCGTCGCCGATTTGTTGCCCGGTCTTGTCGATGAGGCGCAGCTGCTCGGTTTCACTGATATGATGAATCAGGCTTGTTCCGGCGATAGCAATGACGCGCTGTCGTCCTTCGTCAAGGTAGTTGTTGCGCATCAAATAGTCGATATTTTGGGCATGCCCTGTCCAATCAATCTTGTCTTTTTTGAAAGGGACGATAGGAATTGTGGTAACCGAGTTAAGCGCATCTAAAAGTTGTGGTATCTCTAACGGCATAGTTTCTCCTTTTAAAACGTTTTCTGCAGGACGACCGCGCCTGTAAATACCCCTGTCAATATGTCAATTTGAAGGTCTATATCAAATGTGCGGTTTCGTGTTTGAGAAATCGGATTTTGCGAGCGGGTATTAAGGCGTTTGGTTGTGATACGTGCTTCCACAGCACTCACAACATGGTTCAAAATCGCCAAACCCAAAAAAAACTTCGCGCGTTCAAAGGTATCGTTGGCTTTTTGGCGCAAATCAAAAGCCTCCAATCGGTATTTTGAACCGAGGCCTCTCTCCTCAAGGTCCCCATGGTTCTCATTTTTTAGGTCTGAGTTCAGATCCGCCCAATACCACTTGCCGGTGCGGTTTCGAGTCGCCTCCGAATCATACTTGTGGTTCCATGTTTCATACTGTGTAGCGTGTTCAAAATCCTCGACCGGGTCCCAATCTTCAAAAGAGCCAGCACCGATAAAGATAACGTGATCTCTGACGACATCGCGATAGTCATCGCGAGTGTTTGCAGCCGAGCTTTGGAGAACAAAATAGGTTGCGAGGAAACCGACCTCCGCCGCAGCATATAAATAGCCGCGCTTGGCACCTGTATAGAGTTGCCCCATGCCGGGAATAACCAGCGAATAGAGAAACGCTTCATTCGGGGATTTCCGAGATTGAAGTTCTTGGCTCGCCGCCAGAGTGACAGCCGATTGGTTTGCCAGTGAGCGGTTGCCGAGTTTGGAATCGAGCGCAAAAGCCACGAAGGGTTGCGCGTTAAAAACATCGGAAGCAAGGCAGACACCGGACGATAAACATAATAATAGGACAGGTATCAAAATTTGGGTGTTAAATCTCACTTTTGGTGTCTCCTCTTAAAAGATAACCATTCCAGTTACTTCAATAAGCCGCTGATTGTTTGGACCGAAACTCGGACCGTAACTCAAATCAAGATTGAATAGGTATATCTTCACGCCGATGCCGCCGGTAAAATAATCTGTCAAATTCGGTAGGTTGATACCGGGTTCAATCTTATAACCGACACGGAGCGCGAGGATATTGCCGAGCCAGTATTCCAAACCGAGGTTCTTTTGGAGATGTCGCCATTCAAATGCCCGGATACCGACACCACGATCTGAAAGCAGTTGTCCCTGCGTCAGTTTCTCCTCTCTTTCGGCGTTAAGCCGTTCCAAATCGATCAATAATTCTTCTTCATTTTCTGTCAATTTATCAATGTATGCGGTGACACCACTGACGAAACGGATGTGGTTATACCTATCTCGATAGAGGCTCATAGATGTACCGATGCGTAGAAACCGAGGTAAGGGGTCGGCTTGGTTTTCATCAATAAACGAGATACCGGGACCGATGTTCTGAATCGCAGCACCGACTGTCGTCGGTATGAGATCAAAGGGTAAGAGATATTGCATGCCGAGATCAACCGCATAAGAGCTTCCGTTCTCGCGTCCGAGCACCATCCGAATGACTTTACCGTTGATGCCTGCCGATAAGGATTCCGTAATCCGGTCTGCGTAGGAGAATGTTAACGCGAAGTTTGTACCAAGGCTCTCCTCGCGAAGAACTTCGGGCGAATCTGTCGTAACAGGGATAGTGCCTTGTCCTTGCATCTGAAGCGTTGCGCCGATAGTGCCGGCATCACCGAGAGGCATCGCACCAGAAAGGAAGGTATAGTATAGCCCTTCACCGGCTTCCCCGAAAGGTCCGCTGTAATCTGTATAGAACATTGAGGCTTGCGCTGCTTTTTTACCGGATCGGAGTCTGCTTTCAGGCATATCTGCAAGCCCACTTGGATTCCAGAGGGATGTCGTTACATCGCCAGACATCGCGGAAAATGCGTCGCCGAGGGCTCTTGCCCGGGCTCCGCCGCCGAGGTTCAATATCTGTGCGCCGGTCCGTCCGGGGCCCGCGAGCACTGTCACCGGAAGTAGAACGGTGAACAATAAAAGTAGTATGAAGGTTTTTCGTATAGAAACGTACACTGAGTTGTCGCTCCTCTTGTCAATCAAAATTTAATTCCAACCGTATTATATATTTCTTCGCCATATATATAATAACGCAATTGACCTTAAAAACGCAAATCCGTTTAATTTGTTTACTTTTATTTCTTGACTCCACGCCTGCTGTATATTATCCTACATGATCAGAGGCATTCAGTTTGACCTACTCTAACTGGACATAAACCAAAGGAAAATTTACAATGAAACGGACATTTGAAAGACTCGCTTTTTTTATATTTGGCGGAATCCTCGTTAGCATCGGATATATACTCAACGGTGTTGATACAAACGCAGCCCCGCGAGAAGGCATAACCCTGTTTGACACAATCGCTTGCAAGAAACTCATCGTCCATGATGGAGATCCGGCAGAGGAGAACATCTTCCTTGGATTCGGTGATGATGGTGAACCCCAGTTATACCTCTCAGCACCGGATGAGAAAGGCGAAAAGTCAGCCATCTTGATTGAAGTGGCTAAAAACGGTCCCTTCTTAGAGATGTGGCACAGACTCCGTAAAGGTGGAACAATCTCATTGTCAATTACTGATAACAGTGCCACAATACAGACATCTACCCTTGACCGGGAAAACTTTGATGGTAACGAGTTCTTCGGAGGTGCTGTGATCGGCAGCACTGCTGATAGTTCATCAATAGTGCTTGAGGGAAAGACTATCGAAACGCAGCCGCGTCTGCAGTAATCTCGGTTTTATAATGAAACTTCATACAGTTTGCGGTACAAATCACAGGGGACTCCGCACGGCATAAAAAAAAGGGACTGGTAAAACCAGTCCCTTTTGACGTTCTACTGAGCGTTAGACGCTATGCGGACAGTGCCGCGACGGCATCATCCTCGTTGTCAAAGTGTTCAAACTCAGTTACGATTCGGGTCATAACGAGTATGTTTTTTATGTTTTTTCCGACATTGATAACCCCGATGCGCCCCTTCTTTCGCTTGGTCAGAGCACGTGCGTCCAGAAGTGCACCAAGCCCTAAACTGTCAATCTTATTCACCTTCTCAAAATTGATGAGGATGCGGGGCGTATCGTGAGCCTCTATTTGTGGCGAAAGTGTTTCCCATAATCCTAATATTGAGGCTCCGACAATTTTTCCACTGGGTTCTAAAATCGAAATACCGTTTTGCTGGCGAATTTGCGTCGTCATTTTTTTGCTCCTTGTGTTTTTTACTTTTCGGACAGTTTGAACGTTATTTAATCGTTCAGTGTGGCTATTTGTTACTTTAGACGCATCAAATGAAAAAAGGTTCAAAATTTTACAAAATTTAAGCAAAGGGCTCCGAGATACTACAGTGGCGGTAAGTCGTTAACAATCTCCACCGTCCGCAGGCTCACAAAGATAACACGCCCAACCAAATCCACAATATGCTGAGGCTCTGTCTCACAGTTCGGGTCGTTAACAATCCCGCTCCGTCTGTCTATCTTCACACGATACTGATCTATGACCCACTCCAACGCAGAACGATTGCCTAATGTATAGTCATAAACCTCGCAGGGAATACCGTCAAGTGTGAAGAAATCGTTGTACCTCAACTGAAAACCACAACATTTAATTGCCAACCAAGTCATAAATCTGCTATACTTATCTGGAGTTTTGGATGGAAAAAGAATCACACAATGCGTAATACGATACTTGAACCCCGCACAAAAATCCTGACGATGCTTATCGCTGGCTGTCTCGTCATTCTACTGGATAGCGCGACGGCGTTGTTCGTCTGTTTCCTCGGTAGCCTGACGCTCATTGCGCTGTCGGGACCGACGTGGCGGCAGATCGGTTTGCTTTGTGCGTTCCTCTTTTTTACGACGTGGGGACTCATTTACAGTCAGGCGATCTTCTATAACGAATTTCCGCGCACCGCGCTATTTACGCTCGTGCCACCGGAATTTCCGCTTATCGGGAAGATGACAGGTGGGATCCGGGTCTATCGGGAGGGGTTGTTTCACGGGATTATCCAATCGCTCCGTTTCAACACTACGCTCGCCATCGGGTGTTTCATCATTTGGACGACGCAACCCCGGGATCTGCTGCTCGCGTTGGCGCAGTTACGGGTGCCAGCGACGCTCGCTTTTATGGTGACGACGGCGTTACATTTTATTCCAGTTGTTGCGAACGAGGCATCGGCGGTGTTTCGGTCACAACGGTTAAGAGGGTTCCGCTATTTCCGGCTCAATCTCTTCGCGACGTGTCGCGGTGTTATCAACAGTTTTCGCCCTATCTTGGCAGGGAATATTCGGCACGCGACGCAGCTCGGTGAATCTGTTGAAAGTCGAGGGTTCTCGCTGGAGACGGCGGCACAACGTACTTCGCTACGGTCCCTGAAAATGGGGGTATGGGATTTTGGGCTCCTCGCGGTGTTGTCTGTCTGTTTAATCAGTATCGTTGCGTTGAAATTGCTCTATTTTTCTTATGCGCACGGGTTCTATTACGCCTCGTGGTTGCGGCACGTATACACCTTTACGCGCGAGGTTTTGTGATTGGTTGTCGGTTATCAACTTGTCAGCAGTTGGAAAAGAAAAGGCGAGGAAGATGGGACGTAACGTATCCGAACGAAGTCCGGTGCGGTTAGAAAACCGCACCTACCGACTTGGGGAAATGAGAAGGGATTGTTGTTCCTTAAACTATCGTCCGACTTCCCATGCAAGATGTTGCAATTCGGGTCCGATCAATTTTTCCCATGCAAGTTGCACAGCCGCGGTTGAACCCGGCGTAGAGATAACCACTTTTCCGCGATAGACCCCCGCTGTTGCGCGCGATAGCATCGCCGCTGCACCGACTTGATCATAACTGAACATCCGAAAGAGTTCCCCAAATCCAGGCAACGTTTTTTCCAATTTGCGATTCAGAATATCGAACGTAGTATCGCGTGGGGCGATCCCCGTACCACCGTTGAATAAGATGACTTGTGCGTCGCTTTCTGCCATTTTATCTAATACTGCCGCGACTTGGTCGGGTTCGTCTTTTATAATTTGGTAGGCAGTGACACTGTTTCCGTCTGCAGCGAGTTGCTCGCGTAGGAACGCAGCGTTTTTGTCTGTTTCCGGCGTGCGGGTGTCACTGACAGTAACGATCGCGACAGCGACAGCTCCTTCTTCGGTTGCCATTTCTCGGTGTTGTTGTGTACTTGTAGAAGTTGTTGACATTAGTATTTCCTTTTTTTAGTTGTTCAGTACAATTTTTCTCCGAATTCAGTGAGAATTACGGGTTTTCGGGCACCAGTGGCAATGCTGTTATAGTAAAACTTTTAATCTGATATTTCTCAAAAGTTGTCCTAAATCACTAATTATCAAGGTTCTTTAGGGT
>VXZK01000163.1 GCA_009845545.1 Candidatus Poribacteria bacterium
AAATTTTATCACTTTTTTTCGCACACCCGCCTTTTTTCGCGACACATCAGCCTTTTTGACTGATTTTTACGCAAGTTCGCGTATCTGTCTTTCAGGTAACTGTCAGTGTCTCGCCATCCGCGGACCAGGTCCCTGTAGGTGCCCATTTACCTTTGTCAATTGCCTTCTTATTAAAGTTATCCTCAAACAGCACTTCGCCAACACAAAGGGGCGTGTATGCTGAGATGAGTATGAATGAAAAGAGTGTAAAGACGCTGAATCTCAATTCTCTCGATTTCATCGTGCCTGCTCCTTTCTGGAAAGATTATATTCCAACCTTGTGTCTCCATCCTAAAGCAGTTAATCTTTGACCAAAGGACTCTCAAAAGCAAATAATACATAGTGAGATACCACACTTATACAAAGATACATTCAGGAAGAGACAGCGTTGCAAAAATATTATGGCGGTGCTGCTATCCCACCCCCAATGGCGGGAAGGAAATGGATCTCTGCATCTGCGTCAACACTTTCGAGAATACTGCCGCGTGTGAGGAGACCGTTGACATATACAGCGATACCAGGCTTAATGCGATCGTCCTCACACAACCGCACTTTCATACCCGGATAGCGGGCCTCTAAATTATCGATGACCTCTCGGATAGTGGCACCGCGAACAGTAATACTTTCTTTCCCGTTGGTTAGATTACGTAGGAGGGATGGAATGGCTACGATTGGCATTTTTGATCCTTTTGGTAGGAGCTGCCTTGTCCGTTGCAGGAAGGGCATCTAAAAGGCGCGCCTACGAAGCGCGCCTTTCAATTTTGGGATGCTAAATTTTGCCCATCGCTTTCAGGAGTCGATCAGGCGACATCGGGAGTTCCGTCATCCGAACGCCGATCGCATCGTAAATCGCGTTGGCGATGGCAGCCATCGGTGGCACAATCGGCACTTCACCGACCCCACGCACACCATACGGATGCCCCGGATTCGGGACTTCAACGATGATAGCGTCAATCATAGGTAAATCTAAGCAGGTCGGCATCCGATAATCGAGGAAACTGGCGTTGGTCATTTCACCTTCGGCATTGTAGATGTATTCCTCATTCAATGCCCATCCGATGCCCTGAACAGCACCGCCCTGTATTTGTCCCTCAACATAACTCGGATGAATGGCTTTTCCTGCATCCTGGACTGCGGTATAGCGGAGGATATCAACTTTGCCGGTCTCCTCGTCCACGACTACATCTACCACATGCGTTGCGTAGGCACCACCAGCACCTCCGGGATTCACTGTTCCGCTGCCGACAATGGGACCGCCGGTTTCACCGAGCCGAGCGCATAGATCGCGGAAACTGATCTGTTCCTCTTTGCCATTGATGCTTGAGAATTCGCCATCCGCAAACTGCACGTTCGCTGCGTCAACTTCCCAGAGTTTCGCGGCGCGTGCAATCATTTGCGCCTTGACATCTTGTGCGGCTTCATAAGCAGCATAACCCGTCGCGTATGTTGTACGGCTACCACCCGTCACAGCTGTGTAACCGACAGAATCCGTATCTACAACGCTTGGATTGACCGATTCAGCAGGGATACCGAGCACTTCTGCCGCCTGCATAGCGATTGAAGCACGCGTGCCACCGATGTCTGTGGAACCTTCAATGAGGTTAATGGTACCATCGGAGTTGACATTAATCGTCACGCTGGACTCCAAACCGATATTGAACCAGTAACCGGACGCGACACCGCGACCGTGGTGCTTCTTCCCATTCGGTGCGGTATAGTGCGGATGTGCTTTCGCCGCTTCGACTGTCTCAATGCAACCGATGCGCGGGTGAACGGGACCATCTGCACGTCGGTCGCCCTCTTTCGCAGCGTTGAGCAATCGGATCTCAAGTGGATCGATGCCGAGTTTCTCCGCGATCTCGTCAACAACTGTCTCCGAACCGAAAGCAGCGTTTGGTGCCCCAGGGGCGCGGTAAGGCGCGGTTTTCGGTTTGTTCACAACGACATCGTAGCCGTCAATAATAACGTTTTCTATGTTGTAAGGCGCAAAGATACACATCGCACCAGGTCCAACGGGAGAACCGGGGTAAGCACCCGCCTCAAAAGCGAGATACGCCTCAGCGGCGGTTATTTTCCCATCATTGGTAGCACCCATCTTAACACGAATGAAAGAAGCAGGTGTCGGTCCTGTCCCTTCAAACACGTCTGCTCGGTTCATCAGCACCTTGACCGGTTTACCTGTCTTCTTAGCAAGCAACGCTGCGACAGGTTTAATGTATACACTAATCTTACCGCCAAAACCACCCCCAATTTCCATCGGAACGACCTTAATTTTTGAAATCGGGTATTGGAGAATTTCGGCAACCTGTTCGCGGACGGTAAACGCACCTTGTGTACTACACCAAATCGTCAACTGACCATCCTGATTGTAGTGTGCTGTGGCGTTATGCGGCTCAATATAGCCTTGGTGGACGGTACCTGTAACGAACTCACGTTCGATAATGACATCCGCTTCGGCAAACCCTTTCTCAGGATCACCGAGTTTGTGTTGAATGTGACTGGCGACATTGCTCGGCTCTTCAGCCGTTTCACCGAGTGAAGTCGTTCTGAGGTGTTCATGGAGAAGCGGCGCATCCGGCTCCATCGCTTGCCGCACCTCTAAGACAGGCGGCAGCACCTCATATCCGACATCAATGAGTGTGCAAGCCTCCTCAGCGATGTGCGGATTCGTCGCAGCGACAGCGGCGACAGCGTGACCTTTATAGAGCACCTTGTCGCTCGCCAAGATATTGTCACAAAGATGTTTAAGATTGACAGCACCTTCCCCAAGATCAGCAACTTTGTCACCCGCGTCCGGGAGGTCTTTTGTAGTGACAACACCTTTCACGCCGGGAAGTGCCTCGGCACGGCTTGTGTCAATTGAGATAATGCGTGCGTGTGCGTGCGGACTCCGTAGCACCCTGCCGTGGAGGAGTCCTGCAGCCTGAAAATCTGCTCCATATACTGCCCTGCCGGTGACTTTATCAACACCGTCATGGCGGATGGGACGAGTTCCGATAACTTTGTATTCTTTGTTTTCAAGCATTCCTATTTTCGTCAATTCGCCATGCAAGATATAGAAAGTTTGCTAACGACGACCGCAATTTCTACTATCTCCGTCATGCGAAGGACGCTCCTTTCACTCAGCTGCGGCTGCATCAAGTACAGCACGGACGATTTTATCATAACCGGTACAGCGGCACAAATTTCCAGCCAACCAGTATCGGACTTCGTGTTCCGTCGGATTTGGGTTCTCATCAAGCAGTGCTTTCGCACTCATGATGAAACCCGGTGTGCAAATACCGCATTGGAGTGCGGCGTTTTCGAGGAAAGCATCTTGGATCGGATGCAGCTTGTCAGGATCAGCAACGCCTTCGATGGTTTCGACCGATTTGCCTTCAGTTTCTACACCGAGGACAAGGCATGAATTAACCAGCCGCCCGTCGAGGATGACGCTGCATGCCCCACAATTCCCATTGTTGCAGCCCTCTTTGGCACCTGTAAGGTGAAGCTCATCTCTAAGGACCTCCAGCAGACTTTGCCGGGGTTCGCAGAGAAATTCCACTGTTTCGCCATTAAGAGTCGTCTGAACGTGCGATCTTCTCGCCATAATATAAGTTCCTTTCAATTTTTTAACAATTCGGTTTCCGCTGGATAACCTATGCTGCGTCTCGGACTCTCTGGATAGCACCGTTGAGGGCGCGTCGCGTCAGCACCCCGACGAGATGTGTGCGTTGTTCAGCGGTTCCACGCATATCGCTAATCGGGCGTGCGATGGCTTGTGCGGCTGCTGCAGCTGCGTCGATCGCTTCATCAGAGACCTCGCGACCCGCAAGGAGCGCGCTCGCCTCCTCCGCAAAGAGCGGTGTCGGGGCGACGGCAGCGAGGGCAATACTCGCAGAGACAATCGTCTCTTTCGCAGCGTCAAGCGTCACAGATGCGCCCGCACCAACGACGGCGATATCCATCTCATTGCGCGGGATAAACCGGAGATAGTAGGAGCTCGAATTGTTTGCAGGTGCCGGTATTTTCAAAGAGATAAGCATTTCGCCTTTCTCTAAGGCAGTCTGACCAGGGGCTGTACAAAACTGTTCAACAGGAAGTTCGCGTTCACCGTTTGGACCGGCAATGACACAAGAAGCGTTTAGCACAATCAGGGGCGGTATACCATCTGCAGCGGGTGAAGCGTTACATAGGTTGCCACCGACCCCGGCGCGGCCCTGAATCGCTGTGCCACCAATAATTTTCGTCGCATCAATCAAACTCGGATAAGCATCGCAGATGGCATCATCGGCATAGATCTTATAACACTCAACTGCAGCACCGAGCGTCAAGCCGGTAGCGGCATCGTAATTTAAGACGTTAACCTCGGGGATCGATTTGATGTCAATCATCCAATCAACGTCTCGGCGTGCTTCGCGCACCTGAACGATGAGGTCGGTACCACCGGCTAAAATACGTGCGTTTTCTCCCTTTTCGTTGAGCAGAGCAACGGCTTCCGGTATCGTTTTCGCGGCAATATACGAAAAATCTCGCATGACCGGAATCTCCTTTCATTCTAAACTTGGATTTTAGTAAGTTACTTCATGAAGGCTGAGGCACAGAAACCTCGCCACGGAAATCAGTATTTATGAGATAGGTTTTGGGATATTCAATTTAAACCGTACTATAGCAAAAATTCAGTTTTAAGGCAAGTTTTTTAATTGTAGCGCAAACTTTCCAGTTTGCGCACACAGCACACAAACTGGAAAGTTTGTGCTATAGTGTGACAGGGGTTCGCAAGGTGGACCTTCGGAGAAAGTACCTATTATTGAAGGCACATCATTTATCATCAAACTGGCGTTATAATAACCCAAGTTGCTACTAACAGATTTCGCACATTTCAGAACGGGGTTTCAGTCCCTTCCACACCCCAGAGGGGTGGTATGTCTATAGAAAATGACGTATTTACGCGATAGCACTCCAGCGGAGTGCTATGTGTATCAAAAGGTGGCAACTGGCGTTATAATAACATATAGTGCTACTATATGTCAATCTACTTGCATATAGTAGCGTTTTTGCTGCGCAACGTGAGCGCGGGGTTTCTAAAATACTACCCCACGACGCTCAGCTGCGCAACAATGTATCCTATTGGTGTTAGCATGAGAAATTTGAAACTTCAGACTTGCTCAACGCTCAAAGTCGCCTGTTCATCGTTGAGTTTTTGCGCGAGGGTAAATGCCTTTGCGCTCGGCGCGTCTACAATTACCGTCGTTAACGTCTCTCGGAGGATATATTCCCGATGTGCTTGGAACGCTTCGTCTACGAGCTGTGATGCATCGGTAAGACTCAGTTTAATCCGGTCAGAGACGTTAAAATCAGCATCCTTCCGCATATTTTGGATCTTGTTGACAAGCTCACGCGCTAAACCTTCAAGTACCAATTCATGCGTCAGCTCCGTTGACAACGCGACGAATTTCCGAGCGTCTACCTCTACAAAGAAACCCTCTCGATTCTGCGTTTGCACGTCGATTTCTGATGCTTCGAGGGTATATGTCTCACCTGCGGCTGCAATTTGTAAACTACCAGCGGTTTCCAATTCCGCCTTCGTCTGCATGGCATCTGCGCTGGCGAGTGCCTTCGCGATGGCTTGAACGCCTTTGCCATATTTAGGTCCCAACACCCGGAAGTTCGGTTTGAGCGTAACCTGTGCGAATGCGTCAAGGTCCTCCGTGAAGACGATGGCTTTGACGTTAAGTTCATCGTAGACGAGTTTCGCCAGACGATTGACAGTCGCTTTTTCTGCGTCGGAGAGTCCGCCGATGGTAATCTCTGCAAGGGGTTGGCGTGTTTTGATACCGGAACGGTTGCGCGCAGCATGTCCCATGCTGATTACTTCGCGAATGAAAGTCATATCAGTCTCTAACTGTGCATCGTTCAGCGAAGTATCTGCTACTGGATATTCCGCGAGATGAACACTCAGCGGCGCCTCAGCATCAAGCGAACATACCAAATTCCGGTAGAGTTCATCCGCTAAAAACGGGACGAACGGTGCGGAGAGTTTCGCCAGAGTAACAAGCACCTCGTAGAGCGTTGCATAAGCCGCTTGTTTGTCGGGTCCCGCTTCTGCCCCCCAGAAACGGTCTCGGGTTCGGCGGACATACCAGTTGCTGAGATCGTCCACAAACGCCTCAATCGCACGTGGTGCGTTCGTGAGTTGGTAGTTTTCCATCTCATCCCGTACATTGTCAATGAGAGAATGGAGACGGGACAAGATCCACCTGTCTACAACGGCGCGCGCCGCAATCGGCGGTGTATCTCTCAAGACATCAACCTGTTCGAGGTTGGCATACATCACGAAAAAACTATAGACGTTCTGGAGCGTTCCCATGAACTTTTTCAACGCCTCGTCAACGCCATCAATCTTGAACATCCGTTGTGCCCACGGTGCGGATCCCGTGAACATGTACCACCGCATCGCATCGGCACCCTGCTCGTCTAAAATTGTCCACGGATCCACCGTATTCCCACGGCTCTTGCTCATCTTCTGCCCATCGGCGGCGAGGATGAGTTCAAGACAGAGGCAGTTTTTGTAGGCAGGTTTATCGTAGAGGAGTGTACCGGTCGCCAAGAGACTATAGAACCACCCGCGCGTCTGATCGATCGCTTCAGAGATGAAATTCGCAGGATAGGATTCCTCAAATAGTTCTTTGTTTTCAAAAGGATAGTGCCATTGTGCGGTATGCGCGCAGCCAGAGTCGAACCAACAATCAATGACATCTTGCACGCGGTGCATCGTGCCGCTACATTTCTTGCAGGTGAGGACAACATCATCCACATACGGACGGTGTAACTCAATATCGTCGGGGACATCCGTGCCGAGTTCTTTCAATTCAGCGATACTACCGACACAGTGTTGGTGTCCGCAATCATCGCACACCCAGACCGGCAGCGGTGTGCCCCAATAGCGTTCACGACTCAAGCCCCAATCAATGTTGTTTTCCAACCAGTTTCCGAACCGTCCGTCTTTGATGTGT
This sequence comes from Candidatus Poribacteria bacterium, assembly GCA_009845545.1. Taxonomy (GTDB): domain Bacteria; phylum Poribacteria; class WGA-4E; order WGA-4E; family WGA-3G; genus WGA-3G. The sequence continues at coordinate 7,035 of VXZK01000163.1, forward strand.
TCTGGGTACCAGTTGATCTCTTTATTGTGGTCAAGCATTTGGTCCCGGATAGCAGTCGTCCGGATGAACCACGATTCGCGCGCATAGTAGAGCAGCGGGTTATCACATCGCCAACAGAAGGGGTATTGGTGCGTGTATTCAGTAGCCTTGAACAACAAGCCGCGCCCATCCAAATTCTCAACGATTTGCGGATCGGCATCTTTAACGTATTCACCCGCCCACGGTTCTTTTACCCCTGAAACAAATTTACCATCGGGACCTACCAATTGCACCAACGGGAGGTTATGTTGCTGCCCGATGTCGTAATCATCTTGCCCGAAAGCAGGTGCGATGTGAACCAAGCCGCTCCCCTCTGTCGTCGTTACAAAATCACCAGTAACCACATAGTGAGCTCTTTCCGGGTGTTCCCCACTATCAAACAGGGGGTCATACTCCCAATCTTGAAGATCCCTACCCTTATAGGTTTCGACGATCTGCGGGAGTTCATCTCCGAATAGACTCGGCAGACATTCTTTCGCAAGGATGAGATGCTGCCCATTCTGTTCTTCAACAGCGACATAGTCGTAATCCTCGCCGACAGCGACAGCGACGTTAGAGGGTAGCGTCCACGGTGTCGTTGTCCAAACGAGTAGGTACGTATTTTCCTTGTTTTTCAATGGGAATCGGACGAAGATGGACGGATCGGCGACCTCTTGGTAACCGAGCGCGACTTCGTGGCTTGCCAAGGTGGTGCCACACCGATAACAATACGGTTGTACCTTATGTCCCTGATAGAGCAGTTCCTTATCCCATGCCTGTCGCAGGACCCACCAGACGCTTTCAATATAATCGTTGGACAACGTGATATAGGCATCATCAAGGTTGACCCAGAATCCGATGCGTTCTGTCATCTGTCGCCAGTCTTGCTCGTATTGGAACACGTTCTCCTTACACTTTTCGATAAAGTTCTGAACGCCGTAAGCCTCCAATTCCGCCTTATTTCTGATATTGAGTTGCTTTTCGACCTGATATTCGACAGGCAGTCCGTGGGTGTCCCAACCTGCTTTCCGGAGGACATAATGTCCTGTCATTGTCTTATAGCGGCAGACGGCATCCTTCATGATGCGCGCGAGAACGTGATGGACACCCGGCGGCGCATTCGCAAACGGTGGTCCCTCTAAGAAAACAAAGGACGGTGCATCCTTGTACATCTCCATACTCTTTTGGAAGATGTCGTTTTCACGCCAGAACGCTAAGGTCTGTTTCTCTTTCTCAGCAAATGTAAATTGGGGTGATACTTCTTCAAACATGGGGAAATTCCTCGTTTAATAGTTATCGGTTATCGGTTATCGGTTAACAACTTGTGGCTGGAACGTCTGCTAACACTACCACAACAACTGACAACCGAAAGGTTTTTCGCAGAAAAACCGTACTGATAACCGATAACCATTAAAAAACAAAACGCCCCACTGAAATCGTCTGTCTCAGTGATGGGCGTTATAATAAAAACGACTGATCTGGTCGTGATTAGCCCACCACAGCCCGACGAATAGCAATAATAATGAATATGGCGCGCAAACCCGTGACAGCAGAAATGCTATCTTCGGATAGGGTATTATAGCGCACAAACTCCCTATATTGCGATGTCGGTGTGGTAAGCGATTTTTTGTCCATATCTTGTTTGAATGATGCGTGATGTTGTGCAAATTCCACCAGATTTGTCAATTATGATAACATATTCTACTGGAGATGTCAAGTCTTTTTCCTTGCAAAACCTCAAATTTAGGCTATGAAGTCATATTGAGTAAAACATAGAAATGTTGTAAAATAGTGGAATAAAAAG
>VXZK01000076.1 GCA_009845545.1 Candidatus Poribacteria bacterium
CGTCAGCACCGACACCCTTATGATAGAAAAAAAATACACTTTTTGTCAAGCATTTTAAATAAAAATCAGATATAATCATATATAAACATTTCTCACGAGAGGAGACCTTTATGCCGATACCCCGGAATCCAAAGAAAATTCGGCAGGCGTGCAGACTGCATTTTGACAGTGAGACCTTTCAGGACATCGCTATATTGATGGACATCAACCCCTGCACGCTCACACGATGGCGAAAGACAGACATCTGGCAAGACTATTACGCCCAACTCCTCGAGCAATACGAAGCCGAGCAGAAACAACCAAACACGGACACATGATTTTCGACGCACCCCCGCCCGCCGAAAACAAGATTGATTCTTTCGCTTCCACTCTCGTGACACTTTCTCCTTATCGGTGACGCTCCGTATCGAGGCAAGCATCAAAGACCTCACCTCTCTGCCAAGCCACCCGAATTCATCAAATCGCTTATCCGTTGTGGCGGTTAAGAACTCTTTTAAATTCTTTTTAAAAGACCTTTTAAACCCGCTAAAATCGAAATAGATTTGAAACGCATACGCGATGACACCATACCACGCATCAAGTGTACCAACGACACCGACCTCGAAGACTGTATCAGCACATTTGCCGCAAGGGTTTGCTATCAAAACCTTCTTCGCCATGCCGAGCGAAAAGAACGCGATACCGCGAGCGAACTTCTGCAACGTGTGCGTACGATGTCGTAACTGATCGGCAATCTCTGAAAATCGAACGATCGGTCCCGCGACGAGCTGCGGAAACATTGACACATAACAGGCGAAATCAATAAAATTCCGAATCGCCTTCGCATCGCCGCGATAGACATCTATCGTATAACTCATCGACTGGAAGGTGTAGAAACTGATACCGAGCGGCAGCGTTACGTGAAGCACACTCTCCCATATCGGTAGACCGAGCCAACCCACAATAGCGTTTATGTTCGCGATGCCGAAATTGAAGTATTTGAAAAAACCTAAAAGGGATAGATTCGAGCAGATCGAAACCGTCAACGCCAATTTGCGGTTACGTTGACGCTCACTTCCTGAAATGATGCGTCCACAGGTATAATCAATTAACGTTGAGGCAAACATGAGCGGCGCAAACAGAGGGTTTGCCCAACCGTAAAAGATATAACTAAAAAGTGTCAACCCGAAGTGTTTCGCCCGGCGCGGGAGCAGATAATAACTTATTAACGCAATAGGCAGGAAATAATAAACAAAGATATGCGAACTGAAAACCATTTTTTTAATTATGGCCCCTTGCTATGATCAACCCCATTGGGTTGACCCTCGGTTTTCGATGACATCGGGGCGTTCTCGGAAGGAAATCCGTCCTCTAATAGGAAGTTCAGGGGTGCTGACTGTTATAGCGTTGCCGAACTTCTTCTAACGCCTGCGTTAACTTCGTCGCGCCAAGTGCATTTAGATGGTCGAGGTCTTTGAACATCTCTGGAAGGAAATCGTGATTTCCACCCTGCAGGAAATCAACGAAGACAAAGTTCGGGTATTCAGCCTCCAATTCTTTTAAACGACCCACCAATTGCCGATACCCCTTCTGCGTTGTCCCATCATCGTCTACGACCGGTTGACCTTGCATAATCGGGTGAAGGGGTGACAAATACAGCAACATCTTAACATCTCGTTCGTTCAATGCGGCGATCATAGACGTAAGACGGTTCCACCGCTTTTTAGAAATCTCCCATTTCCGTTCAAATCTTTTAGTCTTCGGATTCTGCCATACTTCAGCCTTGAACTTCCAACCCCAGGGTCGTTCGTTCCAGTATTCCGAGACGTGCGGTATAGAAGTAATCCCAGCAACCGTCTTTTTACCTTCATCGGATCTCTGCCAGAGGGTCTCGGCATGCTTCCGATCAAATGCAAAACCGCGACTTTTTAACAATTCCCGATCCGCTGAATGCTCAAAATATCGCTTCACTGCCCGGGGCGACATCTGATACACAACCCATTCTAAGTTAGGCATTTTCGTGAGGTATTTATCAACGACAATTTCTTGGAACTCCAACGGTCCCCCCGAAATTGCGAGGTTATACGCCACCGGCGTTTTTTGGTTTTCCTCACCATAAAACATCTCTGCTCGAACACCTGATGCACCCCGCGAGTCCCCTAAGGATACAAGTTTGAGTTGATCTTTTATCCGCCAGAAAATCGGCATCTTCTCTGAAAAAATGCTGTCGTAGTCATAGCGTTCTTCAACGGATCGGTTTTCGAGAATCTTTTGCCCGACATCGTGATAGAGTGGAGTGTCAAGATCCAATGGTAGTGTGTCGCTGGTGTAGAGGCTCTTCAGTTCGTTGAATTGTTGGTATGGATAAAGGTGGAGTGTGTGTGAACTTCCTACTTTTGCCTTTCCCATTGCCTGCGGTTGATTGTCGTAGATCGCCCAATGTGCGACGCGGAGTTTTTTACCTGTGAATTTGCCCTCAACGCGTTTTCGGACACTGTACTCATAAAACACGAGTGCCTCTCGATAGGGTGCGATGTCGGCAAGCGTCGGGATTTTGGATTTCGCGATCAGTTTTACTTTAAGTCGGATCGGGTCGCTCATGTCTATATCTAACAACCTGCCATCCGGAGCGATCTCCAAGTCGATTTCTACGCCGTACGCCTCGGCTTCAACGTTGTAATAAGTCGTATCAGTTTGCAAACGACTGCCTACAATACTCATACCGAGTTCAGTTCTGCGTTCTACGTCATTAATTTTCAGTGTTCCGACCTGCTGATGGACAGTATCTTGAACAGGTATCGGCAGCTCGGAAAAAGCGATCTTCTCTGTAACATCCTTCTCTCTGAAGGTGCCATCCGCTGCAATTTCAAGTTCGATGTCAATGCTATCGTCTTTCGCCTCTATATCGTAGACAGTTTCACCATCTTCCCTTTCGCGATCAACATCGCTAATGGGTACATCCCCAATCTCACGGAGCACAATTTTCTGGATAGCCTCAGGCACTTCATCGAACGATATGTCTTTAGCAAATCCATCAACACTTACCAAAAAACATATGAGAATACAGAAGATAAGAACCTGTTTCAAGCATCGGCACTTCTTCAAAATGCGGACCCCCTATGATAGATTCGTCTGGAAGATAAGAAATTTTCCATTAAAATGATGCTGCAGACTAAAAACTTCCACTTGCGAAAATAAATGGGCATATCTCATTTCTTCAAAGGCATATCTCATTTTATTGTGTTGCTGATTCTGTTCGGTTTCACCATGACATGGAACAGCAAAATTCAGCGTATTGTCACCAATTTGAGGATACTGATTCGGATTCAATATATTTGCGCCAGCCTTAACCTCTGTCATAATACGAAAGCGCAGCCTTACTGAGGCATCATCCACGTTTCTCGTTCTACTGAAGGTTTGCTGTTCACTGAACAGATCTAACAATTTATGTTTCAGAGATGGTGACAATGATTCGCCAAGTTCGTCTAATCGTTCCTCCAGAGCTTGACCAAAAGACTCTGAAATAAGTGTTGAAACAGGGACAGTCTCAAAAAACTTTCCGTGAGTCAAACAGACTTTAACATTAGATTGTTTTTTGCCACGAATCAGATAGAAAACTTGACGAATAGGCAAGGAAAGTATAGCGTCCCCAGCCTCTTCCATTTGCGTTCGGATGGTGTTTTCCTGACCTTCTGTTAATTTCTTGATATCCTTTTCGCCTGTTGGTATCGTTGAATTAAAAGAAGCCACCGAATAAGTCTTACTATCCTTGAGTTCAATCAATTCCCCACCAGCAAACTGCTCATCGTCATCATTGAGTTTAATAGCTAAATCGGGAAATTTGCCCTTGTTGACGCAGGAGAGCATTTGCTTATCAAAGGGGAAATTCTCAAGTTCATTTTCCAATAAGAATTCCTCTTTTTTCTGGCACAAATCAGCGAAGAAGTGATAAATAGAATAAGTCATTTATTGACGTTTGACTCAAGAAGAGCTAATTGTTCAGCAGTAGGTTCATCCGAGGAAGCGAATTTTCTGTTCAGTCTACATTCTCCCCAAATTGCTTCTAAATCTGGGGTACATACGTAATCCTTGAAGAAACGAGAGATGTCGTCCGATTCTTTCCCTTCAGCAAGTCTGTTTTCAATGAGTGCAACATTCTGCGAATCCAGTTCAATCCCTATTGATTTTCGTCCTAATTGCTCTGCTACAACCAGTGTTGTTCCAGAACCTGCGAACGGATCCAAAACAACATCACCCGGATTTGTCGAAGAGAGAATAATCCGAAGGAGGAGTTGGATAGGTGCTTGCTGCTTGTGTAAGCGATTCCCATCCGTATCGCGCAACGCTTCATCGCCTGCGAAATAGCCGGAGGTTAATTCACGGATATCGTCCCAGACATCCGTTACAAACATACCGTTCTCCCGCGCGTGTTTATAGCCTGCGGGTAGCGGTGGATCAATGCGCAAGCGGTGGAAAACGCGCGGTGTTTTGCCTTTCGTCGCAAACGCAATCACCTGATAATGCTTGCCGAAACGCTTTACCCCTGGCACCGCTGAGGTCTTCTTTTTCCAGATAATCAGATTTTGGAAAGTCCACCCAGCATCGCGTAAGCAGCGCAAAACGAATTCGGTATTCTTTTCGCGCTGCATGAAATAAATCGCCCCACCATCGGAAGTCAATGCATACACCTTTGCACAGATATCGCGCATCCATTCCCAATACTTCTCGGGCGGCATGTTATCATCCCAAGCGTTGTAAGCCTTATCCTGATTAAAAGGCGGATCGAGAAAGGAGAGGTCTACTTTTGTCGCAAAGTTGCTGCTATCCAAAGCAGTCGTGCAATTTTCATGGAGAACGATGCAGTTTTCGCTAAATGAATTGTTCATGGTGTTTACGCGTTTCTACAATCATTCTGGCAAACAAGCGTCGTGACACCGTGCCAATATCCGAGTGTACGGGTGGGGTCCCATACACACGGAATAGAGCCACAATCTGACACGCTTGTAATTGAGGCTACACTGTATACTGCTTCAGTGTGTCGTCATCTAAATTCTCTAAAACATCTTTCGGGTCGTGCTGCTCGCCCTGCTCAAGTTCTTGTTCAGAGAAACCGTGGTCTGCAATCACGTCTTCGGCAATATAGATCGGCACGTCGCAGCGCAGCGCAAGTGCAATAGCGTCACTCGGACGGCAATCCACCTCAATCGTGCTATCATTCACTTCCAAAGTGATGTGTGCATAGAACGTCCAGCGGTTATTCAGCTGTTCAACCGAGTGTACACACACATTTATGACCTTTGCCGCCAGCGTCTGAATCATATTTTTCAGCAAATCGTGTGTCATCGGGCGCGGGAGTTCTACATTTTCCAAATGCATCTGAATAGCTGCCGCTTCCGATTCACCGATCCAAATTAGCAGTATCCGGTTGAGACTGTCCTCTTTCTCTTTCAGGACTACGATGGGCGCGTCTGTACCCCGATCAATAGAGAGAAAATGAACTTTAACTTCAGTCGTCGTCTGTTTCTCAGTATCCATGTGTGCGTCCTTTCATACGTCCGGCGTTTAAGGCACCGTCGCTTGGTGACCCCGCCAGTATCTATTCAAAAGAGAAGGTGGGGGATGTAGAGGGTGGGTTGCCCAACCCCTACGCACCTTCATAAAAAATGTCAATTAATCGGCATCAGGTGAATCATCTGAACTCACTTGCGTATCCACCGCCAATTCGGCATCAGGTGAATCATCTGAACTCACTTGCGCATCCACCGCCAATCCGGAAGCGTAATCCCGAACAGTCCGGGCAATCTTTTCGGTATCTAAACCGCTGAACCCAACAATCTCCTTGAGCAAGGGGACGGCTGCCCCAGCGTTGACAATCGAACTGAGAACACGGTTCATACCGCCGCCGCCATTGCCGTTGTTTCCGAGGTCAAGTACCCGGATGCTTTCAATGCGTTCCGCGGGTTTCATCAATTCGCCTGTCACCTCAGGGAGCGATTCCACGAGTGCCAATATAGCATCACTCACGAGAACTTTGGAATCCGCCTGATTCTTCGCAGCAATAGAGGCCTCCTCACCATCAGCCTTCGCTTTCGCTTCAACGAGCAGTGCCTCTGCGAGAATTCTCTGTGCCTGCGCTTCAAGTTCAGCGGCTTCAAGGGCTGCCTTGGCGGCTTCTATAACAGCGTATGCCTCTGCATCCGCATTCCGTTCTTTGGCAATCCGTTCCTCATCCGCTTCTTGCTCCGCACGGATCAGTTCGATTTTGCTTTGACGTTCCGCTTCCTCAATCGCTTCAGCTGTTGAAACTGCAGCTTCGGCTCTCGCCTTTTGTGCACTCACCTCCAAGAGTTCAGCGAGTGCCGCCTCACGTTCCTTCTCTTTGATTGAAACCTGGATTGCGTTTTCGGCTTGCGCCTCTTTTTCCTCGCGATCTTTCTCAACCAGAACGATTCGACTCGCAATGCTCGCTTCCTCTACAGCGCGTTCCTGCTCAATCTTGGCAGTTTCGACAGAAAGATTACGCTCGATTTCTGCTTCCTGAACCGTCTGTTCTTGTTGCACACGGGCAATTTCGATTGCCTGCTTTTGCGTAATCTCTGTCTCTTCGACTTGGCGTTCCTGTTCAATCCGAGCGGTCTCTAACCGCTGCTTCTGCATAATCTCCGAAGACTTGACCGCCTCTTCCTGTTTGATGCGCGCTTCTTCAACAGCCTGCTGTTGCTCAAGTTTATGCGCTTCAACCTCGCGTTCCTGCTCCGCTTTATTGGTGGCAATCGCCTTGCGTTGCTCTTCCTGCGCGAAGTCAAGCCGTTTTTCGACTTCTAAGCCCTCGGTTTCCGTCTCCTCCTCACGCTGTTTAATCTCAAGTTCGGCTTTGAGACGATCCTCTTCACGCTTCACCTTGTTTTCGTGCTCAATCCGAGCCGTTTGCGTCTGCTTATCTTCAACCTCTTGCTTGATCGTCTGAATTGCGACAACATCAAAACGGTTATTCTCGTCAAGCGCATCAAGCGGGGTCTGGTCAAGATTCGTGACAGCAACGCTTTCTAATTTAAAGCCGTTTTGCTCAAGATCGTCGCGACAGGCTTCCTGAACCTGGTCAGAAAATTCTTGGCGCTTTTCGTGCAGCTCTTGGAGGTCCATAGTTGCAGCAACACTTCGTAGCACCCCGACAAGTTTACCTTCAAGGAGTTTATTAACTGCTTCCGGGGTTAGGGTTTTATCACCGAGGCTTGCGACAGCTTTGAGTACATCCTGTTCGTTTGGTTCAATCTTGACATAGAATTGCGCCTCTATATCAACCCGTAAACTGTCTTTTGTAATCAGCGCGCCTTGTCCTGTACGTTCAACAGGCAACTGGAGCGTATTTAAGGAAATGAGTTGGTGCGTGTTGGTAATCGGGTTAATAAGGGTACCACCAAAGACGACGCGTTTTTTCCGTCCACCAGAGATGACTAACGCCGCATCCGCGGGTGCCTTTTTATAGAACGAACGATAGACTAACAGAAAAATAACGATCAGCGCAACAACACTGCCGATAATAGTGAAAAACAAATTAGCATTCATGTTTCAATTCTCCTTTATAACGCTGAATTAACGCGAATCCACTTCACTTTTTCTCACATCAAAGATCCGCTTTGTACGATCATAGTTTACGAGAATCACAGTATCTCCCTTGACAGGCGTGGCTTCATCGGATTTGGTGCGGCAACTGACAGTTAATTCTGGACCATTTGGAACTTGGACACGAGCCGTCCCAAAAGTTGTGGTAATTTGTCCACTAATCACGCGTCCACTTAAACCGAGGAGATGTACATCGCTGATGGCTCTCTCGCTTTCAGGGAATAGTTTTGAAAGGGCAAGAGATATATAGCGCGTACAGACAAAACAACAGAAAAGAGCAATCACACACGATACCCAAACCCACCCGGGTCTTTCTGGAACATTAAGGGATGCGTTGGCAATAAGACCAGCAACACCCCATGTCCCAAATAGCGACATCAGCACAACCATCAACGGGACTCTCCCAACATTCAGAAACCCAAATACGTCGCCGAAAGAGAAGCCTTGCCCCCCTGCATCTACAGCCACATCCGTATCCGCACCTATATCGGCATCCACGTCTACATCGGCATCTATATCTACGTCCGCATCTATATCCATATCAGCGTCTATATCCACATCCGCATCTACATCGGCATCAGCGTCCGCATCACCGAAGTCCACTGCTCCCATAGCAAGTCGAAAGAGCGCAAATATGAACACAATCGTCAACGGTGCCGTAAACCAGACATTATACGAGGCAAGGAAATAAGTCAGGAATTCTTTCATGGTTCTCTTCTACTTTGCAATCTGATCCGTAATGTAGATGTAGGCGCATCGCGCCGAACGGAAGTTGATATTATCGAGCCAATGGACATTACGCAGCACGCTAATTTCAAGCCGCGCCTGGCTGAGGAGCCGATGCTTGAACTGGCGGACCAATTTCACATCACGAATCTCGGTGAATAACAAGTTACACCGGATATTCGCATAAGAAACGCCGAGGCTGCCTATATACCGCTCATCTAAAACCAGCACCCGCCGCGTCGTGATAAAAACGAAATCCGGACGCAGCAGATCCGAACGCCCGAGGATACACAAACAGACCCCTTCATCCTCGCCTATCTGCGCGCGCACAGTCTTTTGAATACGAGGTGGCATGTTCGTAAATTCAGCCATGGTATTTCGCGACCAAATCTATCGTCGGAAACCAGAATAGGATCCGTTGTGGAAATGGAGGTGGCGGGAATCGAACCCGCGTCCGAAGGCATTTCAATAGAGGCTAC
>VXZK01000221.1 GCA_009845545.1 Candidatus Poribacteria bacterium
CAGGGTTCGGTGCGGTTAGAAACCGCACCTACCAGGGGAGTGCGTAAGTCCTAAACCAAAGTTAATTGAAAGTTTCCACTTGACCACAGCATACTCAATTTATTTTTCCAAGTGAAATTGCATACTCAAATCAATTTTTTTTGACATCTCTCTCTAAATGTGTTATACTTAAAACATAAGCAGATTTTTTCGGCGCACCTACGAAACTTCATAAAATGGTGTGCGTAATTAACATCTAAATAGATTACCCAAAAAGCGTTGAAGGGGAGGAGTAAGTCGCCCGGGCTTGCAAGAGATGGAGACTCATCGGCTGAGAGGTCTCCTCAAGTTACCACGACTGAACGTCGCCCTGGAGCTGCTAATCTGAACACACACCCGTAGGATTAGTCGGTCCGATGCCCGTTATCGCATCCCAAAGAGTGCTCTTTCTCCTGATAGGGCGGCTTTCTAAGCCTGGTCCCGTAATTGAAAATGAGAAAGGGAATTGGAGTGGTACCACGGTGAGGTCAGTCTAATGTCCTTCTCGTCTCCAAAGATGGAACGAGAGGGCTTTTTTAATTTTAACAACTCCCCGTAGGATTCAAATCTACGATTTATGAGGAAAATTGGCATGGAACTTTCAGGAGCACAAATCCTGGTTGATGGTCTCAAGCGGGAAGGTGTCGAATATATCTTCGGTGTGAACGGTGGCGCAGCGATGCCGATTTTCGATGCCTTGTACGGCGAGACAGAAATCAAATTAATTCCGATGCGGCATGAACAAGGTGCCTCCCACGCCGCTGATGGCTACGCGCGCGCCACAGGGAAAGTCGGTGTTGCACTCGCAACCTCCGGTCCCGGCGCGACCAACCTCGTTACGGGTATCGCTACCGCCTACATGGATTCGATTCCGATGGTCGCGATCACTGGACAGGTTTTCACGCACTATATCGGGAGTGATGCCTTTCAAGAATGCGATGTTATCGGTGTAACACGACCGATCTGTAAGCACAGTTACCTCATTAAAAGCAGTGACGAAATCGCGGATGTTGTCGCTGAAGCGTTTCACATTGCGAAAACCGGGAAACCGGGTCCTGTAATTATTGACATCGCCAAAGATGCACAGATACATGAAGCCCTGTTTGAGTATCCAGAAACGGTTGACATCCGCAGCTACAAACCCCAAGTGCACGGCGATCCAGCCCAAATTGCAAAGGCGGCGGCACTGATTAAAGAAGCCAAACGCCCCATGCTTTATGCGGGTGGCGGTGTAGTGCTTGCGAATGCCAGCGAAGAACTCCGGCAGCTGACCTTGAAGACACAAATCCCGATTACTGTCACGCTGATGGGGCTTGGCGCGTTCCCTGAGACGCATCCGTTGGCGATGGAGATGCCCGGTATGCACGGCTCTTGTTGCGCAAATTATGCCTTCACCGACTCAGACCTTGTTATCGCTGTCGGTGCGCGATTCGACGACCGCGTTACAGGTGATCTCAGTAAATTCGCACCTAATGCCAAAAAGATCCACATTGATATAGACGCGTCTTGTATTGGGAAAAATGTCCCTATAGATGTCCCGATCGTCGGCGATGCGAAAAGCGTCCTAACAGAACTCAACAAACAGGTGAGCACAGCGGATATCGATCCGTGGCGCGATCAAATTCAGGAATGGAAGCAGAAGTACCCGTTTGAATACGAGCAGAAAACCGATAAGGTTATGCCGCAGTACGTTATTGAGCAAATTTATGAACATTATAGCGATGCGATTGTTGTCGCTGATGTCGGACAACACCAGATGTGGGCGGCGCAATACTTCAAATTCACTGAACCTCGACAGTGGCTGAATTCCGGTGGTCTCGGTACGATGGGCTTTAGCCTGCCAGCCGCAATCGGTGCGCAACTCGGATGCCCAGACAAAACCGTCGTCAATATCAACGGTGACGGGTCCTACATCATGACGATCCAAGAATTGGTGCCAGCGGTTACGATGCAGCTGCCGCTTAAAATCTTTATCATCAACAACATGTACTTGGGGATGGTACGTCAGTGGCAGGAATTGTTCCACGGCAAACGCTATTCGGCTGTCGATTACCATGACAATCCAGATTTCGCCTTGCTCGCACAAGCATTTGGTGCCACAGGCTTGCGGGTCGAACACCCCGACGACGTTGAACCGGCGTTGCAGAAGGCAAAAGGGATTACTGACGGTCCTGTCGTCATCGACTTCATTGTTGATGAAGAAGAGAACGTGTTCCCGATGGTGCCGGCTGGTGCCGGTCTTGGTGACGTTATCCGCGGGTTATCCTAATCCAGTTCCACAGGTGCGGTCCTCAACCGCACCTTACCCACGACCACAACAAAGAGGTCGGTTCCCACGCCGAGAATTTTGATGAATCCAGAAGAACGACATATCTTTTCCGTTTTAGTCGAAAACCGATTCGGAGTCCTGGCACGCGTTGCGGGGCTTTTTAGCGGGCGCGGCTTTAATATTGACAGTCTCAATGTCGCTGAGACACATGACAAAAGCATCTCGCATATTACCCTTGTCACGCACGGGGATGCGCAGATCATTGACCAGATTTACCAGCATCTCAACAGGCTCATTGATGTTATTGAGGTGACCGATCTTTCGACTGCTGGGACGCATGTTGAGCGCGAGCTTGTGCTTATCAAGATTGCTACCGATGATCCTCAAAAACGCACCGAGATTCTACAGGTCGCGGAAGTCTTCCGTGGGCGGGTTATAGATATGAAACCTGCCTCCATTGTGCTTGAAATTACAGGTGATGAAGGTAAATTGAAAGCGGCAATAGATATTTTCAATACGTACGGTATCCTTGAGTTAGCACGCACCGGCAAAATAGCGATGCTGCGCGGCTCCGAAAAATAGGATAGGGTTGTCGGTACGTTCCGCTGCGCTCCACTTTCAGTTATCAGTTGAATGTGTGGCGGGTGAAAAGGTTTAGCCTGCTACAAACGAGTTACTGACAACTGACAACTGACAACTGATAACTTAAAAAGGAATAGACTTTATGGCAACGATTTATTACGAGAGTGATGCCAATTTTGACTTACTGAAAGAGCGTACCGTGGCTGTCGTCGGTTATGGCGCGCAGGGTCGCGCACAGTCGCTAAACCTCAAAGACAGCGGCGCGAACGTGATTGTCGCATTATACGAGGGCAGCCGTTCAAAAGCTCGCGCAGAGGCGGAAGGTTTGACCGTCAAGAATGTTGAGGAAGCCGCAGCGATGGCAGATATCGTCCAGGTCCTCATACCTGACGAACGCCATGCGGCCGTCTATCGCGACCAGATCGCCCCAAACATGGATGCAGGCAATATGCTGCTTGTCTCACACGGATTCAGCGTCCATTTTGGACAGATTGTGCCTGCCAGCGATATTGATGTCGCAATGATTGCGCCGAAGGGTCCCGGTTCGCTCGTTCGTGAAGTGTTTGAAGGGGGTGGTGGTGTCCCCTGTCTCATCGCTATCCATCAAGACACGACCGGTCTCGCGCGCGATGTCGCCCTCGCTTATGCGAAAGGTATCGGTGGCACGCGTGCCGGAGTCATCGAGACCACATTCCGTGAGGAAACCGAGACCGATCTCTTCGGTGAGCAAGCCGTGTTGTGTGGCGGCACTGCCGCACTCATCAAAGCTGCTTTTGATACGCTCGTTGAAGCCGGTTATCAACCAGAGATGGCTTATTTTGAGTGCCTCCACGAATTGAAATTGATTGTTGACTTGATCTATACCGGTGGGTTGAGCAAAATGCGGAACGATGTCAGCAATACCGCCGAATACGGCGATCTAACACGGGGACCGCAGCTCATTGACGACAGTGTCCGCGACAAAATGCGCCAAATCTTGAAAGACGTTCAGGGCGGTGTTTTCGCACGTGAGTGGGTCCTTGAAAATGAGGCGAACCAACCCGTTCTCGGCGCGCTCCGTCGGCAGGAGGCGGAACTCGAGATCGAAGAAGTCGGCAAAAATCTGCGTAGCATGATGAGCTGGCTGGACGAATAGGCTGCCTTTCCCAAACCCTACAGGTGCGGTTTGATGAAGTTTAAGAAAATATTTCGGTAATTCCACATCTCCCCAGGCCCGGTAGGTGCGGTTTCCTAACCGCACCGGACTTCACCAAGAAATTACCGAATTAAAAAATTAATCTTCATCAACCACACCAGATATAAAGATGGATTTGTCCGACAATACAAATACTCTTACAGATCCGTTCTTCATCCGAGAGTGTCATCCAGAAGAAGCAGAAGCACTTCTCGCATTATGGCAGGCTGCTGGCACATCTCCGAGCGTCACAGACACGATCACAGACATCCGGGGCGCAATAGAAAGTTCCGCGTCGGTCTTGGTTGCTGAGGCGGATCGACACATCGTTGGCTCCTTAATCGCCACTTTCGATGGATGGCGCGGCAATATGTATCGCATAGCCGTCCACCCTGACTACCGACGGCGTGGTATCGGGCGTGCCTTGGTTGCGGAAGGCGAAAAGCGTTTAGCAAAACTCGGTGTTAAACGCATCACGGCACTCGTCGAAGAGAAGTATCCGGAGGCGATTGCATTCTGGTCGGATGTTGGGTATGAGATAGAACCTGGAATCGCCCGATTTTTCCGCAATCCTTAGATGGAGATCAGCGGACGAGGAGAGCAACCGTGAAGTTCACAGGACATCTACTTGACAACACTTTCAAAAGCGTTTACGGACTCACAGTCGCCGATATAAACGGCGACGGTCAACTCGACATCATTGCAGGCTCCACAGGCGAACCTATCATCGCTTGGTACGAGGCGCCCCACTGGAAAAGACATCTCGTGACCAATCAGGACAGTGGACACATCACCATTGCGCCTTATGATCTGACCGGCAACGGTACGCCTGACCTCATCGTCGGGAGCGGTTTTTTTCGTGGTGTAAACGCTGCGGGCGGCTACCTTCATTGGCTCGAAGCACCAGGACAAGACGGACAGAACTGGAAAAGCCACCACATCGCTGACGTTCCCTTTATCCACCGCATTGCACTCACAAATTTGTCAGGAGGCGGGTCGAACGCAACGCCTTTTCTCATCGTCGCTTCCATCCGCGGTGAAGACGGCAAACCGGGTGAATGGCACAGTCCCGGTTCTCTCTGGTGCTACGAACTGTCAGGGACCCCACGAGACACAGTATCTTGGAAATCCCATCTCCTTGACGATGGTCTCCATATCAACCACGGCTTGAGTATCAACGATGTTGACCAAGATGGACGCGATGATGTACTGATTAGCTGCACAGAAGGCTTAATCTGGTACGAACCTCCTGTTAACCCAATGACAGACGATTGGGGCAAATGGCTTATCAGTGATCGCGAGTGTAGTGATACATTCGCTGCCGACATTGATGGCGACGGTGTCAACGAAATTTTGGCAATTGAACCGTGGCACGGGAACAATCTCGTCTGGTATAAAGCTACCGGTGATTTACGGACCGATCCGTGGGAGCGTCATCTCATTGATGATACGCTCAACCGCGGGCATTCTCTCGCTGCCGTTGACGTTGATGATGATGGTATCCTTGAGGTAATCTGTGGCTACAACGGCGAAGGCACAAGTTTGCACCTCTACCGCCCAGAGAACCTGGCGCATAATCACTGGCGTAAAGAGACCATTGACGACGGGGGGTTAGGTGTCGGACAAATGCAGGTCGTGGACATGACCGGAAACGGCAGATTGGACATCGTAGCGAGCGGCCTCAGCACCGGCAACGTCAAATGGTATGAGAACTTAACCAGTTAAGACCCCTCAATCGCTTCAACGTTCGCGCGAGGCAGTGTCGTCTGTTCGCCGTTTTCGAGTTCGACGCGCAAGACCCGTACCTGCGCCTCTGTCTCCAAATTCTGGAGTTCTACCGGCAGTTCCGTGACGCGTCCTAATTTCCCAAAATACGGTTCCCGGATGATGCGTACCGAGCTGCCGACTTCCAGAAGACCTTCGGTGGTGTCATTCTCAGCATAGGAAACTGCCGCTGTTGCTTCTGCAAGCGGAATCACGATCTCCGGACGGACAACCCCAGCACGAATCTGTGTCGCACCGTTGATAGAGGTCTTCATACCTTCCCGTACTTTCAAAAGCGTGAACGTCTGCTCCGCCATCGCGATGCCTCCGAACCCTTCCGTAATAACCAGTGTAATGCCGATTTCCTCAGAACCGGTAATCGCAACGCCGAGTTCATAGCCGAGAAGTTCCCGCAGGTCCGCGTCATCAATACCACCAGCAATAATGCCCTTTACACCATGCTGAACCGCTTTCTGAATTGTCTCCGTTGTAACCAGCGAACCCCCAACTAAAATGTTATCTTTATGTTCTGGCAGTATCTGTTCAGCGGTCAATGCATCGCTCGGCGATTGAGAGACAACGACTAAGTTCCCCACCGTTTCACCACCGATCCCGAAGATCCCTTGGATATAAGTACCGTAAGTCTCCACTGTGACACCTTCATTCGGGAGCGTCGCCGTTACTGTTCCGTCGGTGTAGGCTTTAACTTCGACAGGAATAGGCGGTTCACGCAGGATCACTTGGCCCGTGACATCCGATACCGACTCAATTGTGCCGTCAATCGGCGAACGTGCCTGCGATTTGAAAAGCCCGAAAAACCCTTTTGTCGTTGCAATAACCTCGTCTTCCGAGACGGCTTCACCGACAGGTTTAAGCATGTGTTCCGCAACTTCTTCCGGTGGGACACTGAGTAGGTTCGCAACATTCACCAGTTGAACGTTGCCCGGCAGATCCGCCTTCGCGACGACATCCTCTGCCTTGACTGTTACACCGGCTTCGACGAGTACCTCGCCTTCAAGCGGGAGCCGACGTTCTTTCTGAATTGTCATTCCCTCGGTAACTTTAAGACCGGGGGTATATGCATGCGCCATTAAAAAGCCTCAATTTCAAGATATAGTCTGTTTCTTTGTGAGTAGAATCTTTAGTATCAGATGCTCAGGATGTCTGTAAAAATTTTGCTGATTACTGACAACTGGCAACCGAATGCTTATATATTATACCATTTTCATTGTATTTATGCTAAAATGAAATCAGAATTTAGACAAGGTGGAACGACAATGGCAACCCAAAGTGTCACTTACACAACCGATAAAATCATGCCGACGTGGGAACAACTCGCTGAAATGGGGCGCGATCTCCAATTTCTCCCAAGCGTCACCGAGCAGCCGAAGGTGCTGACTCAGGAACAGGTGACTGATTTCAATCGCGTCGGCTATATCAAAGGTATCCCGATTTTCGATGAATCCGAAATCGGTGAACACCGCCAGTACTTCGATGCCCTATTAGAAAACGTCATCGCGGCAGGCGGCAGCAGTTACTCAATTATCTCCGCACACATGAAATACGGTAAGGTCTATGACCTGCTCACGCATCCGAAGATTGTCGCCTGTGTACAAGATATCATCGGCGCGAATGTTATCGGTTGGGGCGCGCACTACTTCTGCAAAATGCCGCACGACTCGAAAACTGTCGGTTGGCATCAAGATGCGGGTTACTGGCCCCTCACGCCCTCGAAAACCGTTACCGTCTGGCTCGCGATTGACGATGCGACCGTCGAAAACGGGGCGATGCGGTTTATCGCAGGCTCACATCATCTTGGGCACTTGACACCTCGGCACAGCGCACCCGACGAGAATAGCGTGTTGGGTCGAGTCGTTGAAAACGCTGAACAGCACGGTGAACCCGTTGATGTTGAACTCAAAGCAGGCGAAATTTCTATCCACACCGATCTGCTTTTACACGGGTCAAATGCCAATCCCTCACCGAAACGACGCTGTGGTCTTACACTGCGCTACTGCTCCTCCGATGTCCAAGCATCCTATCGCTGGGATCAAGAAGGTGTCGTCGTGAGTGGAGAAGATAAAAACGGACACTGGGGTAACCCACCGCGTCCGGCTATCGATTAATCCAATAGATTGTAACCACCCTAACGGGTCATCTCGTTTTGTTAAAATAACGTGAGTTTGATAAATATTTAGGGAAACCGACGCATTTCCTCTTAAAGTCTTTCTGATAACGGGGAGCATTGGAGGTTAAATCAGTAGAAAATCGCTGCTTTTGGGTGAACATATTGCGTTTTTTCTTGAATTGGCACATGTCTTGGTTTCTAATACTTTTTTTGAAAATGACGTATATATTAACCTGTAGAGCAGCACTTTGCGATTTTGTAGGCTTCGCGCGCGCAATGTGCAAACGGAAGGTGCCAATGACAGGTTTCCGTAGACCCCTTGTCCCTGTGTAGCACGGAATGCCACGCTTCGCCACAGCCCCCCACACAAAACGCATCACAACGCAGCGATGCGTTTGTGGTATCGCTGCGTTTCACGGTTAGACGACTGCGAGGGAAAATCGTTGGAATTGGAATCAAAAACCGCTATCTGCGGCGCAGTCCCCACTTCTGAGGATTTTTCAAGCGCGCATCGCCGAGACGGATGCGCTCACCTTCGCGGGTCTCCCAGTCCGACAGCGGACGGCGCGAAGACGGCGGGCTATCGGTTTGCGGCGCGGAGACGGCGGTCGGTGCAGGCGTGGCGATGCTTCTCACCAGGGCGGGTGTCGGTGTGTGGGGCGTCCGTCTCGGTGGACGGCGGGCTGGCGACGGGTTCAGGTAGACGGTGGTGTTGAGTCTCAACGTTCTTTGCTGCCCGTTTTGAGAAAGCGTTACCTGTTTGCTTTCTATCGAGACAACTTCCGTTGATGCGTCAAGGTTCTCACCGGTGGTCA
>VXZK01000314.1 GCA_009845545.1 Candidatus Poribacteria bacterium
GCTTAAATCGACTTCCACCATACATGTTTGGTAAACTCAAGCAGCTAACCCACGAACGCCGACAGCAGGGCATAGATATTATCGATTTGGGGATGGGTAACCCGAATCAACCGACCCCGCAACCTATCATTGATAAGCTGACAGAAGCGGCGCAGGAGATGCGGAACCACCGTTACTCCGCCTCACGCGGCATCTACAACCTCCGCAGAGAGGTGAGTTGGCATTATGAACGCCGATTCGGTGTTGACATTGATCCGAATGAGGAAGCGATTGCTGTTATCGGTACCAAAGAAGGACTTGGGCATCTCGCTTTAGCGATGATTGACGAAGGCGACTTGGCGATGGTGCCGAATCCGACGTTCCCGATTCATACTTACAGCGTTGTGCTTGCGGGTGGAAGCGTTGTGAGTATACCGCTCACTGAAGAGAACGCTTTTATCCCTTCGCTGACCGAGATCACACGCGATATTTGGCCGAGACCGAAGATGTTAATCTTAAGTTTCCCCCATAACCCGACAGGAGCAGTCGTCGATCTTGGGTTTTTTGAGGAGATCGTGGCGTTCGCGAAGCAACAGGAAATCGTTGTCGTCCACGATTTGGCTTATGCGGACATCGTTTTTGATGGCTACAAGGCACCAAGTTTCTTGCAGGCAAAAGGTGCGAAGGATGTCGGTATTGAATTTATCTCGCTATCGAAATCTTATAACATGGCAGGCTGGCGGTGCGGGTTTGCAGCTGGGAATCGGGAGATTATCGAGGCACTCGCTCGGATTAAAGGCTACTACGATTATGGGATTTTCGCACCGATTCAGGTCGCTGCTATTATGGCACTGCGTACACCAGAAGACACGGTGATAGAAAACGCTGCGATCTATCAGAAACGCCGCGATGTGCTTGTGGAAGGGTTAAACCGGATCGGGTGGAAGGTGCCGAAACCGCAGGCTTCAATGTTCGTTTGGGCACCTATTCCTGAAACGTGGCGGCATCTGAGTTCTCTGGATTTTGCGATGAAACTCCTTAATGAGGCGGAGGTTTGTGTCTCTCCGGGTGCAGGGTTTGGGCATAACGGTGAGGGCTATATCCGCATCGCGCTTGTGGAGAACGAGGATCGGATTCGTCAGGCAGTGCGTCAGATCCGGCGTGCGTTGTTCGGTTAATATTCAATATGTATACAAATTATACATATAGATTCCAATATGTATAGAAATTGCGAAAAAGTATACATGTCCGGATGTATATGTATACAAATTATACATATTGATGCCGATATGTATAGAAATTGCGAAAAAGTATACATGTCCCATTTAAAAATGGGGATTATTCCAATCCCCATTGTTTCTTCGCTTCCTCGAACGAAATCTTCTGACTGCCTGTGTGAGAAATCGGGTTCTTGCCGACCCACCGCTCATCGATCGGATGCTCTGCCGGTTGGAAACGGATGTCACAACTGATACGCCAGCGATCTGACAGGTTCTTGGTAGAGGTGTGCATCGTGTGCATGGTGAAGATGATAACATCGCCGATCTCGAAATCGGCTGTTTTCCACTCGCCGCCGTATTTATCGCTGATTTCCATCGGGTCGCGTCCGAAATGCCCGGGAGTCCCGTCTTTATCAACATCTGTTTTGCCGTAGGTATCCCGAATCGGTGCGAAACTCGGTAGGTTATGTGACCCGACCAAGACTGTCAGCGTTCCCATCGTTGCGGGTACATCGCCGAAGGGTACCCAACAGGTGTGCAACTGTTTTGAACCTCTGCCCATATAGACGAAATCGAAGTGGGGACCTGACCAGCCGTCAGGACGGACGAACCGGAGCCATTTGTAATCAAAGGTGCGAGTGTCGCCACCAAAAAAGTTGCGGAAGAACTTGAAGAGTTCATCGCCTTCCAATACGGACTGGACATCTGGATGGTGTGTAACAGCGGGTGTGCCCATCGTTCGTCCGGGGCTCCCCTCACCAGCAATCGCCTCCATTATGTCGGTGTCGGGTTTGAAAACGTCGTCTTTTCCGTTTCCATTGGCGTATTCCAAGATAGCCCTACGTCCCGCGATAATCTTTTCTTTATCAATTAAGCCGCGAGCGAGTAGATATCCGTCCTCTGCTATCTGTTGGTGCAAGCCTTCTGCTGAATCAAGCACGGCGTTACAGTCCCGAAGTACACCGAGGTGTGGGCCCGGGAAGGTCAGTTCATGGTCTCCTACAAAAACGGTTTGTGCCATTATGTTCCTCCGAATTGTGCGATTAGGTCACAATTTATCTTTCTTGGACATATACGGACGGTTCTATCCGTTGTGCCCCGAGTTGAAAGAGTGCATCGTTTGCTGGTGTCTCAAAGGTGAAAACAGGTTTACCCCACGTTAGTAGCATCTGTGCGAATTCTAAAGTTTTGCTGTCTTCTGCGGCGTGTGCGATACAGATTTTGTCCGCAAGTGCTGCAACGAAAGCGTTGCGTTGGTTCGCTAATGCTGCTGTCGATCGGTTGTGGCGGCTCTCAAAAGTAGATAAAATTAATAGCCGTTCATCGGTTAATGCGTCTCTCCACGCCGGTTTCAGTCGCATCTTTTCGATGCTTCGTGCCGGACATAAGAGGATCGGTTGTACACCGCGTAGCAAGACGCGCAGGCACTCTTGTTCAATTGGCGAGTGATAGCCTCCGATCGTTGGGATTCCTCTTTCTTTGAATGTCTGTGCCAAGTCGTGTGTCTTTAATATCAGTTCGCCGGGACACTTGCGGGAGCAGAAGAGTGCCCAAAGGTCTCCATTTAAACTGGTGTTTTGTCCCGGTAACAAGTTGATATTCCCGCGCGCCCAGATCGTTTCTGGGGTTTCTGTTTTTAGATATTTTTTTAACCTTTTTGGGTAATTGGTGTCTGTCCGCGTGATGCTTTGGATTGACGGTATCACTTCTGGATCCCAAGTAAAGTGCTATCGTTGCATTGTGAAAGTGTCTCAGCGTTAGTCGTATTATTTTAACAAAACTTGGTAATTAGTGCAAGGATATAACCTACCGCGAGAAATTTGAAATTGACGTGATAACGAATGTTTGCTAAGATGCTAACATACAACATTTACAGTAGGCGACTATAACTGACGCAATGCTTGGGGTGTCACTTATGAAAGAATATTTAGAGATTCAAAAACCGGAACTTGGTTATACTTACGAGTTTGAGGTGGATCAACTTGTTCAGATGTCCGAGTGTTTGGCGGCACACGGTTTCGCAATTGTTAAAGATGTTCTGCCGCCTGAGTTAGTGGACAGTCTCAAACAGGCGGTCTTGGATGGGACGGATCCAAATAGAGCGTTGGAACATGGGCAGAGTCGGACGCGACACGCTTGGGTTGAGTCTGGACCCGGGGCTTGGCAGCTGCTCGGATATGACCCGTTCATGAAAATCCATCGCCACCTCATCGGCACAGACGAGATGACTGTCCACCGTTCTGCTGCTATTATTCGGATGCCCGGATCCCAACCTGTTGCATGGCACACGGATTGGTGCGGGTTTTCAACGGACGTCCCGAAGAATTCGGGCGATGTGCTGAACCGTGGATTGTGGCCCTCCGGCAAATGGTTCTACTTGACGGGTTCTCGTCCGGAACACGGTGGTCTGTGCGTGATTGAGGATTCTCATGTGGAGAACTGGAAGGGACCGGAAGGTTTCAACATGACAGCGGACAGGCGTTCCTTCTATAAGGAGGGTGAAGAAGAAAAGGCGTACGTGGGTTTTGATATTCCGGGGTTGGTGCCGCTGTTCACGAATCCGGGGGATATGATTGTGTTTGCGCATCGGACGTATCACGGTGCGTTCCCGAACCAGATTGATGAGATCCGGTTGTCGTGTGCGATCGGTTTTCGGAGTCGGGCTCACCCTATTGATATTCCGTGGGAGATTCCAGAGGATGGTAGGCAGTTCTTAGCGGATTTACCGCCGCATTTTCAGCAATATACACACGGGTATACGAGTATTGATGTGGCTTGGCGTGGGTAATTGATAGCACGTGGATCGGTTGCATCTTCATCACCAGATGCTTGGGCGACATCAGTGTCAATCACCAGCCGTTTTGAATTTCTTGCTCTCACGCAGTCTCCTTGTCGCCAAATCTAACGTTATCTACGGCATCAAGAAAACGGCTCTGCACGTTGAGACTGACATCATCAAAATCCATGGGCCAATCACCATAAGTCCCTGCTTCGTCTAAGTCCACGCTGTTAACTTCGGTTATTCCATCTTCACGCCGTGTGAACCAATGCAGTTTGACCAACTCTGGTGGGAGGTTTCCTTCGGCGACAAGCGTTTGAACTCCCAATAATAGCAGTGAACTGTGGGTTTCGGCAACAACACGTACGCCCCGTTTCGCCGCGTCTGCTATGACTTGTGCCAATGCTACCTGTGCGCGAGGGTGAAGATGCAGCTCGGGTTGTTCAATATACACCAATCGTCCGGGTTCTGCCGCAATTACAGCAACTAAAACAGGTAGAACTTGAGAAACACCGAATCCCACATCGGCAATGTTAACCAGGTCATTCCCTTCATCTCCTTCGTGCAGGATACGACCAACTTGAAGTTCAATGCCGACATCACCTATTTTTTTTGTGCCGACGTGTCCTGTTAAACCAAGTGTCCGAAGGGTATCGGTTAGCGTTTTCAGGCGTTTATCTTTCGTTTTCTGCCACTCGTGAATGAGACTCGCAACATAATGTTCAAACGTGCCGGGATACCGGGGACCGGTGCTGGTGAATTTATAGGTGCGTTCTGGATTGCCGCGTAATCCAGGGACGTGAACAATGTTGAGGATATTGGACTCAAAGTTACCAGTGTTGCTCACGGATCGATAACTATCTTGGGATTCTAAATGCAAAAAACATCGCAAGCGTTTTACCACATTGTAATCTTCGGGAATCATGTTTTGGTCAAGTTGTACTTTGATTTCTTCAGGTGACATCTCGGGAAATAAGTTTAAATGCTTAGGATATCCATAGACTAGTTGATCTAACTTCGTTTCAGCAGCCATTTCCACAATTTTAATCTGGCTTGGTACCTTTCTGAAAACTATCCTCAGTGAGGAAGTAATGATAGAATCACGAGTCTTAATCCGAATTTGAAAACAATCTGTCTTTTTTTTCTCGGGTAATATGGACAAGAATTGAGCTGCTTCGGTAAATTGAACATTCGGTCCATCAAGCAATAGTGGTCCCGGATCATAGGGTGCCTCCAGTGTTTGTTTTAGCAGCAAGAGTGGTTCCATGATGCTGGATTTTCCAGAACTGTTCGCACCGGCAAGGATTGTCAGCGGACGGATGTCAATTGTGCATTCCTCTGCTATTGACTTGAAACCTTTCACGGCTATTTTGGTGATGCCTTCGCCTTTTCCCCTTGGCATGTGGGTGTTACTCCTTGTGCTAATCGCTCACTTAATCGCCTAATTAATCAGTTCCCTTTCGGACGTACTTGGTTCCTCTGCCCTTTCCTATTGCAGTAAATAAACCTTTTTTTGTCAAATCCGCTAGTTCTGCGTAGGCAGTCTGACGCGAGACACTGTTGATCTCTACATATTCCTTTGTTGCAATTTGTCCGTGTCTTTGCACGTAGGAAAAAGCGTTCTTTTGACGCTCGTTCAATTGGTCTGAATCGTGCCGCCATCGGTATTAGCAAATGCAGCACCGGTCTCAACTACTTCCTGATCGAAGTTCTCTTTGAATTCGGTCGTGGTATTTTCGCCTTGCGCGATGCATTGTTCCAAATCAGCGGTGTCCATAGTTTTTCTCAGTTATCTAATCAGGACGGTGGTTGTTCGTGCGCTGAATATTGCCATTTTTATGACAGATGACAAATTCAGTTTTCTGATTTCGGCTAACTTCCCGCCCGTAGTGCACTGCTTCCCTTTTCGTAGGAAAATGCCTTAATGATTTTATAGCCCCCCGGCGTTTCACACCCCAGCCGCCGTTATCGCCACGAATGACATAATGGGTATCCTCCGCAAGACCGTAAACGACGGCTTCTACTGCATGTTGAATCTGGCTTTTTGTAAAATTTCCTTGTTTTGGAGGGTCTTTGACGATTCTTTTTCTTGCCACGCTAATCACCTCCTTGAACATGTTGGGATAAACGATTCTCTCTGGCTCGTAACCATTTCACAATCAAGCACGGCAAATACTGTTGCATCAAACAACGGCTTATAAACTGGATCAAATGGACAATTGATAAAGACATTGTCGTTATAGTGGCGTAATTTCATAAGTGCTTATGTCTAATGCCTATTCTTCCCAAAAATTTTCAGCAGGAAACGGTTTGCTTCGACCCTTGTATTTCAACTTGACCCGTATTGTGCCAGATCGACGCGGTGGTGGCGTGACTATGGCAACATCCCAGTCAAGGATATCCTCTTCATCATAGACAGGAAAAGCGAGGCGTTGCTTCTGTTTTTTGTTAGTTGTGTTTTTTGATTGTGTGGTTTTCATAGGCTGTTTAGAACTCTCTTGCTTACTATTTTATCAGAAGTGTGGGATGTGTGCAACAAATGCGATAAGTGTCTGGGTCAGCCACTCCGTGTCGGGGAGTTCTACAAAGGCTCTATCGCGGAGGGCCCCTTTTAATTCTGCGATGTAGCGTTCTTCTTCCTCTGGACCGATATCTTGTTGCCACTGTTTGAAGGCAGTCTGTTCCCCGACTTCCAAGTAGTATATAGCGGCACGGATGAGCTGTGTATGTGTATCCACGGCGTGCATATATTCGCTCGGGTCGCCCGAGCATTTAACAAGCAAACCGCCAGCAAGATGGCTCCAAGCTGTCATTTTGGCGAGCGCGAACATGTTCAATTCCTGCCGGTTCATTTTGAGGACGTGAAGCCAAGGTGCAAGTTCACCTGCCGTATACTGTCTACCCTGCAGCGTTTCCATGTTAAATCTAAGTGTCGTAAAGGGTGCTGTTGGATCGTCAGTGCCTTGTCTGTGAGGCAGGTATCGGAGGCACCTCAGCCGAAGCCCGGTTAAAGTTGCCCCCACAAGTGCATTCGGATAAACGCCTTTTACAGGAAAATTAAGAGCGGAAATATGGGGTAACGTCGCTTTTTCGATACGCGCAAGCATAGCCAACGAATCGCCTTCATAGTCGGCTACCTCAAGATCATCAATAACACGGGGATCCACACCGGCTATTTCGCCGAATTCTTCTTGTGTCTGACCGCCAGAGGTACGTAAATCATAGACATGTAGCGAAATCTCAAAGTTAACGCCTTCCTCCTCCAATCGGGCTAGTTTTTCAGGATCCCCCTTAATGTAGAGTTGGTGCATAATTTCTACTGCATCTATCGTGGTTCTTTTACCATGCATAATCAATCTCCTGTGTGTGAAGTGCAGGATTTTGTTCAAATTGTCGTTTTCGGTTGAGTGAGCGTTGCACGTCACGTTGTGAAACAGCAGAGGTCTTTTTCGCGATCCCATCCGTGAGGACAGCAACATTACCTTCATACCAGAAGTAGAAGAGCCGGTACCTGATCGTGCTATATCGCGTCCGCAACTCGTAGATTTCCGCTGTGATTCGGTGGACATGCGGATGTCTGAGATCGCGGCCACCTTCTTGCAACTGCTCAATTGCTTTCAGACATTTTTCCTGGTGCTCTGCTGGCAAACCATCAAGCCAGCTTTGGATAGGAACGCGCCCACTCCGCTCGCGATAGAAGACGACTCGCGGCAGTCTCGTTTCTGCTTGTGTCATGTGTATAGTTTACCACGTTTGAGTAAGGCTATCAAGCGAATTTCGAGAACTGAAGAAGGGAAGACTATTATCTATTGGTATGGCAGCATCCCAGTCAAGGATATCCTCTTCATCGTAGACGGGGAAAGCGAGGCACTGCTTCTGTTTTTTGTTAGTTGTGTTTTTTGATTGTGTGGTTTTCATGGACTGTTTAGAACTCCCTTTGCTTACTACTTTATCAGAAGTTGGGGAGCATGCAACCGTATTGCACAAAAATTCGAGAAATGAAGTGGCGCGCGTTTCACAGTTTCATAGCAAAATCCAAAAAGTGATAAGTTGTGAAATCATTTGTAAACCCGGACAGTGATTGGGTTTTGATCGGTTTTTGATAGTGGATGCTGTGAAAGTTGCTACGAAATTTTATGGGCGGGCGGAGGGCTTAATGCCAACGTGAGTTTGATAATCAAAGATCCAAATGTAGACATCTACTTGTCGTAAGGAAATCCTTTATCACCTGTCTGCATAAGTCCTAAAAATTAACTATTTGTTAATTTTTTCTGGTATCGTGGACAATGGATTTCTCGGACGTAAATTATGAACATTTCGTGAACATGGCACGGATTTTCATGAACATTCATGAACATTGGCGATGTGTTCAATTTTCGTGTTCACAGTATACGCGGTTGTGAACCCACTCAAAGCGTGGGTTTGTGAACGCCATAGATTCCGTGGACGATGATTTTTTTGCTAAGATGTTCACAAATGTTCACGAAATTGTTCACGATACTTTTTTGTCCTTTGTAAACAGCGCGAACACACTCAGACCGTTGGACTATGACGTTTTGAATTCTATGTCTTTGGAATTTTCGTGAACAATTGGGCAATTTTAATTTTTGTCTATCTCTTTTCAAAG
>VXZK01000321.1 GCA_009845545.1 Candidatus Poribacteria bacterium
CATAAGCACCCGACGCAGACGACGGAAAAGTATACGTAAAGGACGCACTTTCTGACGAACTACTACCCATCACCGTCTTCATCAACGTCCCATAACCCGACGCACCAGATTTCTTGACATAAAACTTCACCCACTCAAAAGGATATTTCGTCGTCAAATCCACCGTATAACTCTCGCCCGCTGTCACCTCTGACGATCCCGAGGATGGCAATAACACTAAATTGCCCGACGGCTTGTCGTCGTCTTTCTTGTCTTCAGGCTTGACGACTGAAGGCGGATCCGTACTCTGAGGAGGCAACTGAAACGGCTTCACTGCTGGAATCGGATTCGATGGGGGCCAACCCGAACCTCGCCAATCCGCATGAACATGAGCCGTTTTCTCCGTGGAATATGCGAAGGCTTTCTTGGCTGGGGGGGTCGCATTTAAGGCTGCCAGCCGCATTTTTTCTTGGTCACCATAGTTACCATCACCATCAACGTCAAAATCTCTGCCCCTAACATCAAGGGCAAGACCGTATTGATGCAGACCGTGTATATCCGTTGTCGCGCGCTTTGTCGTTTCACGCGCATGGTGGTCGTTGTGATGAGGATTCCTAAAACCATTCGTCACAAAAAGATCGGAACGCGTGAAATCGGGTTTGCTATTCGGGCGGCGTTCCCGAACATTAATGGAAGTGGTCCACGCCCCGTGTTTGCCGTTCAAGTCCTCGTAAAGCATCACATCGTAATGTCCGAAGTCGTAGAAAACCTTACCAAAGTTGTTAAAATCGCCATCAACATCTTTGATCGTACCCCGAGACGGGATTTCTCGCGTCAAATCCAAGTATTCTTGACGCAACTGATCCTTCTCGTCCTGCAACAGCGGAAGCGTCAACGAAACCAACTCGCCCGAATACGTCTTGGCTGAAAACTTGACGTTAATTTTTATTCGCTCGCCACTGCGGTGTTTCGCATTACGTGAACGACGATTCGCATCAGAATGCGAACAATATGCAGAGATCGTATAGTGGGTCTTATCGTTATACTTCGGGAGTGAAAACTTCGCAACAACATTGAACGAGGTTGAACCGCTCAACTTCGACGGATGCGAACCTGACCAACTCGTGCCAGGCGGCTCCGCTAAAGCCCAACCCTTCAGAAGCCCCTCATCGAGCGTCCATTTGACCGTATCCGGATCAATCGGTGAGATGCCAGAGTTCTTCGGCTGCGTGCCACCCTTATACACAACAGACGCTTCCAACCAACATTCTGTCTCGCTGGAAGTAATAAACGATTTCTGATCGTCACTATTGATGTTCGTCCCCGTCGGTGAACGACCCACACGCCACGAGTCAAACTTCATCTCCGGCTTTGAATCCGAACCCGAAGTCGTTGAGGTCGCTGAAAATACAGGCGAAACGATAAACAAAAACAAAAA
The DNA here is from genome assembly GCA_009845545.1 of Candidatus Poribacteria bacterium. Lineage (GTDB taxonomy): Bacteria > Poribacteria > WGA-4E > WGA-4E > WGA-3G > WGA-3G. Next base: position 1,418 of record VXZK01000321.1, read on the forward strand.
CAAAAATACGAAAAATCTAACCTTCATCGGAAAAGCCTCCTATCGTCCCAGCAGAGAAAGAGCTTTTTTGGCATCTATAACCGTGCCTGAACCATAACGCTCGAAATTTTCATCGCCCGCGATCTCCGTGATCTTCGGGATGATGATGTGATCTACAATACCACCGAGGTCTGACGGATAATCAACAGCAATGCGACTTAAAAACTGAGCAGCCATTCCTGCCCACACGTTATCTTCACGTAAATATGGAAGAATATAAGGCACAGCCGGCGGACCGATTGCAACCAAGCCATCAAACATAGAATGCCCTGCGATACTCCCCTCACAGATATTCGTTATCAAGACCGCTGCTGCGCGTGGGTCGTTTTCAACAATAAGTTCTTCCATCAAAGCATAGACTTCCTCACCATCATCATGATGTACCAACACAGGGGGGGGCATCAACTCCGCGATGAGTTGTGTCGCACGCTCGGAATGCCCCCCACCCCACGCATACGGATTCTTCGCGATGTAGTCCAGCCGTTTATATGCCGCGGCTACAGGGTCATCGTTGGCATCAACAGGCGGGAAATCAGGCTTCGTGACAGCCCCCGGCGGGACGCTGCCAGACACAGCAGGCGCAGCAGGCGGTTGGTCTGCTTCATGCGGTTCATCGTGCCACTCGTCGCCGTGCCAGTGTCCATTTGGGTCAGCCCCCGGTGGTGGCGGTTTCGCAACGGGTTTTTCAACGTCAACAGGTTTGTAAATCACAATCGGGGCTTTCGGTGTCTGTATCGAGAGCAGGTAAAGCCCAACGGCACAGATCGCCACTATAAACACCGTGATAGGTAGCCAGTATTTTCGGAGAAACATGTCAAGACCTCCTTAGCAGCCATAAAAAATAAACTGCCATCCAAAAATGGCGTTCTTTTTCAAGAGTTCATAACCTGTTTCATCTTTTTTCAAACCATAGAACTCGTAATCAGAATTATCCCGCAGCCCAAGCCCATGTGGGTTGAGATGAAACCGCGCATAGTACTTCAATGCTTCAGCCTTGTGTGCCGCAGCGGGCGCTTTTTGCTTTTCAGGGTCTTGAAAACTATAAAACCCATCGTGACCAAATCCGTACATACCCGCATCAGATTCTTCGGGAAATGTCAGTGCCGCCCAAATGCCGTGATGGATATGTGCCAGATCGCGGTACGCCATGTAGACTTCGGCGCGTCCGGTCTTTTCGTATGTCTCGATATAGGCGTGGTATGCCTGTATCGTTTCGGCATCATAGCCGAGAACCACGGAGCCCTTTCGGATCAGGTAGTATTCGGCGATCGGACGTTTCGGAGTGTTCGGGTACGCATCTATCAGCCGTTGCAGGAAGCCATACCCATAATCGTAGTGGTACATCGCGAACTCCCAAAATTCCCCACCCACCATTTGATCTAACCGGCGGGTTTTTTCCGATGTTTTGACTTCAAATGCGGTTTCGGAGTACCCGTATTCCTCCTGCATCAGAGGCACGCACTTTTTCGCCAGCTGGTGTGCAAGCCAAAGTGCCTGTTCTTGTGCTTCGCTTTTCTCTTTGCTCATCAACAGCGGTTCGAGGGCAAGTATCGCCTCATAATACTTTTCAGAGAGAATAAGTTTATTGGCTTCAGCAATGGCGGTATCAACGTCTGTTTACGCAACGCTATGGCTTCGGAAAAACAAAACTGACACTATCAGAAAAAAGACAACGCCTATCAAGAGGCGGTTCGATAAAATGTTGCGCACCATTTTATGTCTCCTTTTTGGTTATTCAGTGATAATTCGCAAAGATTTAGGACATTCGGATTTCTCACGTTCACAATCCGGCGGTTTCGTATCGGGACACTCCCCGCGCGTTGGTAGACTTCAATCGCACGCACAGAGAAACACGGAAACAAGACCATCAGAAAAAGCGAGAAAAAAACAGAAACCCATTTCATGATAAAGACTCCTCTATCTCAGACGCGGAAGGTACTCTCTCGCGTCTCTTCCTTCAAAGTAATCCGGATTTTCTTGCGCCAAGATCGCTTCCAATCTCGGTACGATGATGTGTTCCACAATGCCGTCTAAACCCTCGCGATGCCGTTCTCCGATTTGACATAATACCTCAAGTGCTCGACTGCGTAATACCGGGCTGCTCTCCATGTCAAGTATATAAGGAATGAGATATGGCACGGCAGGCACGCCCATCTCTACCAACATATCCCTCGGGTCCACCCCCCCAACGCGTCCCCCACAATAATAAGTTGCCAGCACTTCTATAGTACGGGGGTCATTCGTATCGAGGCTGCCGAGTAGGTTAAATGTTTCTTCCATATCGCTGTGTCCGCTGGGACCCGAAAAACCATCAGGGGCAGGCATGAGTTTTGCTATGAGTCCCGGCGTTTCCGCGTTTGCCACACCGCCCCATTCCCAGATATTATTGGCGATGTCGTCTACCCGTTGCCACGCCGCAAGCACTTCGGGATCGGTGATACCTTCAGGGATTTCCACCACTGTCGGCGTATAGTCGCGTGAGGCTTCGACGGCGGGTTCAAGGGGTACCAAGGTTTCCGGTGGATCGTGTGTTTCGTGTGGCTCGGCGTGCCACTCATCGCCGTGCCAGTGTCCATTCGGAGAGGCACCCGGTGGCGGCGGTTTCGCGACGGGTTCTTCAACTTCGACAGGTTTATAGATAATAATCGGCTCTTTTGGCGGCTGCATCTGTAGCAGGTATAAACCTGCTACAGCACAGATTACCAGAATAAGTAAGCCTATCAGTAGGCGGTTCGATAAAATGTTGCGCACCATTTTATGTCTCCTTTTTGGTTATTCAGTGATAATTCGCAAAGATTTAGGACATTCGGATTTCTCACGTTCACAATCCGGCGGTTTCGTATCGGGACACTCCCCGCGCGGTGGAGACAGACACAAAGAGGTCTCCGCACGCGCCCGGTATTCCAAAGATACCGACAATAGTGTAAGTCCACACAGGAAAGAAATCAAGAAAAGTGTGTGTAACATCTTTGTCCTCCTGATTTTGAAAACAGGATTTGACAGCGAATGCCACGGAAGGCAACCCTTATAGAGCGGCCGAGTTTAACATACCAAAGCATACCGACCTTGTGCTATAATTAAACCCGGCACTGTCAAACCACATCTTTGGCAGTGCTAAACGCCGTAGGTATTATCACTACCTACAGCATTTTTATGTAGCTGCCCTCACAGTATCCGAAGCGAACATAAAAACGGATACCATGCTTGTATCACGCATCGTTGCGTGAAAGGTTGTAAAATCGAAAAAGCGTGGGAATATTGACAGCGGAGGGATCGTTATGGACAGCGAGCCGCCCGAAACCGGAATCATGTGTTAAAACAAATCGACACATGGCATGAGCATTAGCGAGAATGTCCTGGTCCTCGTAGTGGTGCCACCCTTCTTCACGAGCAGATACCACATCAACCCCTTGCAACCGCAGGAACCGAACAATAGCAATAGCGATATTTGCATCAGCAAAGAGGGGAGGCAGCATTGTTAAGAAACTCCATCACGGGAAGAGACAACATCAATGATTATTTCGTTCTCGAGTGCGCGTGCAGCATAAGCGAGGACTGCCCGGATGCTTTCTTCACTTAGTTCTGGATAGTCCGCGATGATCTCTTCATGGGACATGCCGCTTGCCAATAATCCCAATATATGTTCCACGCTAAGGCGTGTGCCATCAACAATCGGTTTTCCGCCAAGGATTCTTGGATTAGCAACGATTCTTGCCATAATTTTTTACCTCTCTATGGAGGAAAATTCGTGAATTTCACTTGTATATAGTTTACCAGAATTTGTGGTTTGTATCAAATCGTTTTGCTGAATTGGGTGTGTAAATATTTTGTCAATTGCCGTTTGAATACAGGTCGCATTTGGGCGAGTACGCCGCAAATCAGGCATTTTCTCGGATTTCACGGATTGAGAAATGCGTGCCACAGGAAACCAACAGTCTATGCTACAGGGCCGCATTTTTATTTATCGCGTGTCAAAAACTTTACATCCGTTGTTGAATTCCCTTTTGATTTACTACAAAAAGTTTGACTTCTAATCTGATGCGATATATAATCGACTCCGTGGCAAAACAGTGAATTCATAGCCATCTTGTTTTCAGTTTTCCGTTGTTTGAAATTACGGGGAGGATATGGACATGGCAAATTTACGCGTTGGGGTTATTGGGTGTAGCGGTATCGGCACGACACATGCATCGGGGATCGTCGGTCTGCCGAATGTTGAGTTAGCCGCGGGCTGCGATTTTGTTCAGAGTACGTTAGATGCTTTCAAAGAGAAATATCAGGACACTTGGGACAATATCTCTCTGTATACCAACCATCAGGAGATGCTCGCCGCTGAGAATTTGGATGTCGTGACCGTGGCGACTTCTGATCACCGACATGCCGACCTTGTTGTTGACGCGGCAAACGCCGGTGTAAAAGGTATCTTCTGTGAAAAGCCGATGGCGACGAGCGTTGAAGATGCAGACAGAATGATAGAGGCAACCGAGCGAAACGGCACGATTCTGTCGATCGACCATACGCGTCGGTGGCAACCTTTGTGGCGGCATACGCATGATGTCGTTGTTGGTGGTGGACGTATCGGGGATGTTCAATATGTCATCGGCACGTTGAGTGGTGGACGCGCAATGCTTTTCCGTAACGGAACGCACCTCGTTGATGCTATCTGCTATTTCGCTGACTCAGAGCCCGAATGGGTCACTGCTGAATTAGAGGACGGTTATGAGGACTATAGCGAGTATAAAGGGGATGGCGGACATGTGCCGGCAACGGAGCCATCAGCGCACGGGTATATCCACTTTGCGAACGGTGTGCGCGGCTACTATGCTGGCGGTCCAAAGACGACTCTCTCTGGGTTCCGTGTAGAGATCGTTGGCACCAACGGCTATATCCTTATTAGTGACCGAGGGGCGACGCTCCACCAAGATGATGCTGTTGAGACGATTGAGGCACCGTCATGGGATATGACAGGTATCCCTGCTGGGGTGCGAGAGTTAGTCGGCATTGTTGCAGAGGGTGGGGAACCGGTTTCGCCTGGGAGTGAGGGTTACAAAGTCGTTCAGATTATCATCGGCTTCTTAACCTCGCAGCAGCAAGATAACGGAAAAGTCAAACTGCCGTTGTCCGGTGGTTAGTCCGCTTTTAAGACAATTGCGTTTTCTGGTGTCCACTGCAGATAGACAGGATCGCCTGGTTGAAAGCGGTGTGTGTCTTTTGCTCCTATATTTTGTTGGTGCGTAATGAGTGGGGTCGGGTAGCCTGTCTGCACGGTGTATTGCAGCGTCGTGCCGAGGTAACTTTCATCTTGGATCACGCCGCGTAAGAAATTAGGGGTATTGGCGTTAAGGGTTGTCCGCAAGTCAAAACGTTCTGGACGAATCGCTATGGTGACAGGTGTGTTCAATGGCACGTCACTATTCGGCACGCAGACAATCTTGAGCGGTGGTTCTGTCGTCAAGACGATTTCATTCTCGCTGATGAGCGTTCCTTCAAGGAAGTTAGAGGTGCCGATAAAGTCTGCGACGAAACGACTCTGTGGTGAATCGTAGATTTCGGATGGTGTACCTACTTGAAGGATTTTCCCGTCGTTCATTACCGCCATGCGATCCGAGAGTGCTAACGCCTCGCCTTGGTCGTGCGTAACGTAGACAAACGTAATCCCGACTTTGCGTTGCAACGCTTTAAGTTCCACTTGCATCTGTTTTCGGAGTTTCAGGTCAAGTGCGGAGAGGGGTTCGTCTAACAGTAGGATCGTCGGTTCGTTAATTAGCGCACGCGCGAGTGCCACGCGCTGCCGCTCGCCACCGGAGAGTTCGCTCGGTTTCCGATTACCGTATCCCGGCAACTGAATCAAATCTAAAGAACGTTCAACGGCATCAGAGGTTTCCGCCTTTGATGCCTTTTTCATCTGTAGTCCGAATGCGATATTCTGTGCAACTGTTTTATGTGGGAACAAGGCGTAATTTTGGAAAACGGTGTTGACTGGCCGGCGATACGGCGGTGTTTCTGCCATCAATCCGCCATTGATGTAGACTTCACCAGCAGTAGGATATACAAACCCACCGATGATGCGCAGTGTTGTTGTTTTTCCGCATCCGCTCGGTCCGAGTAGCGAGAAAAATTCCCCGCCTTCTATCTGTAACGACACGTCATCAACTGCGACCGTGTCGCCGAACTGCTTTGTTACGGATGTGAGAGTGATTTGTCCTGCTATCATGTATGCGTTGTTCTTTGGCAGATGACGATGTTTTCTTCGTGCATCGTTGTGGAGGTTTCACCTGCAACGTTAGAAGGGCTGTTCTTCTTCGGCATCCGCTTGTTTGGTATGTTTCTGACGATGGTCGCCTTATGCGTAAAACCGTGCTGACGAAAGGCATCAACGATAAATTCGTCGGTCGGTAGCGTAACCGATTTGACTCGGCGATTGCCCACGACATAACAGATTGTAGCATGTGGTGAAAGTACTTGAACTATTGAATTGATGCTACACCTAAGGTCAATGTAAAATGCTGACACCTCCCGCGCTCGCTTTTCATCGACGAAACGGATTTTGTCAATAGCGGGTGATATTGGAGAATCCTTCAATATTTCTTTTCAATGCTGTCCGCCCATTGCGAGTTTGTCAACTTTGCGAGCATTTGGCAGACCAATCCATTCCGCTGCAAGCCGCGAATATTGTCGGTACGCCACTGTGGTCTGTGAATCCCCATACGGCGGAGATGTAATCACGACATCATAGCCTCCGAGAGGTCGGGGCATTGGGTGTTCACCTTGGGCTGTGTTTGCTTCGGATACCGATACCTCAACGTTTTTTCGTTTTTCGAGGAACGCTGCTAAGCCGTGTCGGTTTCTGCTGAGTTTTTTGCTAAAGATGCCAAACACGTCAGGTTTGAAGCCTTCAAGTTTTTCGGCAGGCATGCGATATAATTTAAACTCTCCGTTCCGCGTATACAATACCTCTCGAACCGTCTCTGAAAACGCGACCAGTATAAAGTTTCGGACGGCTTCATCTGCTACCTTGTTAATCCAAGCACGTAGATACGCGAGATATCTAACTGGGATTTCTCACAATTGATCGGTTCGTGTAAAAAATAAGTGCTAATGCAA
>VXZK01000385.1 GCA_009845545.1 Candidatus Poribacteria bacterium
GACGCACATTTCATCAAATACAACTTCAACTCACAGGAGAAAGGCACATACTTACAGACTTCATAACGCATTTTCATACAATCACACCCAAAGAACCTTGATAAACACTGCTTTATCATAACTTCTGAGAAATATCAGTTAAAGTACGATTTTAGACGATTATAGTTGACATGCAGTACCGTTGTCAAAGATTTATGAAAATTGATAGTTATAGATTATCGGTTCCGCGCCGTGCCTTGTGTTGAAATCTGAACTGTGATTTCTGTGATTGATATGATTTTCGATGACAAGCGGTTATTCAGAAATGGCATTGGGCAGCTTCGCCACCGAAAGCGGAGGTGTAGATGCTGTTAATGAACGGATATTGATTTCTGATCGGCATCACCGACGCTGGAGGAAACTGCTTTTGAGTGTGAGCTGCCTTTGTTGTCCGTTCTTTTTCAGTGTGATGTGCTTGGTTTGGATGTTGGTGACGTGGGTCTCGGTGTCAAGTGTATCACTGATAGTGACGATGTGCGTCTGGTTTCGAACGGTGTTTTGGATGATGGCTTTCGGAGGGGTCTTGGCATCTGTAGGGATGATGGTGCCAAGTAAGCGGTAAGGTTCTCGTGGACGTGGCGGTGTCCAACCCAGTGGGCGGAATAGGTTATTCTCGATGATCGTCCGGTAAAAATCCGTCTCTTGAAACTGCGTCAGGGAGTTTTGCGGGCGTGTGTGTCTGCTTTGTCCCCAGTTTCGTGTCGTCCATATCTGTAGAGCAGGGCGGCTGTTTTCCCTCGGAGTCTCTCCTGCGGGCGTGTGTGTCCGTGTCAATAAGAAACCAGAGAGCAGGGTACACATAATGAGGTGGATGCCGACAAGCGGTTTTAGGTCAATTTTGGTCATGAGTTTAGGTGTTTTGGTTTGCGAATGTGTTTATTCTACGGATCGTTTCTCTTTCAGCGCGCCTCGGAGTTCCTCAGCATTTTCTACATCCATCTGGTACCCCTGTTTCTCCAATATGTGTCTCACGAACGTCTTCCCTGTTTCTGAGTGACATTCTACACTTAGCAAACACGGTTTGATATGAAATGGATACGTTTTGAAAATCGGCACTTCTGCACCTTCAACATCCATCCGTAAGATGTCAATCTGTTCCTGTCCGATCGCGTCAAGCAATGTCTGAAGCGATACGGTAAAAACCCCGAAATTCACTGTGTTCTCAACAACACCGGCATGAAAAGGCGCTGCCTCTTTCAAAGCAAATCGGTTGACAAAAAGTCCCTTGAGAGTCCCTGTTTCCAACCCCATCGTGGTAAAATGTGATGTTTCCGCACTAATTGCAGCGTTGATGAAGGTGAGACGGGGCAGAAACGGGCGGAGGTGCTTGTCTGCTAAGGTTTTCTCAACCAACGCAGAGAAGTTACCAGGATGTCCTTCCACCAAATAGCCGTGCCAATTCCCTGGCTCAGAGAGCCACGGTTCAGGAAGTGCTCGCAATCGGTTCGTTCGTTGTTTGCCGCGGGCAATGTCTCGCCAATCGTCTCGGACGAGGTATGTCCATTCCGCGCGATGTCCTGTGCCAATTTCGACAAAAACGCGTGGGGGGGGGGCAGTCGTCTGTGTAACGCTCCCGGTGCCGCGATGTCTCCTTTTTGACAGATGCCGCAGCACGCGCGTTTTGATGTCTCTCTTAAGTGTGTTGTATATGTCTCTGCCTGAGAGAAAGTCCAAAGGCAACACCTCCAATAAGAAGTTCAGCACTCAGCGTCCAGAGTCGTGACAGGAGCGCGATCAATGTCGCGGTCGCAGGGGGCAAGACACTTGTCAGTAGCAGACTTAAAACACCCTCCCGAACGCCCAACCCGCTCGGGGTTACAACACTGAGAAATCCGAAACTCCATGCGATGGCATAGATACCCGTTACCCGAAAAAGTTGAGAGGTGGAGACAGGAGAGAAACCTCTGATGAATAGAAAAAAGGCGATACCCAAAAGTCCCCAAAGCAAAATATATAGACCTATAAGCCGAACCAAAAACATGGCACGGAACAACTTTTTCAGATGCGGGACTGCCGCAGCGATGCGTCGCCTATACAGAAACGCTCCCACCCCCAGTACCACGATGACGATGCCGCCGAGGCGTATTCCCTTTCGTACCATCTCCAAATGTCCCTCCAAAGTGTGCAAAGGCGATATATTCGCGTCCCACAAGACAGCGACACCGACGATGACTCCCAAACCGCACTGAAAAGCGAGTTGGAGGCAGGTCGCGAGGACCGCAGAAGTTTTCTCTATACCGAAACTGCGAGAAAAGGAAAGCATCCAGACGAACTGCCCGACCCTTCCTGGCAAATACCTTCCCAACTGTGAAAGTTGGAAAAATGTCCAACCCGATCGAAGGGCGATCGACGTTCCACTCCCCCGCCGATAGCAGAAGAACCACGGAAGACTCAGCACGCTATTATAGAGGAGTAGCAATATCAGAGACGATAGCAACCCGAAAGGAGACACCAAGGCGATACCTTCTCCGATGAGCTCTGTCCGTAACTCGTAAAGTCGCTGTATCAGATACAAGAGAATTATGACGGACAGAAGCCATCTTCCGATCCGCAGCAACTGTTTCTGTGTCATACGTCGGGGGGCCCCTCGCTTTCATGTTCTCTCTTCTGCATCACGCGGCGTTCGAGGCGAGATATGACTTGAATGACGAGTTCGCCCAATAAACCAATAGAGAAGAACTGCATCCCTAAAATCACCATCAAAACTGACAACATTAGCAGGGGGCGGAAGCCGATACCGCCCTTTATAACCCACAATATAGCAAGGTACAGCCCGATCAGCCCTCCGATTCCTGCAACAATGCCTCCGATCGTGCCGAAGACGTGTAAGGGTCTTTTAAGGTATTTGGTGAGGAAGAGCACCGTGAGTAGGTCAAAGAAACCTTTCGGTATCCGTTTGAAACCGTATTTAGAGACACCAAACCGCCGTGGGTGATGTTTGACTTTGACTTCTCCGACCCGATACCCCGCCTGATGTGCCAAGATCGGAATATACCGATGTAAGTCCCCGTAAAAATAGAGTTCTTTCACCACTTCGGCGCGATATGCCTTAAAGCCACAATTCATGTCGTGGAGTTTGACCCCCGTGAACATGGCAGTGACACGGTTAAAAACAAACGAGAACGCGCGTTTTTCAAGGGGGTCTTTGCGAGGGTACTTCCACCCCGACACGAGGTCGTAGTGTCCCGTTTCAAGCGTTTCGAGGAGCTTCGGTATCTCTGCGGGATCGTCTTGGAGGTCAGCATCCATGGTGATGACGATGTCCCCGGATGCTTTTTGAAACCCCGCAGTGAGTGCTGCGGCTTTGCCACAGTTGCGTCTGAAATGGATGACGTGAACTCTCAGAGCGGCTTCTGCTGTCAGTGCTTTGAGGACTTCTGCAGTTGTATCCGTGCTGCCGTCGTTGATAAAAATCACTTCGGCAGAGAGGGCATACGTTTTTAGGATGCCCTGGAGCTGCTGCAACAAAACAGGCAGCGATTCTGACTCGTTATACGCCGGTATCACGATGGAAAGTTGAGGGTTTTTCAGCATTGTTATTCAGACTATGTTTATAAATATCTTTGAATTGTTGAGTCACCTGGATCCAGGTGAGTTCGTTGAGAACCCGCTGTCGCCCGGCACGTCCAAAACGTTCGCGTTTTGCTGTGTCCGTGAGTAATGCAATGAGTGCCGATGCTAATTCTGCAATGTTCTTTGCTTCTACTAAAATTCCGGTTTCACCATCTTTCACAACAATCGGGATGCCGGAGATGTTAGAGGCGACGACGGGTTTGCCACACGCCATTGCCTCGAGAATCACATTCGGACAGCCATCCACATTGCCTTTCGGATCAAAAACTGCGGGGAGTGTAAAAACATCGCACAGATGGAAATACGCGGGCACCTCTGTGCGATTTATCGTGCCAGGGAACCGCACATCCTCTGAAACACCGAGGGCTTTCGAGAGTGCTTTGAGTCTTTGAAGGTCCGTGCCATCGCCACCGATGATCAGCGTGACATTTGGGTGCTTCTGTTTGACAAGAGGAAGTGCCTGGATCAGGAGGTCAAACCCCTTCTTCAAAACCACGCGCCCTAATGCGAAAACAACGGCATTGTCGCTTGGAATGGAGAGCTGCTTTCGGAGATGCATGCAGTCACGTTCTTTTCCTCCAACCGAAGCAAACGCCGTCGGATCCACACCGTTGGGGATGAGACATCTCTTCGATTCGGGGACACCTAATGCTGCGAGTTCTGGTAGAAATGTCGGGGTCACGCTTGTGACCATCGCTGTCTGTTTGAGTGTCCACTTTGCGACGCTTTTGAAAAACGGGTTCTGCTTGGCGACAAGCATGTCAGACCCCTGCATCGTAATGATTAGGGGGAGTTTGTAGATTCTACACACGATTGCCGCAATAAAACCGTTGGGTAAAAGCCACTGGGCGTGAATGAGATTAAAGCCGTGCTTGCGATGCAACCCGAACAGATGAAAAATACTCGAGAGGCATAAAAAGGGTGTCAGCAGATAGACATATTTTTTCAGTTTGCAATCGTTGATAAGGGTGTTGGAATAGCCGAGCTGCTGCAACCTTCTTGGAAAAAAGTAGCGATATGTTTGTAGGTTCACGGTGTGATCGGTGATGTTGCGTGAAAACTTCGGTGTATCCGGGGTCAGTACAGTGACATCCACACCTTGTTTCTGGAGTGTCTCCGCAGTAGATGCCACAAAAGGGGCGGTGGTATCATTTGGAAAACGGGGATAGGTATGGGTGAGTAGACAGATTTTCATCGAATATACCTCCTACGGCACGCGGTAAATCCATACGTGGTCTATGCCGTTGAGTGTGATAACTGCTTCAAGTTCACCGTTGAGTGTGCCGGTCTGTGGCACCCTCCCTATTTGTGAGTCTCGGATATAGACGACTTCGTAATCTGGAGATTGGGTTGTCTGTCTATCTGCACGATACACGTGTCCTTGGAAGTAGTAATACACGAACTCGGTAGCAAGCGGTGAAACTTGGACGACGAGTTCCCAGGCATTTGGTTTCTCATTGAGATACTTTGCGGAGAGATCCAAACCGGAGGCTTCACCGACCGTAATGACCTTCGTGATGTCTGTCACTTTCCAGCATAGGTTATAATAGGTGCCGTAATAAGGGTGAAGTGCTACGACAGGGAATACCTGAATAAAAAAGAAACATAAGCAGACAATGACAACGAGCGTCTGTTTGTATCCATTCGTCGCTTCTATTCCAAAACGCGAACATAACACAGCGGAACTCCATTTAAGCCCCTCTACAAATCCTATAGCGGCAAGTATTTCCAACATCGGAAATGCAGGCAAGAGATAGCGACTGAACTTCTTACTTGTTGCCGAGAGGCAGAACGTAAAAAGCAAGACCCCTGTAACGAGTGAGACGGCCATTCGGAAGTGACGGGAGGTCTCATCTGTCTGTTTGCGGTGTTTCCAAAGCAGCAGGCAGCCGATGAGTCCCAGCGGTAGCATCAACGGTGTGCTTTTAATGGTGAGGACGAAGGGGTAGAAAAGCCACCCCGGATCGTTGACGACCTTTCCGAGAAAGAAGTGCTCCACTTCATGGGGCGTTGTCACCGCCCAATGAACGGTCTCAAAAACGAGACCAACGGTTTCTATCACTCTCACACACAACAGAACAAGGACGCTCACGACTAACACGATGAGATAGGGGGTGACACGTTCTTGGTTCATATCTCTCAACAGCAGAACGCTCACACCGAAAAGAAGCAGCGACACCAGAACAATCCGAGGAGACCAAAAAACAGACCACACCGAGACGACGGTGAGAACCGTGACGCTGAGAAAGATCAGAATCTCACACATCTGTCTCCAAAAGCCACCGAGACGGTTCTCTGGAAATAAAAAAAGACACACCGGCAACCACGGCAATAAAATCAGGGCATAACTTTTCGAGAGGATCGCAAGACCGAAACTCATCCCCGAAACAACGAGATACCGACGTTGATGCCGATGCTGACAATACATCAGAAACACCAACACCGTCAGGAGGAGAAAAATCGTCGCAAGCGCATCGGTGTGAACCCGTCGCGTCTGTGCTAAAAAAAATGGTGAGGTCGAAAGGCAGACGAAACTCGCAAGCACAACCCACCGACCAAAGAGTTGGTAGACAAAATAGAGAGACAACACGAGACAGACGGAGACAAACAGACCGATGAACCCCCGCGCAGCGGCAAGGTTTTCAACATCTGTGCCCGGTGGCGTAAAAAAGGTGCGGAGTCCAGCGAGCCACATCGTCGGCACACCCGGATGGTAGGCGATTCGCGTCTCGGAAAAATCACCCCGCTTGATCGCAGACATGAATTCCGAACTTCGATCCAGCCACAGCACTTCATCGCTCGACCAATGCGACGCTAAACTGCTGAGCCGTGGAAGCAACGTTAGAAGCAAAAGGCAGATGCTCAAGAATAAGAGGTGTTTTTTCTTCATGACAGACAGAAAAGCGGCACAAGGTGAAAATACACTTGTACCGCTTTGTGGGTAAAGCAAAAACAGGCACGGTTACACTATTTTGAAGTGTTCGAGAAATTGCGGACTTCCGCCAATTATCTTTGCTTTGTGAGACGTTCACTGCGGACTTTACAACGTCGGCATTCGGGCACACAATTCCGCGTGCAGCCGTCGTTGAATAAAAAGTAACGGAATTAGTCGTTTTGGACTTGCAAAAAGTTGTTGAAAGTCGCTTTGAACCCTTGTAAATAGTAGGTTTTCGCTTGTTTTAATTCACATAAATTCGGTTATGGTAGGGACCGCTCCAAGCGGAGCAGCCGAAATTCTCTACCAAGTGATGTTCTGACTATTATATACAATTTCTGTGAAAAAATGTCAAGTTTTAAAATTTATTAAGTCCAAAACGACTAATTCCGAAAAGTAAAACGCTAAGACGATGTGGCAGGTGCCGGTCGCGGGATCGTCCGTTTCGGTGGCTCTTCCGGAGGCGGACCGTAGAGAATGTCATTGACTTTTTCTGTCAGTTCCAGACAGTTGTCTAAGTCCGCTTGTGCTGATGCAACGGCTGCCTCCGCATCGGCTAACTTATCGCTCTCTGCCAGATCCTTGTAGGCGAGATGTTCATTGATGTCATCGAGATCGTCCTCCCAATCATCCAGCCCCCAATCATCATCATTATCCAGCCTCTTTATGAAGCTATCTATCAAGCCTGTCTGATGTTTTCTCAGGTCCAGTTCCTTTTGTACTGCGTCTCGCGACTTTCGAGCCCGGTCAAGTGCTTCCTCAAAGTTTTCGCACGCCACGGCATCAACAGCTGCGGCAAGGAACGCCACAAGTAATACGATTCCGAAAATGTGAATATGTTTCATCAAGATTTCTCCTTTCGTTAGGGTGTGTACCGAGGGGTTGGCATAGGAGGTCTTCCCTCACGAACTTCCTCAGCCTTTTCCCACGCGATATTAATTCTTTTGCGCAAATCTATCAGGTACACCTTTAAGGATTCCTTTTCTGCATCACTCATATTGTTGTGATACTGCCGGCGTTCTTCTGCGGACCTGTTCAGGTAGTACTCATCGAAAAACTCATTGTACTCCGCCGTGACTTTCTTCACTTCATCAGATGCTGCCCAGTACTTCTCCCAGTATGGCTTATGTTCCTCCACGTACCATCTTGCCAATCGGTCAGCATCTTCCCAGACCGCCTCGTGATTTTGGGAGTCCGGATATTTATTGTAATGCCGTGCGATGTAGTTGTTCAGCACCCGGTCATAGCGCGCCCGTTGTTCCGCTGTCAAATGTGACAGAGAAGTTTCGTAGACTTCGAGATCTACACCTCTGGGTTGCTCTGCGGGGGCATCGGGAACCTCTAAAAATTCAGAGTGTTCGACATCCCATTCATCGACGTAGTCATCTCCGCTTTCAGCGGCTTCGGCATCCCATTCATCGACGTAGTCATCTCCGCTTTCAGCGGTCTCACTGGAATGCGGCAGCTTCATGGACTCCGAAGCAGGTTCAGGCGTGACAGCCGTGAACACTTTCACAGGTTCTTGGCTGGCAATGTGCCGTCCCCAAAATGTGCTACCGATCGCAACACCTATCAATATGAAAACAATCGGTATCCAAATCTTATTTGCGAACAAAGGAAAACTCCTTTTCATGAGATTTCTCCTTCTCTATCTGTTGAGAGTTCTACGACACGTGCGCAGTGTGTCGTGTATACAGTGTTGTATCGTGGGATCCGTCTGCAGAGTCGTGTATACAGTGTTGTATCGTGGGATCCGTCTGCAGAATAAAGGTTCGGATCCGCAAGATTTTTTTCAAGGATTGCGGGCGGGTAGCAAACAGAAGACGTAATTACCCCGAGATACTAAGACCGCGCGGGCATCTTTGATCTTTCTTGCTCTCTCACGAACATGCTCTGGTAGATGCATTTGTCATTAGATTCTCCTA
>VXZK01000359.1 GCA_009845545.1 Candidatus Poribacteria bacterium
ATTCACGCCTGCGTCTCTCCACTGAAGCAGCATACGCTACAAATAAAACTGCACTTCATAACAATCATGGAAGCGCTGCCAAAATTACAAAAAAACTCAGCGGCATTTCAACGATGCCTGCCTGTCTGAGCAAAGGAGCCAAACGTGAACAAAGCACCTAAAGAAACACAGGTTGACAAAGTCGTTTCACGGATAAAAATGCGTCGTCGTGAATTGAAGTTAACGCAAACAGAACTCGCTAAAGAAGCGAACCTAACGCCCGCCGCAATCTCGCAATTTGAATCAGGAACTCGTAAACCGTCGTTCAAGACGCTTTCCAGCCTCTCTGACGCTTTAAAAGTTACAACCGACTATCTACTCGGAAAAGCAGAGAAAAGTCACAACGATCTCTTAGCCGACCCGAAGGTCAATGCTATGTTCAAAGGCATGATGAACTTTACAGAGAAAGACAAAGAGACGCTCTACGAGTTCTATGAATTCCTGAAAACGAAAGCGGAGACACAAGCAGCATCAACAGAAGAAACATCTTAGGAAACGGAACAACAGCCGACGCATTCAACGAGATTCAATCGTTGCGCGAGGCTGCGATTTTAGTATAGAAGATGCCCCTCAATTTACCTCTGCTTAGATCTGCACAGTCCTGCAGGATATGTCCAGTTCTAAGCATTGCGTAAAACCACCTTACCGAAATTTTGACGGTTCTCTAACAATAAATGTGCTTCACCGGCACGCTGTAGCGGCAAAGTCCGGTCTATAATAGGCACCAATTTTTCTTGTGCGGCGAGATGGACAAGCGTTCGGAGCTCAGTTACTGTACCGAGTGCGGATCCCATTATAGTTAGCTGCTTCTGATACATTCTTCGGATGTCAATTGTCCCGATGTTGCCTGTTGTAACACCACAAGAAACGAGTCTACCGTTTTTAGCCAGACTCGCAATACTTTGCTCCCACGTTGCAGCCCCGACATGTTCAAGCACAACGTCCACGCCTCGTCCATCCGTCGCCTCAAGTACAACCTCTGAGAAATCCATGTCTTTGTAGTTAATCGTAATGTCTGCGCCCATCTCGCGTGCGCGTGCGAGTTTTTCATCACTACTTGCGGTAGCCAAGACTCTTGCCCCAGTCAATTTTGCGATTTGTAGCCCCGCGCTGCCGACCCCCCCGCCTACGCCAAGAATTAAGACATCCTCTCCCGGGCGCAGCACAGCACGGGTCATTAGCATATGCCATGCCGTGAGATACGCAATCGGCATCGCAGCGGCGTTAACGAATGACAGTGCGTCCGGTATCTGAATGGCATTTTGTGCAGGTGCTTTCACATATTCAGCATACCCACCGTCGGTTTGGAAGCCGATGAGTTCCTGCGTGTCGCACAAGTTTTCCGTACCGGTGTTGCAGTCGCTACAGACCTCGCACGGGATACACGGTGCGAGGACAACCCGCTCACCAACGGCTACACCGCGGGCTGTGTCCGCAATCTCTGCGATTGTTCCAGCGATGTCAGATCCGAGTATATGGGGTGTCTCGCCGCGTTGGAATTTCTCCGCTATCTCGGGTCGGTTCCGTCGTGCATGGAGGTCCAGGTAGTTCACGGCGCAGGCTTCAACTTTAACGAGTACTTCGTTAGCACCAAGTGTTGGCTTCGGTACATCTGTATACCGAAGCACCTCCGTGCTGCCTTGTTCTGAGAAAACAACTGCTTTCATGACGGACACTACCCATAAGCCCCGTGATTAAGGAAGCCGAGCAATCGACGTAAACGCGGGCTTGCGTCTCTGTAGACAGAATCCGGCATATTATAGTTCATAAACGGATAATATTTATGCCCGACGAGTCTGCGTGCGTAAGTCACCTGCGTAATATATCGGGTCCGTTGGGTTTGGTTGGGCCCGCCGCGATGCCACACCTGATTGTTGAACATGATAACGCTTCCGGCTCTGCCAAGATTATACTGAACTTTTTCTTCCCACTCTGTGCCTTCTATCGGATTCGGCGGTGATGCGCCAAAAAGATGTGAGCCCGGGACAACTTCTGTCCCCCCGTGTTCAACCTCGGTGACATCGGTGAGATAGTAATTCGCTGTAAAGAGTAAGACTGGCAATCGGATGTTCTTTGGTGGTTCGCCCTCCGTAACGATATAGTGCGGTGCGTCGTCTTGGTGCCACGAGGTGATTCCGCCGCCGGGAAAGGTTTGGAACGAATTGTTGTGAATAACGTGGCAATTTTCGGCGACAAGTGCCTCAGCGAAAGAGACAATCGGTTCAAGGTCAAACAATCGGCGATTGGCTTCGCTGTGTTCAAACATTCGATGGCTCAAGTGCATGCGGCTTGCCGGGCTTCCACCATTTAGGCCGTTTGGATTGTTTTCAAGTGCCCATTCTAAATCCTGTCGAAGTTGCGCGCAGTGATCAGGTGTCAAGACATTTTGTAAGAATAAGCAGCCTTGCTGGTTGAATGTGTCAACCCATTCCTGTATTTGTTCATCGCTGACGACCTGATCTGCCAAGTAAGTTGTTTGTACCATTGTTCTATCTTCCTTCGTTTTTTGCGCGTGGATATAGACCAATACAATTTCGTCGGTTGCGGCGCGATTTTTATCGCGCCGTTTGTGAAGTGTGCGTGTTCAGTACCGCCACGCCGACAACTTTATCCGCCCATTGCAGCGGCGACGATGATGCCGAGTGAGACGAGGACCCCTGCAACAGCGACTCCCGCAGCGACGTTATTCTCTTCGGCGATCTGACGGTTTAGGTCGTACGGTGTCGCTACGTCGAAAACTTTGTAGCCTACCATCAGGATTATTAACCCGACGATACTAAAAACAACGCCTTCAATGATAAAACCGCCCAAGACTTTGAAGTCTACCATCGGTGCTTCTGCAGCGGCCGCGTCAGCTTGGGCATTTGCATTATGGGTGAACATAACAAGGGCAACAATCGCTACGGTAACCAGAACAAACGTGGTGAAAACAATTTTCTTAGCCATTTTGTAGTCTCCTTGGAGCAATCATGGACCTTGCCAGAAAACACCGGTCTTGACAACGGGAGCCCCGAACAGGGTCCATAAGTTAAGAAATTTCAAACTGCACATCCGTGGTAGGGTGCAGGTACTTTACTAATATGGCATCCTTATCTTCAATATAACGCCATCCGGATTCAACATCTTCAAGCGTTTGTACAAGCGGAATCTCAGTCTCGGCATATTTACCGGATCCGTTGACAGCTTCAGAATCACTCGGAGCTTCCTCTTCTGTAGCGGTTGCGGTGTCATCCGAAGACGATGCGAATTGGTATCTTGCGCGAAGTGCTTGTGGAACACGTCCGTAACCAACAATGAGGGCATAACTCACCTCATTTTCGGCGTAGCCGAGCTGCCAGTTCAATTGACTGTCGGCGGTTAAGGTGAGTGCATCTACCCTCGCTCCGGAACTCAGGTGTATATCACCAGTGATAGCGGTTTTAATACTCGGATCGAGCCCCCGGAGCATATAAACGTTAACCATGATATCCTCAGGATTCAGATGCGGTCCCTTGCCTTCGGTACAGAACCCGTAGAACCCATCGGGATAAGTGCCCTTGAGTTCGCCATCCTCCCACTGCTGATACATCGCACTCACGGTAATGCCTTCAGCGATCTGATGCCACCGTTCATCTTCAGTGTGTTGATTCAAGCGTTGTAAATAATAGGCAAGCACTAATCCGTTCCATTGGACCGGTACGCCAAACCAAGGGTGTGTATAGAAAGTCGTCCCGAAAACGGGTATTGCAGCGAAATGCATGCCGGGTCGGTCAGGGAGATGCCAATGGTAGAGGAACGGTAGTGCGGTTTCTGCCCAATAGGCTGCCTGCTTGAAGTACTTCTTCTCTTGGGTAAGTTCAAGTGCCTCAACATAAGCCCCGATTGCGTGTGCAGCTGCGAGAACATCCGGTTGGTACATCGGGCATTCCCACATTTGTGCCCCGCGTGGCACGGAGAATTGTTTCATGAATTCAAGTGCCTTTAAACCTGCCTCACGCGAGGTTTTGTTTCCGGTAATCCGGGCGTGTTTGAGGAGTAGAAGTGCCGATTCTGCACAGGTGCCGAGTACCGCTTCACCCGCATTTCCGAGGATAGCCGTTTTCTCGTTGGTTGGATGCCATCGCCAACTTCCATCCGATTCTTGTGTAGCGATGCGTTGCTGCGCCTCTGCTTCCATGTAAGCTAACGCGGCATCAAGACTGCCGATATAGAACGGGAATTCCCATCTCAAGATGTGACAGGACCCACGTGCCGCTAAGCCTCCTGGCCCCGCATCGGCTACGGTATTCCTTCTAATTTCTTGCACCCGTTCCTTGACCTGTTCATCTTTAGTCGCAAGGTAGTCGTACCAGAGTAGCGTGCCGAACCCGGGTTCGTTGTGCGCTGCCCAGTCAACACAATGGCGGGATTTTCGAGTATTTTCGTCCCATGTCGTGTGCATAAATCCGTGCCGTGAAAGCAGTACTTCGTCTTCATCACCGCGAGGGGACTGCAGCGGTTCAGGGGCACCATAAGCGTCCGTCCAATGCGCCACAGCATCTAAAATAGAGGCATTTCCATCAACAATGATTTCAGTTTTGATGGATACTGGACGCGACGCTATCAGCGGGTAGGGAATAGAAGCCTCTGTTTGATTCTCCTGAACCCAGGTCGGTATGGTCGGTAAGAACACACCGAGTGCATGGTTTTTCTGACGCTGATGCCAATTGGGTGAGGCGAATATCGCAGAAAGCATCTGGTTTTCTCCGTCCCAAGTTTCCAACGGATTCCAGATAATACCGACGAGCGTCTTTTGCATCTCTACTGCCAGGACGGGCACCGTAATTTTACACGGATGCGGTACGAGCCGGTTGTCAAGCGGCGGCGCTGCATCCCGCGCGCTTGAAGAGCGTTCATCGCTCTCCAAGAATTCAAGCCCAGGGAAAAGTGCTGCTGTCTTCTTTTCGCGATTCCGTCCCTGTCCGGCATACAGCATCGGACCGTGGAAAGCGAGCAGTTCTCTGTTACCATCAGTTTGCAACTGACATTCTGTTTTAATCCGCTTTGCATCTTCATCAAGCCTCCACTGCATCTCATAGTTCCATGTCACACCATCAGCATCGGTATCTGCACCGCTTAGCCGAATGACGGATTCACCGCGATTGTTCCCCGCGAGTTGATACGCAGTCGGCACCAGTTGGAGTGTTTGACGGTTTTGTGATGCATCAAGGTAAGTAACCTCAGAGAGTGCTGGACAGGTTGCCACCTGTTGATAATTGCCACCTTTCGTGACAGATAACACATAGTATTCAAAGCCGCTGTCGGTAGCACTTTCGTCGAGATCAGCAGGGTCTTTAACTTTTCCGTTATGGTTTTTTTCTGCCGTTTCAGATCCTCGCACAAAAAGGATACGAAGATTTTTATTTCCGATGACAACGCTACCGTCATCCGCAGTGTAGGTGTAAAGTTCTTTCACCACTTTAGATTCAAGTTTGGGAGGTGCAGTACGAATCGCAACACTGCCTTGAACTGTGTCCCGCGCTTCACCGGCTGCAGTTTGACATTTGAGCGAAACAGCGGCGGTTGCGACAGTCGGTTGTGGAAACCGACGCGCGACCCAGAAAAGAGAAGTTTCTTCGCCGGGTTCAAGTTCTCTAACAGTTTGTCTCGGTCGCCCACGCCTTAACTTTACACCGTTAATAGAGATTCGGACATCGTCCGTCTTACCGAGCGGGGCGGTGCCGGTATTCCGAAGTGTACATTGTATTTCAAAGTCTTCACCCGCAGCGACGACAGCGTTTGTCGCGCCGATACTTACAATCTCTAATTTGGGTAGTGCCGTATAAAGCGATATTTTGACGGGCGGTTCTTCTGATGCTATGGACTCGATGCAAAAGTCAGTTAGCGCGGAAACTGCTGTTGATGTCGGCAGGTTAAACGCAAGGAACTGTGTGCTCTCATCATTGAAGTGTAGGATTGCGAGGCCGCATCGGAGTTCTGGTTCGGCATCTCTTTTTCTTTTTCGGACGGTGGTCTGTTTGGTTTCACGTAACTGCGGTTTGCCCCATAATGCCCAAGCGTAGTTGCTATTGCCGGCTATGTTGCATTCCGTCAAAAATGAGACGACGATTTCTTTGCCTGCGTAGCGCGTCAGATCAACGCCTTTTTCCGCCCAGCGACACTCGGTAGACACTGCTTCAAAACATCTATCCGGTACAGCTTCCAAACCGACATTATTATGCAGATCAAAAACTTCAATAGCGAACTTCACACCACCGGGCTGTCGCGCTTCGTCGTCAAACACAACGCCGTCTCGCAAACCGATGGCAAAGTGTAAGCAAAGTTTTTCTTGGTCATCAACATCGGGGAGTGAAAGGGTATAGTCAATTTTCGCGGTTTCTGTTGGCGTTGGATGCTCAAAGATGGCAGGTTTCATAATACCGCCCGCGCAATCTGTCCCACTTGCAGATGCCTGCTCCGTCCCAGAAACAGTGCTTTGTCCAAACATCTCCACAAAGTCGTAAATCTCCTCAACAATTCCGAGTTCCACTTGTGGACGTTCAGGTGCCGTTTCGGCATCATCGCTTTTGTCTATTTCGTCTGTTTCCAGCGTTTCAGTTTCTGCGTCTTCGCTATCGGCAGCTTGTGGACTATCCTCTACAGGCGTTTCGCTCTCTTGTTCAGATGATATAACCTCCACTTCAGGTTCTGTGTTGTTTTCAGAAACCGAATCGGTGTTTTCTAACGATTGGGGGATTTCATCACCGTCGGAAGGTGCGGAATCAGGTTCCTCACCCGCAAGGGGCACCTCCACGCTTGCTTCATCAGAAACGTCGTCTTCGTCGGTTTCGGACGTTCCATCCACGGTGTCAGGGCTGCTGTCCGTATGCGTTTCGGGACTTTCATCTATAGTGACAGAAGGTGCATCTTCCGCTGGAAGTGCTTCCTCCGGCGGAGATAGTGTGTCGTTTTCTTCGGTTTCCGCGTGTTCGGGAGTCGCGTCAACCGTTGGGTCAGTATCATCGACGGGATTATCATCGGTTGCGATTTCTAATTCCGTTTGGGATGCGTCATCGCGCTGTGCATCGTCGGGTTGATCCGTTTCTTCGTCTGTTTGCCCGATGCATGCGGCTAAAAAGTGTTGAAAACCGGTAAGCATTTATTTTTTTTCGCTCCATTTCTGTTTCATCTCTTTCATCTCATCGTTGAGCACGAGTTCCGCTGATGGTGTTTGTGCGGATGCCTCAATCTGCCATGCACCAGATTCATCCTTCAACACGGGCTTGCGTTGTGCGACGGGTAAAATGCCGAAGGGGGCATGCGGTTCAATTTGGTACCAATAGGCGACAGAAGCCATTTCATTGCTGAGGTGGTTGCCGTGTCCGTGTTCTATCGTGACCCGAATTTCCTTTTCAAAGCGGATTGGGTTCTCAATGTGATAGACATAAGATGTCTGGTAACCGTCGGTATTATTTTCGTGAATCGCGGAGCCGTTGTGTGCAAAGGCGTTCTGTTGCATCCCCCAGGCTTGGTTGAGATAATCCTCTGAACCGGTGCCGTGCAAGTCGGGGGGCCACTTATAGCCGTCTATCCAGATCATATCATCGCCTTCGCCCCACCACGTGCCTTGGAAGTTGGTAACTGATAGGTTACAACCCACATAGTGTCCTCTGCCTTCGGCGGATAGAATGAGGTAATTGTTATCCCATGCGAGCCGTTCTGCATTGATGATATTGGCTTCGGGGGTATTCACAGTAATTTCGTGTCCCCATCCGTCACACGGGTTTTCGCGATGGAATTGTGCGTGAAAATAGGCGACATCGTCGTCGTGTGGTTCGGGGTACAACTCATAGTCGATATAGAAGTATTGACGGTGGGTTGTATCGCCTTCGTTAACGAGTTCAATCCTCGCGCTGCGGTTAAAAGGCATCTGCAAGTAGCTGTTGAGTGCACAGCCTGTATTGAATGTGTTGTTTTGGTGTGTGGAGGCGGAGAAGGGAATAGAATCATACGAATTAACGATTTCGTTGCCGAGTCCGAAGAAGTCCCCGAGTGGACAGAGGACACTTGGGTGTTCCTCATCGTCCCAGAACATCCGAATTAAGACGTTGCGATAACCGTTTGGCTGGGTCATCCAGATATGATTGATACAACCGGTGCCTTGAATGTCTGCGATGACACGGGTTTCACCGGGCTCGACATTCCATGCATCGTTATTTCTGCCTGTCGTATCCCATGAGGCGGCGCGTAATGAGCGTGCTTTCTTAAGACGCGTCAACGATGACAATAATCCGTCAATATAAGTCATAAGTTTAATTTCCTACTATACATCACGCTGCGATGGTACGCAGTATTGAAAAGATGATTTCTTTCTATCAATTATAGCAT
>VXZK01000391.1 GCA_009845545.1 Candidatus Poribacteria bacterium
TTATTTATGACGTTTTGTATAATGTTTGTCAAATTCAATAAGAATTTCCGGTTTGAAGAACGGCTTCTTTTGACTTTTTGTATTGCTCGGATCAAGGTAACGAGTCTTGCAAACTTTATCCTTTTTTTCTTCGCATATAGATTTTTTAATATTGTGGAAAGTTTTATTGAGTTTAAAATCTGAGTACCGTTCCTTGCACTTGTTAATAAACGTTTTGTAATCCCAAGGATACCGCTTAAGAACATCTTCTTCTGTTATGCGAACTGCTGGAGCATTGGAATTTGAAGAATCTACAATACGTACACCAAGTGCATCGTTTGTCTTAGATTTTGTGAACTCCACGTTAATATTGACTGTAATTGAGTATTTGGGATCTGTTTCATCCGCTCCCGTCTCAAGTTGCTCCAAATAATTCAAGAAATTCCTTTGCTCATTGTTTAACACAATTGCATTTGTCTGTGTAGGAAGTTCCATAAAAGATAAGGGCATCAGGTAGAAATTGAACTGGCTTAAATCGCGTTCAAACCATTCTTCTACAAGTGAAACGAAATTTTTGAGGCTGGCGGTTCCTATTTCCTGAAGTTTATTCGCAAAATTAGGAGACGAATTGTAAAAGTGGACCGATGAATCACGCAATTCTAATAGTGCCTGTATGTTTGCCCATGCATTTTGCTCTAAATGCCCCTGTTCGATTAGTTTCTTAGCCAGATAGTCAAGGCTATATGTGAATGGATTGCCTGACCGAGTGCGCTTGATTCTCAATTTCTTGCTTTTTGACCCATCTTTTTTTCTACGAGTTTCCTTCACATAAATGGATTGGATTTTGTTATCATTTTGGTTTAACCATTTTGCCTTAATAAGGAGTTCCCACCCATTAATAGCAAGGATGCAAAAGGTTTCCGCGCGATATTGAAAACCCGCTTTATTGTAAACCTCTATCGCGGAAACAGTGGCGGCTATTGCTTTATCAATCAATTCTTTGGAACGCGATTTCATATACTAACCTTCTTTTAGGCATTATATCTTGCTGGAGTATCTGATGGCGAAGACCTTCAAAAATTGAATAATGCATATTTTCTGATAGAAACAATAATATGTCCAGCGAGAAAATTCAACCGAATGTAGGAGAAAATGCCGATTACTGATAAGATGTGGCGATTCGGAGGTCGCTCCTATGAGGACTCTGTGGTCATTTCATTGTTGCGGATCCATGCGAAGACGGTGTTAATTTCGGTGACATTTTCTCTCAGAAATTCCGTATCCGTATAGATGATGTGATACTTGAAACGATCATTGGATTGTAAATCCTCCAAACATTCGACTGCTTTTCTTTTAGCTTCAACTGTCGGGTTTAGACGGTCCCTCTCAGACTTTATCTCAACGATATAGAATTCTCCAGTGTTCTTGACAATCACAAAATCTGGGAAGTAGTTGTGGTAATTATCATCAACACCTTTGTATTGAAAATGAAAATCCGTTTTCTTCGGATCCGTCAAGCCACCGGTAAACAGGAATATCTCTACATCCTCCACCGATGTATTTAAGGACTCTAAGATGATCTCAAAAAACTGACGCTCTGGCTTGGTATCGAAGTTGTACGGTATATAGTGAAAACTGAGATCGTGTTCATCAGGTAGGTCATCTTCATTGAATAGCAGCCTGTCATCTCTCATACGTTCAGCGTTGCGCTTTTGTATCCGTAACCGGTGAATGTAGTCACCATTGGTATCTTTTTCAAAAAGAAGGTTTCCTTCATCATCGTGTGTATGGATGAGTGCAAGTACCTCTGATACTTCATCTTTAACCACCTTGTAATTTTGTAACTGGCTTTCCACCTGCTGGAATAACGGATAGAGATGTCCGTGTGGGACTTCGCCTTTTGGATAGAGGCGTTTGAGTTTTTTGAGTGTCTCCATAAACGGAAGGTGGTATTTTGCGCCAATGCGCCTTGCCAATGTGTAGCAGTCTGTCGCCCTGTCGGCGACCTCAATTTTGTCCGATGCTTCAATGCCAGTCAGTGGGGAAGAGCTGCCACTTCGCGTAAAATTGGGAGTCAGTAAGTTACGAATAATCGGTGGCGGTTCCTGCACATCGGTGGGGAGGTTCAATTGGATCTCGGTAGAGATATTTTCGTCTCGGACGACACGCGGCACTAATCGAGAAATTTCAAGTTTCGGCAATTCTGTCTTGCGAATACGGATTTCAACTTCTTCGGTCTCGGCAGTATGTCCGCTCAGTCTGCCAAGGGTCGTGCCGAAGTTTTCTTCCAATTCCTTATCCAAAATTAGTCTGTTCTTTGTGTCCAGAAAAATCTTCGCGGGGTGCATATTTCCTTCGACTTGACGCAGACAGCGCGTTGAGGCTTGCAGCACAAAGTTGCTACTCGTCGTCTGTTCCTTGATTAGTGCACAAGCGAATAGACTGGGGCAATTCCATCCCTCTACACCTTTACCAATGAGCAGCAAAATACGCTTTTGACTGTCTGGATCGTTAAGTTGGTTGAACTCGTCAATATCTGCTTGACTTGACTTTTGTGTATTGACGAGTATTTGGGTAGGACTCTCATTGATATCTGCCAATGCCTTTTCAATGTGCAATCGTGAGATATCCAAATGCTCTTGGGTCTTGAAGTAGAAAGCGATTTTGGCTTTCGCACCGTTGGGCAGTGTTACGTCACCGAAGTTTTCAAAAAATAGGTCTATGACGTTCTCAATGACTTCTTCCTCAGGACCATCTCCAATATGGTAATGAACAATACCGCGGTGGAGACTTTTAAGAATGTTATCTTTTATACCTTCGCCGAGACTATACCACGCGACGACCTCGCGGAGCATCTGCCGTTTGAAATAAGGGGTGCCAGTGGTATTGATAACGGCAATAACCCCTTTTTGCTCTTTGATGTAGTTGACTGTTTCCCGCACTCGTTTGAGTTCTTTATCCATCCTATTGCCATAGGTATGGTGTGCCTCGTCTGAAAAGACACCTAAACTCGGTAGACTTGTAATCTTTTGGAGTCGGAGGTTTGCCTCTAACGTTGCTTGTTTCTCTTTTTCTGCAAATTCCAATTCGGTTTGATTCGCTCGTCTCCTTACGTTTGCCCGAAGTGCGATTTTTTCAGTGTTCGTGACGATGACGTTGTAGATACTCTCGCTTTGAACCTGAATTTCTTTTGCACCGGCTTGTGGGTAGGTGATTTTTAGGTTGGCGAGAAAATCACGGTGAAGACTGGCAGGTAGAATCTGATCGAAAGGAATGTCGCTAATCTCTCGTAGACTTTCAATAATCGTTGTGCCCGGGGCAAAGACGAGAGCATTTTTCATGAAGTCGCTCTCAGGATAGCGGAGTGCCATCGCAAATTCGGTTGCGATAATCGTACCGATGAGAACGGTTTTGCCGGTCCCCATGGCGAGAGCGAAAATATAACTCGGATACGGGAGCGTG
This sequence comes from Candidatus Poribacteria bacterium, assembly GCA_009845545.1. Taxonomy (GTDB): domain Bacteria; phylum Poribacteria; class WGA-4E; order WGA-4E; family WGA-3G; genus WGA-3G. The sequence continues at coordinate 3,442 of VXZK01000391.1, forward strand.
ACAGCCTCGTGAACGTGATCAATTCGCTTTTGTCTGACGAATTCTGGGTCATTTTTTACCTTCTCAATAACTGAATCAACATCAGGGATCCATTGGAGTTCCGCTGGATCCACTGGAATACCGAACGCTTCAAAGAAATCTCGTTTATCGTCGCTGTAGTAGTGTTTATAGAGGTCAACTATATGTGGCGTTTTCTGAACAAGTCTCAGGAACCAATAGAGTTCCAGCGATTGGAATTGGGGTTCGCGGAGGTATTTCAGAGAGATTTGCTCTGGTGGTTCGCCTTCAAACTGATAGCGTAGTACTTCTCCGATGAGTGGGTAATCTGGGCAGGGATATCCTTCGTTGCGCCAGTTGAGTGTGTCTTCGCGTAGTTTTTCAAAAAGGTGTTGCATGTGTTTTCCTAAGGCTGCTTGTTCCTTCTATGCTGATTTCTACAAACGGATGATTTATTACTCAACGCCTCGTTCCGTAAAGTATGTCATTATGTCAGCGTGAATCTCATTAAATTTCTGGTCATAAAAAGTGTTTTGAGGTGGATTTTCCCTGAGTATAGAATGTAAATAAGCGCTGAAAGGTAGCCTATCGTTCCCAGATGCTTGCCATTGCATCCATTCGTCTAGATGAACATGGAAAAGAGTGTGACTGAGAAACGGTTCTAACGATTCAAGATCTTCTATCGTTAACACCGTCAGAGGCATAATATCTAAATTCTCCATCTGATGAATGTCCGCCAAAAGCCGTTTGTATTCCAAATCTAAAAACCAATTCATGCATGGTACAGAGAAAATTCGATCAGAGAGCACCAAAACTGGGTAGATCTTTTTGATTCTGGAAATGTCTATCCCTTCAACGCTCTGTCTTTGGGTTTCGTCTGCGTGAAACAGAGACTGAATCGCATTGCACAGTTGCTTTATACCTCTCACCTTTTCAGGTCTTTCACCCTCAATGATTTTGTCCTTCAGCTCCGCGTAAAGTTTGTCAAAATCACCGCTAAACTTGGTGTCCGCTCGTAAAATAGGGGCTTTGCATTCTAACAAGACGAGGGTGTCACTGCCACAGATTGCAACATCAGTGCATTCCTCCTCTTGCCTTTGGTCATAATTTGGGGCAATAATGTACTTTTCCACGCGTGGTGCTTGAGCATCTATTCCGCGCTTAATTATTGAGGCTGCGTAATTCTCAAAAATGTCTCCCCATAAGGCAATAATTTTTTGACCGTTGCCCCGACGTTGTTTTTCTAATTGGTTGCGCATGATCCAGAACACACCGGTTTGAAGTTTCTCCAAAAGAAAATAAAAGTCAACACAAAGGATTTGGTCTTCACTTATTTGTACCAACGGGTACTGACGCCACAAGCGGAATTCATTTTTAAAGCTGGGTGAATTCTCTGCTTTCTCCTTTAGTTCATCTATTGAGATGCAGGTATGTGGTAGAAAATTCTCGTACAACGGTGCAAGGTCAGGAACTGAATTAGGATCGAAGAACAGCGATCTGTCCATAAAAGGATCCTGTCTAACAATTTCCTGTAGTGAATAATTCCAATACACCGCAAAAATGCTAAAAACGAGATGTTGGTAGTCTTGTAGTGTCAATCCTGTAGCCTGCAAGAAAGTTTGGTTCGCGTCAACACCCAAGCACGCTTCCTCAGTTTCAGCGAGACGGCGCAAAAATTCCGCAGATCTAACCATTAATAACTTTGTGCGGTATCCAGGAGAGGTGTTTATAGCGTAATCTACAGTTGTAATAGTGTCAGCTATTATCTCTTTACTAAGTTCCTCTCCAGACATTGTGTTAGAACCAGAACTACCATCATCAAGCATCCCATTGGCAATCAGATAGCATTTTGCCAAGTCATTCCGGGCATCGCGCCTCTCAAGAGTGTAGGTAGAGTGCTGGTCAGAAACGTGAGCACATTCGGTCAACAAATGCAGGGTAGATTGCCTATTGAAGATAGGGCGACCTCGCAACCGGCTAAGACTATCAATTGTAGCTAACCAAAAGTCGGAACAGAAAGCTTGCTTAAGTATTTCTTCATCCGATAAGTCTTCAATGCGCTGAAAAAAGAGGTTAATTCTGGCAAGGTTTACCAAAGCATTCTTGTAATTGAATTTACCTACGATTTGTGTTAGTTCTTCTGTTGATTCTGTATAACCGAGTTCACGCCCTGTAAGAAGAGGGGATATGTTTATATTTCCAAGTGTTAACTGTTTTCGTGGGTATCTGTTCATAATGTAATCTCATTTTCAGGTGTTTGATTTTCTTTTCGTGGCTGTTCCAGTGCTAATCAGAAAATGTGCCGCGTTCGTAGATTTCCTGCAAAGGTAGTTCGCATTGGATGGGGTGAGCGGTAGACTTTCCTCAAGTTCTTGGAAAGCTGCCATGATTTCCTTTCTATTTGATTTTGCTGGGTGTTTTATCCACTGTCTTGAAAGATACCAAAAACAGATTTTTTTCTGCCAAAAAGATACCAAGGCAAATGTAATATTGCGGTTGCTTCGGATTTTATGCATATTTTCCAACTTGTTTTTAGTATAGTATAATTATACTGTTTTTTGGTGCGGATGTCAAGTTTTTTTCGTGGGTAAGTCAGGGGCATTTATAGTAGAATTAACAGGGCACTCTCAAACAATTCTTAATGCTCTCATCGTCCTTGAAAGTGCCACAGGAAACTAATGGTTTTGAAGTGCCATCATAAACCCAATTATTTCGTAAACCCTAAATCTCATCGTTCGTCAAGCAATCTCTCATATTCTGTATGTGGACCGATCCAGAACCAAACGATAACGCGGATAGGTTTATCTGTGTTGCCACGTTCGTGTTTACTGACGAGACGCAAGTCTATCGGAAGCTTCAAGGCATCAGCGACTTGATTCAGATTGTAAAGTTCAAAGAGATAAGAAACACACAGCAACACGAGCGTCTCAACGATTTGCTGAGTCATCCGCTGAAAGTAAGAAGAAAGAAGGGCTTGAAAAAAGATTGTAGATTTGATAATCTGATGACGCATGAGATGTCCTCCACGTGTTGACTCAAAGGTGGTTCTCTGAGTCATCACCTCTTGGACACACATTCAGGAAGCACGAACGAACTATGAAGTGCGGGAAGCTCAGCAAGAATTCGATATTGAGGAGTCATGATCATGAATAAAACGATTTCATTAGATGACCTTCCGCGTCAGGTTGAAAACTTACTACGGGCAACGTGGGAAGCGCATGAAAGTCTCGTACTCGAGCATAACGGGAAGCCTGTAGCTGCAATCGTTCCAATGGATGAGTATCGCAAATTACATCCAGATGAGGACGAAAACGCCTTCGCTTATGAACTTCCAATGTACGTCCTTGAAGCGTATCACAATTTATTGGACAAGAAATTTTCTGCTGGACTGACGAAAGAAGAAGAAATTACGTTGTCGAAATTAGATCAGCAGTTAGATGATGCAGAAGTGGCACAGCCACTTATACAATCCATGCAGAAACGTGCTACCGCACGAGACGAAAACTGGATGCAAAGATTTGAAGAAGTCATGGCTAAGTTACGCGAGTTGAGGGAAGTGATGTGAACGACAAAACGGTGCCTCGTATCACACCGTGGAGAGGAATTGTCACCCTACACCCAGACATTGCAACACCGAGGCAGACGAAGAATAAGGACGCATTATGAAGATGAAATTACGCTTTTCTGAATCTGAGATCGGATATTACGCGAACCGCTACACGGAACGTCAGAAAGAGAAAGACCAAATGAAAGAACAGTATCTGGTTGACCTCAAAAGCAAAGTTCAGAAGCGCGGCCACCTCACGAAAGAAGATTTGCATGATATAGCACGTTGGAAATCACCCCGACGAGCAAATCTTACTTTAGAAAACACCGACGACTTCATAAAAGACATTACGAAAAGTGCTTTCACAGTTACAGATGACTGGACAAAGTTGCTAATTTTAACCTTGTTGCAGGGTGTGAAAGAGCCAACCGCTTCTGCAATCCTACATTTGTTTGACAACGGACAATATCCGCTCCTTGATATACACGCGCTTTGGTCTGTCGGGCTGGAGTGGAGAACAAGAGCCTCGTATCCGTTCTGGCTGGAGTACATTGAGTTTTGTCGTGAAATTGCGAACAGGAGCGGTGTTTCAATGCGAGAACTTGATAGGGCATTGTGGAAATTTTCATCTGACTATAGTAAAACCAAACGCCCGCGGTAATATAATACCAATTCTGATTGATGATTCTTCTTAAAAGCATCTACTGTTTTTGGTTATACCCGGTTCGGTTAGGAATGCAGGTCACATTTGGGCGTGTACGCCGCAAAACCGCACTATAGGTGTCAATTTAGCGATTTTTTCGCGTCATTTGGATGCCCTACCTCTACAGATGCCGCCCCTCCGGGGCTTAGGTCTGTGTGGTCGCGTTTTTCTACATAGATACCATCCCTACGGGATTCAAGAGGGGTTTGAAGTCTTCAAGGTTTCCGCGTAGTATCCGATTCGGTTAGGAATGCAGGTCGCATTTGGGCGTGTACGCCGCAAAACCGAACCTACCGGGTCTGGGGACGACAACAGTTATTTTTTCTAAAATTGACACTTATGGAGACTGAAAAAACATTCAACTAACAGAAACCTCTTAAAATCCGCGTAATCCGTGTCATCCGCGAAAATCCGCGATTCAGACAGCGAATAAATTTGCGTTTTTAAATCAAATATGTTATCGTATCCTTTCATTACCATCCCAGCGATTCACCTTATTCAGTGAAAACACGAAGATACTGACAATGTCCAAACGCGCAATCCTCACACACATCATTATTCCCGCCCTATTAATTTCTGGGCTTATTATTTTCCTCGTCAACAACCCACGAGAATCCGCAACCGAGTTAATCCTCACACAGCAACACATTGACTTCGGAATTCTCCCTGAATGGGAAGGCACCGTCACACGATCCGTAATCGCACGAAATGTAGGCAAAAACGTCCTCCGCATCCAAAGCGTCCACACAGGTTGTAGTTACGCAAAAATTACGGGACCCGAACAAATCCAACCCGATGAAGCAGCAGCGTTCCACATAGGCATCAACCCAGAAATCCTACCGGCGGATCAGACCACAGCAACCGCCACCATTTTCACCGATAGTCCGAACACACCAAGCGTCGCTTTAACGATTGTCGCCACCGCCAAACGATTTGCGACACTCAACCCGGATGTCTGCGATTTTGGCAATATCCTCCCAGAAACGGTGCATCAGAAGACGCTGAAACTCGCTGTGAACGCGCCTCTCAACACATCGGACATCCGTCTCTTGCCATCAAACTATCCGAGATTGACATGGGAGATGACACCTGACCCCGACACAGACAACTTTTTGATCACAATTCAACTCGGGCCGCGCAAAGACAGGGGCCCCTTTTCGTCGCTACTCACTGTGGCGTTTCCCAATGAACGGACGTTAACACTCCCCGTCACTGCTGAAGTCATAGCACCCGTCACGGCACACCCGCAAACCCTCTCCTATGGCATGGCAGTGTCAGGCACACAACCGTCGTTAGCATTCACACTCTCCGCTGAATCCCCGTTTGAGGTGCTAAAAGTTGAAACCCCTACCGCTTTGGATGTGAGTGTTATAAGCGACACCGGTAAACAGCACCAGAAAAGACTAAAAGTCGTATGGCATGTCCCAGACGCGCCAGAACCTTTGCGCGAGAAAATCCAAATCCTAACCACAGCAGATCCGCTACCCATCCGCATCCCCGTCTACGGCTTCATCCAGCTGAGAACTGCTAACTGAAAATTGCTCTAATGATAATTTTCTTATAACTGCTAACTGAAAACTGACGATTGATAACTATTCCCACTTGACAAAATCGTGTAAATTGTAGTATCATTAATATACAAGCACCCGTTAAAAAGCAGAAGAATCCTTCATGGAAAAACGATACTTTGATTTCAGGGATATTTTCCAAGTCATCCGTTACGGATTCAGTGGACGAAAGATCGCAGTTCATTTCATTGGACTCGTCATCGCGTATCTGATTTATGAACTTTTGGTATATCTCAGTCTTTTCGTTGAAGGTGGCACCGCTGCCCAGGACTTTTGGAATACGTTCGCACTCCTACCTGTACTGCCCTTCAGTAACGCAGAACTTGCACAGCTAACTGAGATCGCAATGTGGATAGGGGTCGCGAGTTTCGCGTGTCTCTTCTTCTTGGCAAGCACCGTGGCTTCCAAAATTACCATCGAACAACTCCGCGGGGATTTCTTCTTTTCGGTCGGCGATGCCGTGACTTTTCTCAAAGGGCATTGGAAATCTGTTTTGGGCGCGTTCATCGGTTTACTTCTCATCCTGATATTTCTCGCCCTAATACCCCTTAGCATTGCCGGACTCGGAAAGTTACCGGTCGTCGGGAAACCGTTTCTCACGGTCGCTTCACTGTTCATGCCGATCGGATTTTTTCTCGGTGTGCTAATGGTATTCATCGCGATCGTTTTCGGTGTCAGCCTACTCTTTGTGCCAGCCGTTGTCGCTACGACAGGTGCCGATGCGTTTGAAACCATCTATCAGCAGTTTGCCATCGTTTGGAACAAATCGTGGCTCACGGTGTGTTATGAGGCGATGTTGTTTCTCATAAAACTCGTCTTTGTACCAATCTGGGCTTTTTTTTGCCTCGCAGGGTTTTCAATCGTGATGTTCCCGGTGTCTCTTCTACACACCGGACAGATGGAGCACATCACAGCGTGTGCAAACCTATGGCTCGGTGGGGCTATCGAAAAATTAGCGATGCTGCCCTACGTTAACAGTTTCGGTGTCTTTAACATCGGTATGGCCATGAAAGAGACATCGACTTTCACGACAACAGTGACAGCTATTTTTCTCACAATCACGCTGCTCATGGGGATCGGGTTGGTGATCGCATACCTGTTCTCAATCGCTTCTGCCGGAAATACAGTGGTTTATACGATTTTACGCAAGAAAATTGATGGACACAATTTGTTAGAGCCCTTTAACGAGAACGTAGTAGAGACACCGGATGTGGCGCGTGAACCGGAGTCCAAGTAAAGGTTTCATATGTACCACAAACTGTTTAGTTTGTGGTTTTAGTAAGGTTGAATAGATATACGGAGCAAATCATCTCTGGGAAATCAGCCTTATCGAACCGCAAGGAAAATAAAAAAAATGTTCCAAAAAGTGATAACAAAAGTCTTCGGTAGTAAAGAAGACCGGGATGTCAAAAAATTTCGTGACATCGTTGAAGCCGTCAACCAGCGCGAAGCGGATGTCAAAAAACTCACGGATGCCCAACTACAATCCAAAACAACCGAATTTCGCCAAAAATTGGACGCCGGCGCGTCGCTTGATGACCTCTTACCGGATGCGTTTGCTGTCGTCCGAGAAGCAGCCGTGCGGACATTGAAACAACGCCATTACGATGTCCAAATTATGGGTGGTGCCGCACTCCATCAGGGCAGCATCGCCGAGATGCGGACAGGTGAAGGGAAAACGCTCACCTCAACGCTTGCTGTCTACCTCAACGCACTCACCGGAAAAGGTGTCCATGTTGCCACTGTCAACGACTATCTGGCACGCCGCGACGCAGAATGGATGGGAAAAATCTATAACTTCCTCGGACTCTCCGTTGGGCTCACACTCAATCTCATACCGTATGAACAGAAAAAACTCGGATACAAGGCAGACATCACCTACGGTGTTCACAGTGAGTTTGGATTCAATTACCTGCACGATAACAGTGCCCTCTCGCTTGACGCGAAGGTGCAACGCGGGCATGCCTATGCGATCCTTGATGAAGTTGATAGTATTCTCATTGATGAGGCGCGGACACCGCTCATTATCTCAATCGCCGCCGGTAAACCCGCTGAACTCTATAGGCAAGTCAACAGCGTTGTCACACACCTCAAAGAAAGCGAACATTTTCAGATTGACCAGCAGGGGAAGTCGCGCGGCTCTGTAACGCTCACCGATGAAGGCGTTGAAGAAGTCGAACGCCGTCTCGGTGTCGGCAATCTCTACGAACATACCAATATCGCTATGGTGCATCACGTCAATCAGGCACTCACTGCAAACCACCTCTACAAACGCGATGTCGATTATCTCGTCGAAAACGGCGAAGTCCTCCTCGTCGATGAATTCACCGGACGAAAACAGATCGGGAGGCGGTTGAGCGAGGGATTACACCAAGCGATTGAGGCGAAAGAACGCGTTAAAGTCGTTCAGGAAAACGAAACCAGTGCCAAAATTACCTACCAGAACTACTTCCGCATGTACGATAAACTCGCCGGTATGACAGGTACCGCCGCTACAGAGGCGAACGAATTCGCGCATATCTACGGCTTAGAGGTCGCCGTTATCCCGACTAATGAACCCATGATCCGGATGGACAATCCTGACCAAATTTATGCGACCGAGGAAGCGAAATATGAGGCTGTCTTGAGCGATATCGTCGGGGAGCACGAAAAAGGGCGGCCAATACTCGTCGGGACGGCTTCGATTGAAAGCTCTGAGAAACTCAGTAAGATGCTCCGAACCAAACATCGAGACATCAAGCACCAGGTGCTGAACGCCAAAGAACACGCACATGAAGCCGATATCGTCGCACAAGCAGGTGTCCCCGGTGCCGTAACCATCGCTACGAATATGGCGGGGCGTGGTGTGGATATCCTCCTCGGCGGGAACCCGGAAGGCTTGGCAAAGGAGATGCTCCGCAAGCAGAAAACTAAAAGACAGGAACCCCATCCAGAGTCCGAAGAATTCCAAGCAGCACTCGAAAAAGCGGAAGCAATTTGTAACGAAAACAAAGAGAAGGTGTTAGCCGCAGGTGGACTCCATATCGTCGGCACAGAACGCCACGAGTCGCGTCGTATTGATAATCAGCTCCGCGGACGTGCCGGTAGACAGGGCGATCCTGGCTCATCTCGCTTCTATCTCTCACTTGAAGACGAATTGATGCGGAAATTCGGATCCGAACGTTTGCAAGGGTTAATGACACGCGTCGGCATGGACGAAGAAGTACTATTAGAGCACCCGTGGATTACCAAGTCCATTGAAAAAGCGCAGACCCGTGTTGAGCAGATGCACTTTGAAATTCGTAAGAACCTTCTGAAGTTCGACGATGTCATGGATTCACAGCGCGACACCATCTATACCTTGCGCGACACCGTTTTGGCATCCGCGACCGACATGTTCGTATCATCTGAGGATGAGGATGTACCAGAAACAGAAGCACCGGCATCGACAGAAAACGGGAGTGTGCCAGAAGAGATCGGACTCGCAGCGCTCGCTGAAAAAGAAGGCAAAGCACCTGCTACCCTCAAAACGACAATCTGGCAGATGATTGAGAGAGTTGTTCAAGATGCAGTCGATGACAATCTGCCAGAAAAGGGCGGAAACACCCTTGAAAATCCCGATAGATATGAGCAGTGGTTGACAAGTAAATTTCCGGTCAAACCGATTTGGAATCCGCCATTGGCACAGGCGAGTCTTGACGAGGTCGAGGAACATACCTTGGCAACATTGCGCGAGGTTTATGAGCAACGCGAAGCCGAATTCGGCCCCGAGATGATGCGTCTCCTCGAACGCCTACTCCTGCTTGATAGAATCGACGATCATTGGAAGGATCACCTCCAGAATATTGACTACATCGAGGAAGGCATCCGTTTCGGCGCAGGATATGGCGGTAAAGACCCGATTGTCGTCTTCAAAAATGAAGCACTCGCGGTCTTTGAGAGTATGTATCAGCAAATTGAAGAAGAGGTCAGCGAATTCATCTTTAAATCTCAGGTTAACACACAAGCACCGCGCCGTGCCCCGGGCCGCCGCACAGGTAAACCGCGTAGACAACCGCCGAGGCGCGCCCAAGCACAGACCTCAACTTCAGCCAGCGATACAGCCGAATTCGCCTCTCAACAGGCGATGGGGAACATGCCGAAGGTCGGCAGAAATGCACCTTGTCCGTGCGGCAGTGGTAAGAAATATAAGAGATGCCACGGCGCATAGTTGTCAGCTTTCAGTTAGGAGCGGTGTTTTTGATAGGGTGTTTCTTCATAGAATAACCCAAAAGTGTTTGCTAAACCCGATACCTCTTTTAACTGACAACCGATAACGGACAACTGATAACTAATAATGGAGAACACCTTTGAATTCTGAAAACCCTTACACACTCTCGAAAACACTACTTGATATCCTCGCGTGTCCGGCATGTAAAGGCGGAATAGTACACGATGAAACGGCACAGAAACTGGTGTGTATCGGTGAGTGTCAGCGTCGCTACCCGATCCGAGATGGTATCCCTGTAATGCTCATTGACGAAGCAGAATTGCCTGACGAGGAACCGGGTTAATGTAGAGGGACCATAGTCTATATCCGATTAGAATTAATCAGAAATCATCTCGGGGAAATAGAACATCTAAAAATAACGCACGCAGCATCCATCGCGTCAAAATTAATCATATCCCATCGTGGAACGAAGTGGAACGATGAGCGGAGGCCCATAGTTAAAAGAAAAAAATGAAGATTTTATTTTTGAGCCTCCGGTGTCCGTATCCACCGCATCGAGGCGATCGGATCCGGTCCTATAACTTTATCAAGCAACTCTCGAAACAACATGCCATAACACTCGTTTACTTTGCTGAGACCGAAACCGATATCGAATCAGCGAAACATTTAGAACCTTTTTGTGAACGCGTAGAGTGGGTGCGGTTCCATCGTTCTTTTGCATACCTGAATACCGGGGTTCACTGTTTATCGCGGCATCCGCTCCAGCTTCACTACTGGTACGCACCGCAGATGCAACGCAAGATCAACCAACTCCTCGCACAAGAACGGTTCGCGTTGATTCATGCACAACTCTTTCGGATGGGACAATATGTGACAGAAGTCCAAGGCCCCGTCAAAGTACTGGATTTATGTGATTCGTTAGCACTGAATCTCAATCGACGCGCCGAACTTGAAAGGAGTCCTTGGCTCGCAAAAATTAAATTAGATTGCACTCCAAAACGTTTTTTGGTAAAATTAGAGGAAAAGCGGGTACAGCGTTACGAAGTCGATATTATGAAGGCTTTTGATTGCGGCACCGTTGTCGCACGCTTCGACCGCGACTACCTATTGAAACAGGACGATAGCTTGAATCTATCCATTGTGCCGATGGGCGTGGACCTCGAATACTTTCAGGCAGAACCGGGGGAGGCACCCGCACCCGTCCTGCTCTTTACAGGAACGATGAACTATTTTCCGAACGCTGATGCTGCAACCTATTTCTGCGATGAAATTTTCCCGCGCATCCGAGAACGGCATCCGAAAGTCTGCTTTTATGTCGTCGGGAATCATCCATCGGAACCTGTAAAACGACTTGAGGCACAAGAAGGTGTTGTTGTTACCGGTTATGTTCCAGATGTCCGCCCTTATTTTCAGAAGGCATCTGTTTTTGTTGCCCCCTTACGCGCCGGGTCGGGTATACAAACCAAAAATTTGGAGGCAATGGCGATGGGAGTGCCGGTTGTTACCACTTCTGTCGGCGCTATGGGCTTAGAAGCAGATATCGGCAAAGAACTACTCGTCGCTGATACGCCGGAAGACTTTGCTGAGCAGGTCATTTATTTACTTGATAACGAGGACTTACGAAAGACATTTTCACAAACTGCCAGAACCCGTGTTGAAACCAATTATAGTTGGGAGGCTATTGGAGACCGTTTAGAGCATGTTTATGCACAAGCAGTCCATGCCCCACGATTCAAGGTAGAATCACAATCGCGCCAGAAAACCTAACGATCCGAAAAGTGACCAGAAAAACGAAGGAGGTTGTATGGATAAACCCAAAATAAAATGGAGTTCTATAATTGTTGTTGATGCTCTTCTCGTCAATATAGCGTTTCTATGCGCTTACCTCACCAGTCTGCAATTCGGGTTTGACTTGTTAGAACAGTCAACGCCCCTGTTCGCCATATTGCAGAGTGTAGATGTAACCCCCACTCAGCATTTTTTGGGTGTCGCCGCTGTCGTCACGATAGTCCGCATCGGTTTTTTATTGGGGTTTAATCTCTACAAGCCAATGTGGCAACACGCCGCTGTACAGGAATTCCGTAAACTCACTGCCGCAATTATATTAGCGACTGTAGGCCTCATCGGGGTGTCTATACTCCTGAAGATCGCTTGGGTCTTATTCTTGATTGATGGATTCTATAACTTCGCGCTCATCGGATTTACCAAATTCTCTAAGCAAATCCTTCAAAAAGATAGACGCGTGGTCGTCACGAGTTCCCCGAACACCAAAGGTTCAAACACTGTAAACGCCATATCAAGTCTACCCGCTCGAAAACCGCCGACGAAAGTCCTTATTGTCGGCGCAGGTGAAACAGGGATCGGTGTACTACGCGAACTCAGGAACCATCCTGAAAAAGGGTATGTACCGATAGGTTTCATTGACGACGCGCCGCGTAAAGTCGGTAGAACCGTCGCTGGGCTTGAAGTACTCGGTACAACTCGAGACCTAACGTATATTACCCGGAAACGGGAAGTTGACGAAGTCGTCATCGCTATCCCGTCAGCACCCGGCGGAAAAATCCGGGACATTATTCGGCAGTGTGAATATCGCGGATGCCAATTCAAGATTGTCCCCAACATTCACGCGATCCTTGAAGGGCGCGCGAGTGTCAGTCAGATTCGGGAAGTCCGATTTGAGGATCTCCTCAATCGCTCTATCTCCCAAATGGACATCGCCGAAGTTTCCAAATATCTCGCCGGTAAACGCGTGATGGTCACCGGGGCAGGCGGGTCTATCGGTTCCGAACTCTGTCGGCAGGTGGCGAAACTCGATCCTGAACTCCTTATCCTTTTCGGACGCGGTGAGAACAGCATCTATCACACAGATATAGAACTTCGAGAGTTTGAACCCGAACTTAACCGCGCTTTGATCATCGGCGACATCCGAGATAACGCGAAGGTCTCCCAAATTACGCGCAAATATCGACCACATATTATCTTCCATGCCGCCGCACACAAGCATGTCAAGTTCATGGAGAATCATCCAGACGAAGCCGTGAAAAATAACATCCTCGGCACCCAAAACCTGATTGATGCCGCAATTAAACACAACGTAGAGGCATTTATCCTCGTCTCGTCTGATAAAGCCGTGAACCCAACGAGCGTTTATGGGGCTTCCAAGCGCGTGACGGAAAAATTAATTCAGTGTAAGGCAAGACAAAACGCGACTCGGTTTATCGCTGTCCGCTTCGGAAACGTTATCGGCAGCCGAGCCAGCGTCCTCCCTAATTTCAAACGTCAAATTGCGAAAGGCGGCCCCGTCACCGTTACACATCGCGAAGCCACCCGCTATTTCATGACTATTCCTGAAGCCGTCCAACTGCTCATCCAAGCCGGTGTTATGGGAAATGATGGCGAAATTCTGATGTTGGATATGGGAGAACCTATTAAAATTCTTGACCTCGCACAAGACCTCATCCGACTCTCTGGGCTTGAGGTCGACAGAGACATCAAGATCGCATTTACAGGTTTAGAACCCGGTGAAAAATTATACGAAGAACTGCTTACACCGCAAGAAGGCGTTACAGCAACGAAGCACCAGCGTATTTTCGTAGCACAGTTGGAAGAGATTGAAGAACACCAACTCCTCTCACAGATTGAAGAACTCTCGCAGCTCGCGGACGCACTCGATTCAGAAGGGATTGTCACCAAATTCCAAGAGTTGGTGCCGACATATCAACCGAACCGCGCGTTCATTACAGAAACGGATACGGAGACCGGGTCTGAAATTATTCAGTTCCCCTCGGAAACGAAAACCGCCAGTGTCAATCGTCGGTAGCCCTATAAGGTAGGGAAATCGCATGCCGCAAACCGATGTTATTATCGCACCGAAGCGGGCTTGGGTGAAACGAACGTTTGATCTCGGGGGGGCGCTGATCGCACTCCTGCTGATGGCACCGCTTTTTTTCATCGGTAGCCTGCTCGCAAAATTGCAATCCAAGGGACCTGTGTTCTATAAAGCAAAGCGCGTGGGTAAAGACGAAACCCTCTTTGAAATGTATAAATTCAGGACTATGGTCGTCAACGCAGATACACTCGGCGGCAGCTTGACAACCTATCGCGACACACGGATCACACCCATCGGTAGATTTCTGAGGTGGACGAAACTTGACGAACTCCCAAACTTAATCAATGTTATCAAAGGAGAGATGAGTCTCATCGGACCGCGCCCGGAGGCACCTAACTACGTTAAATACTACACGGAAATACAGAAACAGGTGCTGCAGGTGAAGCCGGGGATGACCGGGCCCTCGCAACTCGCTAACCGCGATGAAGAGGAGAAACTCAAAGGGCAGCAGGATGCAGAGCATTACTACATTACAGAGTTAATGCCGAAAAAACTTGCCTTGGATCTTCACTATGTCGCAACACAGAGCATCGCCTCCGATATAGGGTGGTTATTAAAAACATTCTGGGTCGTCATCGTTAGACGATGAACTGGCATCATACCCCCGGCCCGGTAGGTGCGGTTTCCTAACCGCACCGGGTTTAGACCTAAACCTTGCACGCCAAAAGCCCTCTTGAGCCCTGTAAGGTTCATTTGCTTGGGTATGTTTTCAACATCCGTGTAGCAGTTTTAAAACCTTTAATCACCCCGATGTCGCTAAAACGCATCGAAAACCCGATTTTGACAACGGAAAAATCGGCGCGAAAACCTAATAGTTAAAAAAATAAAAAAATGAAGAAGAGACGTGTTTTTATTATCTTAGGCACTATCATCGGTTTGTTTTTCTTGATGCTCATCTTATTACGTTCCATGGGCGGTAGTGCATCAATGGGACAGAAAGTCGCTGTGATAGATGTTACAGGAATTATCTCCAAATCCGATGCGACGATTAAACTCATTCACGCCTATCGCGATGACCCAAGCGTCAAGGCAATCGTATTGAGAATCGATTCACCCGGCGGCAGTGTCGCCCCCGTCCAAGAGATCTATACGGAATTGGAAAAGATCGAAAAACCGATAGTCGCTTCAATGGCGGGCAGCGCTGCATCAGGCGGCTATTATATTGCCTGTGCCGCTGACACAATTCTCGCAAACCCCGGCACATTAACCGGTAGCATCGGCGTTATTATGCAATTCACGCGGATGAAAGGTTTATACGACAAAGTCGGATTAGAACACCAAGTCATTAAGAGCGGCCAATTTAAAGACACCGGTTCACCTTTCCGGACGCTAACAGAAGAGGAGCAGGCAGTACTCCAAGCCACTGTCGATGATGTTTACAATCAATTTGTGGATACGATCGCTGAGGCACGCAGTAACCTTTTAACGCGTACCGAAGTCCTTGAACTCGCAGATGGACGGATCTTCTCTGGAAGGCAGGCGTTGGATTCAAAAATGATCGACCAACTTGGCAATCTACCGGACGCGATTAAAATCGCTGGAGAACTCGGAGGCATTGAAGGCAGCCCTAAGGTGCTACGTAGGGAGAAAAAAACATCGCTGTTTGAACAACTCGTCGGTATTAAACAGATGCCCCCTTTCGATGAGATGTTTAGTCTCCCCGGTGTTACCTTCCGTTACCAAATGAACCTTGGCGACTAAATTCCCCCACTATGAGACAGACAGATGGATGACACCTACCAAGTTAACCCAGACTGGAGAAAACTTGCCAGTCAAGTTGTCAAGCCGCAACAGATTGTACTCGTGATAGGCGCGACCGATGCAGGAAAATCGACGTTTTGCCGTTTTTTAGCGGATTTCGCACTCGCAAAAGGATTCAAAGCCGCTTGCGTCGATGCAGACATCGGGCAGTCCCAAATCGGTCCCCCTACCACAATCGGTGTAAAGTCCTTCGCCGCGCGAAATGAAACCCAATTACCATCAGCGCAAGAAACGATGTTAGACAGCGGACAAAACCGAGGAGAAAAAAATATTGTATTTGATGGCACGGCGGATCAACTCTATTTCGTCGGTGATGTGTCACCGAATGGACACTTTCTTGAGACCCTCACTGGCGTCCGACTGATGGTAGATAGTGCACGCGATACCGATGCCGATTTCATTATTGTTGATACCACCGGCTATGTTCATGATCCCCCCGCAGTCATTCTCAAACAGCATAAAATTGAACTCATCAGACCCAACCACCTCATCTGCATCGGGCGTTCTACCGAATTCGAGCAGATAACGGCGTACTACAGCCAACAGGCGTGGCTCAATATTCATTATCTCTTGCCACACCGGAGCGTCCGATTGAAAAGCGGTAATCTGCGAAGTCGGTACCGAAAGGACCGATTTGACATGTACTTCTCTGAGAGTCGCGTGCAACTGCTCCCTTTTGAACAGATTCGTGGTGGACGCACTCCCTTTTTCATAGGGCGTCCCGCAAATGAGAAAGAGTTAGAAATCCTCTCTCAGCTCGCCGAAACGCAAGTTTACTATGCTGAATGGGGAAATCGTACCTTATGCTGCATTGTGGCGAGACATCTTTCCAAAGCAACGATCACCTATATTAAAAATTATTTAAGTTTGACGCGCGTTACAGTCGAGGTCTCTACCTACTTTAAACGCCGCTTGGTTGGATTAATCGACAGGACCGGTAAAACTGCTGCCATCGGTGTCATTGAGGCTGTGGATTTCCAAAAGCGAGAACTTAGCGTTCGCTGCAAAACTGATGCTGTAAAGCAGGCGTGTGCGATTCAATTTGGCGATTATCAGTTAAGGTCAAGCAAGTAGATTGGGGTGAACCGAACGGTCAGGATTAGGCATGGATAAGGAACCTCTCACAAAAAACCCACTCTTTAAACGATTTGTGCGGTATCACACACCTTACACCGGTTCCATCCTCTTGGCGATGGCTTTCGCATTCGTGGGTGCTGTGTGTGCCTTAGGTGTCCTTCAACTTGTTTTGCATGATGCCGTTAACGCTCTTGAAGCTGTCAGTGGCAATTCGTTTGACGAACCTGTATCTGTCCGTTACTTCCAGCGCGAGGGTAATGAAGGAATGTTCGCTTTTGATGGTTTTGAGGTGGTATTAGTAGATGCTGACGATGCGCTTAAATACTTTTTATGGCTACTCGGTGGAATGCTTATTCTCGTTCTCATCAAAGGTTGCTTTGTTTACGGCAACGATTATGTGATAGCGCGTGTCGGGCATAAACTCGCCTTTCGGTTACGCAATGCCCTTTACGAGCGAATTGTTTCTGCACCGTTAGGTGTTTTACGCGAAGAGCGCACCGGCGACCTCATGACACGTATCACGGAAGATGTTCGCGTCTGGCAGACGCTTGTTGCCGCGATGGCGGGTATCATACGCGCTGTTGTTCTTGTTGTTTCTTTCGTTTCTGTGATGCTAATTGATAGTTTCAAACTTACCTTCTTTGTTTTAGTGCTCCTTCCGCTGCTCGCTTATCTGATTACGCTTGTTGGTAGGCGAATTCGTAGTGCCAGCATAGAGATTCAACAACAGAGTGCAGACATCTATTCACAACTCAAAGAGACATTTTCCGGCATCAAGATTATCAAAAGTTTTACATCTGAACAGACGGAAACAGAACGTTTCCGAACCATTAATTGGAGTCAATACTGCTCAGCGATTCGGCGTGCCCGTTTCGCAGCACTCCTCCCGCCTCTGATTGAATGGTTGGGCGCTATTGGAATTGCAACAGTTTTTGGATTATGCTGTTGGCAAGTGATTAATGGGCAGCTCTCTATAGGGTGGTTCATCCGTTATGTTGGGATGGTAAGTTACATGTTCAAACCGATTAAAACAATTGGCAACGTCAACACTGCTTTACAACAGTGCCTTGCCTCTGCGGAACGGATTTTTTATCTCCTCGATTTCGGAGCTGAGACAGGTCCGCAAAATAGCATAGATGGGCGCGACCTATCTACGGAAAAATCGACGGATCGGATTGAACTGAAAAATATCCGCGGCACCGTCACATTCCAAAACGTCACCTTCTCTTATTCGCAAGACTCAGAAAACCGGCAAGCACCTTCCAAACCTGTTATTGATAACGTGACTTTTGAGGCGAAGCCGGGAGAAGTCGTCGCACTCGTCGGACCGAGTGGCAGTGGGAAAACGACGCTCCTCAATCTTTTGCTGCGTTTCTATGAAGTCAATTCTGGGAAAATTTTGATTGACGATGTACCTATTTCTGAAGTAAAACTCGAGTCGTTGCGACAAAATATTGCACTCGTTCCACAAGATACGTTCCTCTTTGACGGGACAATTCTGGAAAATATCGGTTATGGCTGCCCAGGGGCTACCGATGCGGCGATCGTTGCAGCGGCGCAGAAAGCAAACGCGCACGAGTTTATCACAAAAACTCCGAACGGATACGCTACACCAATAGGGGAAGCAGGCGTGAAACTCTCCGGCGGCGAACAGCAACGCCTCTCTATCGCGCGCGCACTCCTAAAAGATGCACCGATTCTTGTTTTAGACGAAGCCACGTCTTCACTGGATACGCAGTCTGAAGCACTCATTCAAGAATCGTTGACAAACCTCATGCAAGGGAGAACCAGTTTTATTATTGCACACCGGCTATCAACCGTTGTCCGAGCGGATAAAATTCTTGTTATCAAAGATGGAGAGATTTTGGAAACTGGAACACACCAAACACTGTTAGCGAAGGGCGGGTTGTATAAAAAATTCTGTGAGATGCAACTCAGTTAACGGGTATTCTAAGCACTTTTAGAACTCTACCCATTTGCCTACGGAGAGATGGAAGTGCTGTTAACCCGTTATAAAAAATCGTACACGAATTATCCGAGGCAAAAAAATGAACTTTAGGTAAACCTCTTGTATTATGTTAACGTCACATATAATAGAAAAAAGGAGAAGTGCTATTAAGTATTTTAGTCTCAATCTCGGAATCATAGAAATAATCCGGGGATTGAGACTATCAGTCAGAAGTGCCAGTGAGGGCTATAACGAGTTACGGAAACCCGCGAAGAAGTTAATTACGTTGCTTAATTTCGTCCTTTTTTGGTGATAGCACCTTTGAGATCGGATTCGCGATACACGGCTTCAGAGAGGTCTACCTCGTATAGATACGCATCTTTAAAATTAGCACCGAGCAAAACAGTGCCTTTCAGTTTGATTTCACCGAAAATCGCTTCTTCAAGGTTCGCATTCTCAAAACTCGTGAGTGAACCGAAAGGGCCCGGTACTTCGCATTGCGGACAGCCAAGCGTAGCGCGGCGCAAATCGGCATCTCGGAAGTTAGTACTACAAAGCAGACTGCCACTCAGGAAAGCACCCTGTAGATTTGCTTTCTCAAGGTTTGCGTCTGTTAAATTAGAACCGACCAGATACGTCCGATGTAGCGTAGCACCAGAAAGGTCTGCACCGGCGAGATTCGCATCGTTTAGATTCGCTTCTGTTAAGTCCGTGTTCCGTAGGTCGGTACCGC
This sequence comes from Candidatus Poribacteria bacterium, assembly GCA_009845545.1. Classification (GTDB taxonomy): domain Bacteria; phylum Poribacteria; class WGA-4E; order WGA-4E; family WGA-3G; genus WGA-3G. The sequence continues at coordinate 22,854 of VXZK01000391.1, forward strand.
TCAAATCCGCTGCCGACAGATCAATACCGGCGAGCGATTGATTCGCTAAATCAAGGTTTGCAAGATTTTCACCAGAACAGGATTCACCAGCTTGGCACCGTTTTATAATTTCGGCTTGTGTGAGTTGAGCCATTAACTACCTCCAATGGTTATACCGAGTTCGCTTTATCTGTTCGCCTATGTGGCTTCCTAAACTTGCAGGCTAATATTAAGATATATCAAATGATTACACTTAATAGCATATCACATACCTACTAAAAAGTTAAACCTTTTTTCATAATTTTCGCTATGTAGGACAAATTCAAAAACACTTCGGTCTGGAGATCGATACTACAGTGAGGTGAGGACATGAGAAACTATTATCCGGCATACCCGGTAGAACCTGAACTTTTTGCAGAGGAAGAGGAGAAGGATGAGGATCCAGTAGAAGCACCAAAGGATGAGACCTTTGCATACTTACAAAAAATAGCCAAGACACCTTTGTTGGATCCTAAACAAGAGACCGCACTCTTTGAAAAATACCAAGAAGGTCTCCAGATGTTCACCACTAAATTAAATGAATTTCCGAAGTGGATGTTAGCCTCACTGAACATTGCTGAGGAAAATGCGCTAAACAATAAACACAAATTTGAACCTCCGCAATCAGAACACGGGTTAATTATAAGCCAAATTCGCGCAGAAATTCAAGCACTGGGTGTTTTATTGGACAAATTAGAGACAAAGGCGAAATTACTCAAGCAAGCACGGTGGAAAATTTTTCAGGGGAACTTACATCTCCTGAAAAAATATGTTGACGAAACCTCGCCCCCCGAATTAATGCAGGCCGGAAGCCTTGGACTCTTGAAGGCAATTGACAATGACGATACAAAACGCGGGGCGGAATTCCGAACTTATGCCCGACAAACCATCCGGCGCAGCATTAGTGCATTTAACGAAAAAGTGGCAAAATCGAGGCAACAGCCACGTGAAATGCCACTTACAGAAATACCACCGGTACGCGACTTTGCGCGTGTCGCACTTACGCCTTTTGACGAGGCGCAGGAATCCCACGCTTTTCAAGAGTACGACGTTATTCGTTGTGAGATCGAAACACTCTTGGAGGAATTACCACCCGATATGTTGCCCAACGGGACCGCTACGCGTTCGCTACGCGCATTACGGTTCGTTCTTGAAGACTTACGAAACGAATTCGCACATATCAAGTGGTTGGCGGATCAGTTGGAGACGGCGGATCAAATTACACACGGCACGAAACTGAAAATCGTTGAAGCGAATCTCCGCCTTGTTGCCAGCATCGCGAAGCAACATCACTTCAGCAAAACATCGTTAACCTTCCTCGATTTGATGCAGGAAGGCAGCCTCGGATTGATGCGCGCCGTGGATAAATTCGACCACACCCTCAAATTTCGATTCAGCACTTATGCAACATGGTGGATTATGCAGTCCATCAAACGCGCACTCGACCAACAAGGGCAGATGATTCGCGTCCCGTGCTATATCGGCGAAGCCCGACGTGCCATTAAACAGGCGCAGTCGGACCTGACCACCGAACTCGGACGCGAACCGACAACAACCGAAATCGCAAGCGCAGTTGAACTCACTGAAAAAAAGGTCTCTGAAATTTTCAACGCTACGCGGGACCCTGTACCGCTTGACGCACCCATTAATGAGGATTCCCCGGACGGTTCATTTTCTGAACTCATTCCGGATCAATCTCAAATTACACCCGAAAACTATTTGCTCGATTACGCCAAAATTGAGGTGATCACTGAAACACTCAACCGGACGCTCAACCCACGTGAAACACAGGTAATCATCTTACGATATGGGTTGATTGATGGCACTGAATACACACTGGCGGATATCGGAGATAAACTCCGAATCAGCCGGGAGCGCGTGCGGCAAATCGAGTCTGAAGCCATTTTCAAACTCAAACGCCACGAATCTAAAGAATTGCTCCAAGAGTTGCTTCAGGTTTCTTAAAAGTGAGCAGTGCGACGGTCACCTTGTTGAGGTGACCGTTAACTCTTAATTCGGTCTTTGCATAGTCGTAGGCACACGCCGTGTGCCGGCACTACACGACACCAAATATCCAAAAAAGGTATAACCACGTTGAAGATTGCGTATTTTGACTGCTTTTCGGGGATCAGTGGCGACATGACACTCGGTGCTTTGGTTGATGTAGGTGTACCACCCGAAATACTTACAGATCGATTGGCGACCCTCAAACTTGATGCTGAGTTCAGTCTTCGCTTTGAAAAATCCGTAAAACACGGTATCACCGGTACACGGGCGATTGTAGAGGTGCATCCAGCGCACACGCCTTCACACGAGGAAGCCGCCCATGAGCATACACATACGCACGCCCATGATCACGGGCATTCTCACCAGCATCATGAACACGGACCGAGTCGCCACCTCGCCGATATTTTCAAGCTGCTTGACGATAGCGATGTGGATGCTGAGGTTCGGGATACCGCAAAACGCGTCTTTGACCGACTCGCGGAGGCGGAAGCAAAAGTTCACAATACAACGAAAGATAAAGTACATCTCCACGAAGTCAGCGGAATCGATTCAATCGTAGACATCGTCGGTGCTGTCATCGGTCTTGCCCATCTGGATGTTGACGTTGTTTACGCATCTCCGCTCTCTCTGGGTCGCGGTTTCGTCCGGTGCGCACACGGATTTATGCCCGTTCCTGTCCCCGGCACGATGGAACTCCTACGGGGTGTGCCGATCCATCAAACCGACATTCCGAAGGAATTAGTCACCCCGACGGGTGCTGCACTCATTACGACGCTATCGCAAGAATTCGGGGTCATGCCACAGATGCGATTGGACCGCGTCGGATACGGTGCCGGTACTCGCGACTTGGAACAACGTCCAAACCTTCTCCGCCTCTGTCTCGGCGAAAAAACGTCGGACATCAATTCAAAGACGACCCATCATCACACTGAAACGGACAGTGTTGATATTATTGAAACCAATGTAGACGATATGTCGCCAGAGATTACCGGTTATGTTACCTCCCAACTCTTTGAACACGGCGCGCTTGATGTCTTTCTCATCCCCATCTTCATGAAAAAGGGTAGACCCGCGACACAAATCACTGTGCTAACCCCTACTGTGCATCGTGACAAACTCATCGAACTCCTCCTCACCGAAACCACGACTTTCGGCGTTAGGCTCTCTTCTGCTGATCGGATTAAACTGCGTCGTGATTTTGTCCAAGTCGAAACGCAGTGGGGCGCGATCCAAGCGAAACGTGGATATTTCAACGGCACGCTTATCAAGACCGTCCCTGAATATGAGGACTGCAAACGCCTCGCCGAACAAAATAACGTTCCACTCCGACAAGTCTATACCGAAGCGCTCAGCAACCTCGGTTCTGTTAACCCAGTAGATCAGCCCGAAATCTAACGCTTCATTATTAGGGTAATACATCCCATCTTCGTTATACCTATCAAAATTCCGAAGAAATCAGGTACTTGCGGGTTTACCCTAACAGTGCCTGTTTTCATTTATACCAAAAACGACACAGGATGGATAAAAATGAACACTTTAAACAACAAAATCGCGCTTAATTTTGACAGTGACGCAGAAGTGTCTGTCACAGGCTTCATTGCGCCGATTGCGCATACACTCTCTAACTTCCACGTTGAGTGGGAGACATTGGCGAATCTACGCGTTTCTGAGCCGGAGAAGCAGCATCACGTATCTATTTTTCAAGCATTTCTTCCAGATGAACCAGTTTCAGTAGGTGAGTGCTGGCGGATTGAAGAGACCGGTGTAATGGAGCTGCTTCGACAACTAAATCCTAATCCAAATCTGGATATGCATATGACTTCCGGAGATTCTCTCGGTTTGTGGGCATGCCTACGCGCGTACAATGATCAATTCGCCGACATCGCGTTTCGGGTTCATGCGGAATTTAAATTAGAAGATGGCTGGCTTACGCCTTCGCAGTTTGCCGGAAACCTTATAATTGACCGACTTGAGGGAAAAATCGCTTTCTTTGAAATGTCCGTCCCCGCAGGTACGGTGAACCTCGATATCGGTTGGAAAGAAGACAAAGAGGCATCTTATTCTATTACGGATGCAGGTTTTTGCTCGCAAATGCAACTCCGTGCTGGGGCGCGAGAGGTTGCGCAGAACATAGAACTTTCAACATCTATCACCCAAGAAGAAGCAGAACGCGTGTTAGCAGGACGTTTCTACAAGTCAGAACAAATTAACTGGGTATCCCCATATCAAGCAGTGGAGAGAGCAGCGGCAGAGGTGAAGCTTATTCATGTGATTTCGATAGACGGTCCGTTGGCTGATGAATCCTGCTGAGGGAGCGGCAAAGGCTTGAGGGCAGGTGTCCTCTCTGATGACCGAGTTATCGAATTCTTGAATGAAAATTTCATTAACGTTTGGGTTTCCAATGTCGAATTAGAACGCACGCCCAGAAAACAAGCCTACATGGCACGAAGACGTGAAGAACTATCCAAAACATTTGACAGAACACACCCGTTAGCAAAAGCTATCATGGAAGGGTGGAAAGAACATTCACCTGTGGATTGTTTAGTTATTGCCCCAGAATACGATGTGATGGGGAAACTCCCTCTTAATGACTTCTTTGATGACTGTTTTCAAAAGGATATTCCAGAAGAGGATGCCTACCTTAAGTTTCTTGAGGATTCTTTAGGTGGTAAGTTGCCCGGATTTAAGGATGAACATTCAGATTCTCCTTCGAATGGTTTGAACGTTGTGCTTAACCCTGAACAGACTGAACAAGAAGTACTGGACATCCTTCGGACACCGAGGTACGGTTATCAAGATTATACTGTCGTTGAGATTGATGCGACTGCCTTTGAAGACGGTGGCACACTCGCCATTGATATTCGGATGGGTACTGCAAAGCCGGGTGGGTCATTCGATCTGTATGATAGCGATACTGAACTGCCAACAAAAGGTTATCCTGATGACGCGCTTACCTCAGCATGGGATATCCCGTCCGGACAGATAGGAAGAATCCGACATCATTTTGATGAAGGCAAGGTTTTTAAGTTGGGTGCTACCGGTACGTGGTTCAATGAGAAAGGGAGCATCAACGCCTTTCTCGCAAAAATCTCTGTAGAGGAAAATTAAAATGAAAACATTATCAAACGAAATTACCCCATCTAAATGTCGAGACCGCCGTTTTTTCTTAAACCTATCGGGCAATAATACCCCTCTTTATAACAACTGAACTTTAACGCTGCATTCATCAAAAGTGCATCCATACGTGCGTATAAGTGAAAGTTCTCCACAAACCCACTATTTTCCTTAAACTCGATTCTGTCCATACCAAACCTTTTTTCGCTGCTCGTGATCCGATACAGACGCTAACGCGGAATCAACCTGACGGTTATGCCCTTTTCCGCGTTGAAATTGTATCAGTAATAAACAGCGACTTTAGCGAGTAAACACACGCAAAGATTATAACTGCCCGGCTCGACCGAGGAACGATACGGAGTATATTACCTTTACAACATGAAACTACATGATGCTATTGCTGCAGGTATCGCGCACCTTGCGCAAAATCGGCTCCGCGCTGGGTTGTCCATTCTCGGTATCTTCATCGGGATCGCCAGCGTGTTATGCATGATGGCTATCGGTGATGGCGCAAAGAAAATTATCGCTGATCGGCTTGAAACGCTCGGCGGGATTGATCAAGTACAGTTACGGAACAACTACGGATATTACAGAAGAGGACGCTGGCACCGAATAACAGAGCGGCTCAAATTCGAGGATGCGCTGGCAATTGAAGCCGAAGTCCCCAATATCCGATTTGTGCTGCCCAAAAATGAACGCTACCGTATCCTCGTTATCAGCCGAGATGGCAGCCAGGCTCGACCTATCCTGGAAGGCGTAACAGCAGACTATGCCCGTGGTATGCACTGGCGTGTCCAAGCGGGAAGATTTATCTCTGAAGGCGATGTTGATCAAGCACTACAAGTCTGTGTCTTGGGGAACAACGTTGCCACAGAATTGTTTGGAAAAACATCCCCAATTGGAAAAGAGGTGAAGATCAAGTTTTATTATTGGCGTCGCGCATCTATCCGAGCACGTGTTGTAGGTGTAATGGCGGTAAAGGGTAGAGGTTTTGATTCTACGTGGACACTTGATGATGTCGTTTGTGTGCCTTTGACGACACACCAGCAACGAATTTCAGGTTATGACTATATAGAGCGTATTACGATTTTCACCGAGAAGGATGCAGATAAGGCAGCAGTTATCGCCTCGGCGCGTGCTGTCGTTCGTAAAAAACATCGGAACAGAGATGATTTTATTCGCCATTGGGTACCCACAGGCGGCGTGAAACGGCTTGCGCATATCCAAAGAGTGATAAAAATCGCTTTGGGAAGCGTTGCCGCTTTCTCGCTGTTTGTGAGCGGCATCGGTATTATGAATATATGCCTTGTTTCTGTGGCGGAGAAGACGCGGGAAATAGGCGTGCGTAAATCTGTCGGTGCAAAACAGATTCACATTTTCTATCAGTTCTTGACGGAAGCCCTCTGCCTCTGTTTCTGTGGGGGCGTACTCGGGATCGCAGGCGGTTGGATCGCAGCGCACGGTATGGCACGCCTTGCTGTACGCATCGTGCCGATTGTACCGGAATGGCCCGTTGTGCTCTCTGGACAGTGGATACTCATTGCTATCGTTTTCTCGCTGTTTATGGGGGTTAGTTTCGGTGTCTATCCGGCAATGCGGGCAGCACGGCTTTCACCCATTGACGCACTCCGCACGGAAAATTAAATGACCGAGGGCTGATGGCTAATGGCTGATGGCTGTTCCGCTGACAGTTTGCGTTTGGCATAAATCGCAGGTACCGCATCGGTAATCTTCATCAATAGATTCTCCGAAATAGTCCCGAATCACGCGCATCCGGCAAGTCGTTTCTAATGCATAACGAATCATCTGATCAATCTGGCTCTGTTTTCGACGGACATAGTCACCAACTTCAATCTGCTCATCTGTCAACGTGCTGAGCATTTGGCTATCTTCAAGCAGTTCGATGAGTAATAAGTCCTCCTGCCCCCAGTACTGGATATAACCGTCGCTTTGCAGCTCGGCGAGATCCTCCATGATGACCTTCGGATTTTGACCGACGGCTTCGCAAAGTTCCAGAATCGTTTTTACCCCGCTACGCAATTGACGTAGGAGTTCCTGTTGTGCTGTATCTGCTGGTGCCGTTCCTTCAGTCCAGAGTTCTCGGAATCTCACAGAGAGTTGAGACGGGACATTATACCACCGCTTCAAAAATCCAAGCTTTTCGAGGTAACTGAGACTCACAAGAATCTTTGTCGCATTGCCCTCGCTCATCCACTCCAGTTCCTCGTTAGAGATTGTGCGGTACCTATCGCTGCCCCTGAAATTTTCAACGACCTTTAAGAGTTTAAGCAGGAATGGCTTATCCGGCGCGCTCTCTCTAATAAAGAACTCGTGTAACCCGCGGTCCTCGTGGCAGAAAAGGAGGACACAACGTGCGTCCTCTCCATCTCTCCCGGCTCTCCCGATCTCTTGGCAGTATGCTTCGAGCGTCCCCGTGAGTGTCCAATGCACAATATATCGGATGTCTGCTTTGTCGATGCCCATACCGAAAGCGTTCGTGGCAACGACGACATCCAACCCGTTCGCGCTGTTGTCGAAAAAGGCTTCTTGGACACGCGTACGCTCTTGCTGCTCAAGTCCAGCGTGGTAGAAATCCGCACGGAACCCACGTCTTTGGAGGAAATCTGCGATCTTTTCAGTGTCGCGCCGCCGTCCGGCATAGATGATCCCATTTTTCAACCGAAGTGGTAGCGATTCAGTGTCCGGCGTTGAAACAGGCACTCGCTGTTCGTTGAGAAACTTTTCGAGTTGCAGATACTTTTCATCGTCGTTTTCATTCTGCTGAACACTGAGTTTCAGGTTCGGACGCTCAATGCCTTCAACGAGGATATGCGGTGCCGGTATATGGAGCACATTGAGAATGTCGCCTTGGATCTCTGGCGGGGCTGTTGCTGTGAAAAGTGAAATAACACGCGGCTGAAGGACATCAATCGTATCTTTGAGCGATAAGTAGGCGGGACGGAAATCACGACCCCATTGCGAGATACAGTGGGCTTCATCTATAACGAACAGTGAAATAGGGAACGCATTCAAGATGTCTAAAAATCGACGACTTCGGAGACGTTCTGGAGAGATGTAAAGCAGTTTGATTTCGTTTCGCCGCAGACGTGCCAGTTCATTTTGGTATGCTTCCCACGTCTGTGTGCTATTTATCAGCGAGACCGCATCGATGCCTTGTTCGCGTAAAGCATCAACTTGGTCCTTCATCAACGAAATAAGAGGGGAGATGACGACTGTTATACCATCAAGCATCAGTGCCGGGAGTTGGTAACACAACGATTTTCCGTGTCCTGTTGGGAATACAGCGAACACGTTTTTACCCTCTAAAATTGCCGCAACAATCTCACGTTGCCCTTTACGGAAGAACGTATAACTGAAATAGGTATCGAGTGCTTCCAGAAGCGGATCTCGCGGTTCGCAGTCTTGTCCCGGCTCTACTGCATCAGTTGACTCCAGAATAGCATCTACCTTTTTAAGCAAATCCTGCAAGTTGGGCATATTTTTCGGTGTCTATGATTTTCTACGAGAAAAATCGGAAGCGGAGAATGTGGAAAATTGCGGCAATGCCATCTTTCCAACTAACGGTCTTTCCTTCGTGATAATCTCTGCCGTGATAGGAGATCGGAACCTCAACGATTTTGCACTGCCGCTTGGCAAGTTTCGCTGTAATTTCCGGTTCAAACCCAAATCTGTCCGAGTAGAGCGAGATCTCCTTTAGAATTGATGTCCGCATTACCTTGTAGCAGGTTTCCATGTCGGTAAGTTTTGTGCCGTTAACAATATTGGCGAGGGTCGTGAGAAATTGATTCGCGACATAACTCCGTAATAATCCTGCCTGCTTGCCCTTCATAAACCGGGAGCCGTATACCACATCGGCTTCGCCATTTAAGATAGGTGCCAGCAATTTCGGGTAATCTTGCGGATCATATTCCAGATCGGCATCCTGAATGAGCGTAATCTCGCCGGTAATATGTTGGAAACCGGTGCGGAGTGTCGCCCCTTTCCCTTTATTTACATCGTGATAAAAAACCTTTACCGATAGTTCGTCTATCTTTCCCGCATCTATGTTTATCGGCATCTCAGTTATTTCGAGGTAACTGCGTATTTCGTTTGGTATATCTTCAATACTTTCGATTTCCCCTAAAATATCGCGCGTGCCATCTGTTGAAAAATCGTCAACGAGAATCAATTCTTTTTTCATACCGATCTTAACGCTGACAACCTGTTGCAAAAGTTTGATTAGGCTTGTGACCTCGTTGTAAATCGGAATCACAATGGATAGCGTAGACTCCATCTGGATGTCCCCAATGTTTTCCCACTGCTTTAGCGTAGGATATGATATAGTCGAAGCGAAGTTGAACACAATCAATTTCTTCTATCTAAATGATACCTAATCTTTTTATTAAAAGCAAGTATAAAAACGGAGGATTTCCTTTTTCCCTACCGATAGGCACACGTTGCAAGCGTGCTACGTCTATGGTCACAATCTATGCCCTCTGAATAGAGGAATCAGTTGTTGCCTTGTGAACTCGAATTCTTGTAGAAATTGGTCTGAAGGGCTTAAGGGGGCCTCAACCGAGAAAAAGTCGTTTTCCAAGTATTTGATTCCGAATCTTTCTTGCACCTCAGGAATCGTCTTGAAATCGCTGAATGCCATAAGTTTTACCCTCCTATAACTTCAATGTGAATCCAGCATCTTTTATGCATACGACAACCGCTCAACCCGTTTTTCCAAAGGCTCCATCGTTTCAAGAATATGGCTCATCAAAGAGGCTTTATCGTCGGCGTAGGTAGCATTATCCCACAAATTCTTCCGCTCACCCGGATCGTTCTCCAGATCATAGAGTTCACCATAAGTCTGTCCACAATACCATGTCAACTTCCGCGTATCGGTTACAATCGTTTTAAGCCGCAAGCCGCGCGGATCGTCTACACATTCAACTAACACGGCATCGCGGGCGGACACTGTCTCTCCCGTAAGCATCGGCATCGCGTCTACCCCATCTGTATCTGTCGGAATCGGCAAACTGATCGCAGACAGAACTGTCGGCACAATATCAACGTGGCTAAAGAGCTCTTGCGTATTTTGCCCGGCAGGAATAGCCGCAGGAAACCGCAGCAACGTTGGTACGCGGACGAGTTGCTCGTAATGGAACGGCCCCTTCATCCACAACCCGTGGTCGCCGAGCAATTCACCGTGGTCAGTTGTAAAGAGTACTAACGTGTTTTCTGCCAACCCACACGTATCAAGGCACTCCAGAATACGTCCCATCTCCTGATCAATAATCTTCACCATATTGTAATAATACGCCCTACCGAGGCGTGCATCGTTTTCCGAGACTTTACTGAAATCAGCACCGCCACCCTGTCCAGCGACGGCGTACGTTCCACGTATCTCTGACTTTTCAAGCTGCCCACATCGCGCCTCCAAGAAATGTGGCGGTTTGTCGGCTAACTCGCCGTCAACAAAATCAGGAAGTGGAACCTGCACAGGATTGACACGCGCCTCAAATTCAGTCGGGACGCAGTGCGGGTGGTGTGGATCTTGAAATCCGACTGCCAGCAGGAATGGTTGTGTAGCATCGTGGCTCGACAAGAAATCTACCGTTCGATCCGCTGTCCAAACACTATTATGGTATTTCAGCGGTATGTCCCAATCATAAGCCTCACCACCGAAACCTCTTTCACCGAGGCGTGTCGCTTTGCTGTAACCGTTGAACGTCTCCACAGACACTTGAGAGCGAACCCATTCGCCGTAATGTCCAGCGATCCCATAAGTCGCATGCCCAAGTGCCAATTCGACTGTTTCAAATCCGTAGTAGGGACCTTGGAAATCCGGGTAGCGCGTTGTATCACCACGTGTCTCCATGGATTGCTCTGGAGAGGCACCGAACGGTTGGAAGTGCGCTTTGCCGATATAGTGCGTGCGATATCCAACCTCACCCAGTCGATGCGACAACATCGGTTCGTCTTCGGGGACGTTCATACCGACGTTCCACGCACCATGACGGCTCACATACCGTCCAGAAAAGATTGAGGCGCGGGCAGGCGTACAGACCGGATTCGCACAATACGCACGCTCCAAACAGACCCCTTCAGACGCGAACTTATCCAGATGCGGCGTGTCTGTGAACGTTGACCCGTAGCAGCTCAGGCTATCTGTCCGCTGCTGATCGGTTGTAATAATCAGGATGTTCGGTTGTTGTGTGCTCATAGTGTTGGGGACATTTCCTTTCTCTATCCACAAAACGGTTTCAGATAAGTATAACTCTGTTCCGCTGCGTCTTCTGGCTCCATAATCTCACGAAATGCCTGATGCACCGTTACGTAGCCGTCGTAACCGATCGCTTCCAGACCTTCAAATACCAGTGGGAAGTCGATACCGCCTTTGTCCTGTAGACGGATCGGATCGTGCGGGACTTCACCCTGAATCCATGTCAGAAGTCGCGTTTTCCCTTCTGGTCGGCGGATATGGTTCTGAAGATAAACGTTCAAAAGATAGGGCGAAAACCGTTTGAGCGTCTCAACACCATAATCCTGTGCACAGAGATCGAGGTTAGCAGGTTCATAAATAATCCCGAAATTCTTTCTGCCGACGCGTTTCAGCACATCAACCGAGCCATCTACCGTTTCAAATAGGCTCTGCGTATGTGATTGATGCGCAAGACGGATGCCACGTTCTGCGGCTTCGTCAGAGGCGCGTTGTGCCCAAGGAATGTCCGCTTCAACCTTCATCGCAATACGGATAAGGTCTGCACCAAGCAGCTCCGTTAGATCAAGATACGGGGTAATATTACGGAGTCCATCCGGGCCTTGCGCGTTGTTGAGTGGCACCGGGAAATCTCCAGTGACCATAGAGACCTTTAAATTGAGCGATGCTGCCTGTTTACGCGCGGCGGTAATCTGCTCCAAAGGCGACTGGATGCCGACTTGAGATGCACGCATACAGACGGCTTCGTAGCCGAGTCCTGCAGCGAGTTCAGTCAGTTGTGCAAAAGTATGTGTAGCATCTCTTTTAGATGCTGTTTCTGCGACGCGTACGGAAAGTGAAAGTTTCATGTTTTTAATTTACCTTGCGGAGAAACAACGGAGGTTTGAACTTTAACGTGCGTTTCTCAAATCCGTCCTCCACTTCGTTACGGACTACGGGTTTTGGGATCATCTTAGGAGACATCCATTCCCCTGAAAACTATAATAGTAAAATATCGGCAATTGAGAGTGCCATCAAAACAAGGCTAATCATACCGTTCAGTGTGAAGAAGGCGAGGTTGACACGGGATAGGTCTGTCGGTTTCACAATAGTGTGTTCGTAGATAAAAATTAGGACGACAATGCCGACACCGATGTAATAGAACAACCCCAATTCGACAAGGCGTGGGATGCTGAGGAGGAGCAGCACGGCAATAACATGCAGAGTGGAGGAAAGCCATAACGCCCACCGGATCCCGATTTTCGCTGGGACGGAGTGTAGCCCATGCTTTCTATCAAAGTTGACATCTTGACAGGCATAGATAATGTCGAACCCCGCTGTCCAGAGCAGCACGACAAGACAGAGAACTATCGGTGGCAACGCGAAACTGCCCTCAATCGCAATCCACGCACCGACGGGTGAAATGGAGAGCGCAAGTCCAAGCCAAAAGTGAGAAAATGCGGTGAAACGTTTGGTATAGGAATACCCCATAACCACAGCAAGGGCGACAGGTGATAAGGCGAAGGCGAGCGGGTTCAACCGCCACGCCGCGAAAACCAACAGACCAGCAGAGATGATCGTAAAACACCACACCGCGCCCTTTGTGATTAAGCCTGCAGGAATCGCACGCATGGCAGTGCGCGGGTTTATACCATCAATCTCGGCATCGGCAAGCCGATTGAACGCCATAGCGCAGCTTCGCGCTCCTACCATCGCGACGAGAATCCAGCCAAGTTTCGGCAGCGATGGGAATCCGTCTGCCGCGATAAAGGCACTCATGACCGCAAACGGAAGTGCGAAGACGGTATGTTCAAATTTGATCATCTCTAAGATAATCTTAAGTTTTCGCATCTTTTAACTATTGGCCTTCCGCGCCTGTTTCGTCCGTTGTCCGAAACAGGGTTTCCGCTAAAGTTATACTGGGTTGGTACCATAAAATTTTTCTGTACCAAAGATAAGAAACGAATCAGTCAACCTTGACTGTGAGATGGTATTTTAAAACGGGAACAGATTGCCTGCAGCATCAAACGCAAACGGCTTCGTTTCACCGATAACCTCTAATCTTGAATGCAGCTTCGCATCTTCAAGCAGCACCTCAGAGATGTCGAGGTTCGTCAATCTCAACGTGCTCTCAATACGGATGACCCGTGCATCTTCCGGTTCCGTGAGACCGATAGTGTCCAATGCCACTTCGATCGCTTCACGGTCGGTATCGTAGTAGAACGGGATTTTCGACTTCTGCGGTCCCAGCGCGGTGATACCGTTCATGTAAGTCGAGTGCCGGTCAATCTTATCTACAAGGCGGGTCGTTGTGAAATCGGCAAGTCCGATACCCGTGGCGTTGCCATCGCTCTCTTCCGTGAGATCCCGGACGAATATACGGAGGATCGCGGGTTTCGCAGGCTCTGGTTCAAAGTTCTGCATCATCCGACCGATGACGTTCGTATCCATACCCGTGCCGCTGATATTTTTCCCTGTCCAATCCACGATCAACAGGTCGAGTTCATCGAACGGGAGTCGTCCCATCAGCGATTTCGCCTCAACGAGCAGTTCACGTTCGTTTTGAAGAAGTTGCGCGGCAGGCATCGCTACTGCTTTCGCGGTATCTTCGTGTGCGTTCTCAATTAATCCCAAACCGAAGGTGATTTTTCCGGTGTCGAGAATAAACCCACCGACTGCCATGATGACGTGTTCAAAACTGTACTGGAAGAAGGCGCGATGATAGAGGTTTGCACCCTGCTGTTTGCCGAGTCCGATCACCATCATCTTCATCAAGCCGCTCTCGATGGAGCCATTGAAATCTGTGTGTGCCTTGATACGATTGACCGGAACGACGTGGTCCGCTTCAGCGGCATATCGATCAAAGAAAACCGGTAAGCCATCCGCCGTTTTGCCGAGTTCCACGACCTCCATTGTCGCTTTCACCGGTGCACCGACAGTTTCTTCGGTGATACCGTAATGCGCCAATACGCTCCGCTGTCCTTCAGCGGTTGCACCGCCGTGGCTTCCCATCGCTGGAACCACAAACGGTTTTGCGCCGAGTCCTTTGAGGTAATCAACCGTTGCCTTGACGGCGATATCAACATTTGCGACACCGCGGCTGCCAGCGGTAATCGCGACAGTCTCGCCCGGTTTGACAAGAGTAGCGGCGTTAATCCGATCTAATTCTGTGTGGATTGCTGCAGGAAGGTCCGTAAGAACAGGTGCTTCAAACTGCTGTTGAATCCGTGTCATTTTTGGAAGTGCCATGCGTTTCCATCCTTTATATTTTACCTGTGGGTGGAATTTAAAGGCAATTTTATCAGAAACGGAATAAGAATTCAAGGTAAATATCGAATGCGGACAGAGCCATTCGGTATTGCTTGATAGCAATACAGATGTGTGCTAAAATTTAAGCGTCAAAAATACTACCCTTACAGGGACGAAATTTCTTTCGAGACAACCGATAAGAGAAAAGAAAACGATGAAAACAGTGAGATGTTTTAACATGACCCTTATGCTCTTGTTAATCGTTGGCTTCTGTCAATCCAACGGTTTTGCACAAGAATATGTCCGGTGGCAGCTGCCACAAGGTGCCATCGCGCGTTTGGGAAAAGGAAAAATAAATGAGGTTAAATATTCACCCGATGGCAACACAATCGCAGTGGCGAGCAGCATCGGAATCTGGCTTTACAACGCGCACACCGGTGCGGAATTAGCACTGATGACGGGACACACACGCAACGTCTACTGTGTCGCCTTCAGTCCAGACGGACAAACGTTAGCAAGCGGGAGTAGCGACAGCACGATTCGATTGTGGGATATACAGATACAAAGGCGGAAGGCGACCCTCGCTGGACACAGAAGCCGGGTGAGAGCCGTTGCCTTCAGTCCGGATGGTGACACGCTGGCAAGTACAGGGGCAGATGATACAGTGCGTTTATGGAGTCTTCGCCTCAAAAGGCTTAAGAAGATGCTCATTGGACATACAGATGGTGGACGGACAGTCGCGTTCAGTCCAGATGGCAAGGTGCTTGCGAGTGGGAGTGAGGATAGCACAATTCGGTTATGGGATGCCCACACCGGACACCCTTTGAAAACCGTGACAGGTCACAAACGAGCCGTAACTTCTATCGCGTTCAGTCCGGATGGACAAACGTTCGTCAGTGGTTGTGACGATAGCACAATTGGGGTATGGGACACACGTACTGGAGAACAACTACAGCACCTCCTCGGACACACGTGGTATATTGCATCGGTGGTCTTTTTACCAGATGGAGAGACGGTCGTCAGTGTGAGTTGGGATAACGCTGTTCATCTGTGGAATCCGTACACCGGCAAACTCCTGCGAAGACTTAAGGCGCACACAGGCCCCGTCGTCTCAGCGACGTATGCTCCGAACGGAGAGACGCTCGTCAGTGGAAGTCACGATGGGACAATTCGTTTCTGGAATACACAGACGTGGGAAGCGAAAAATACCATCGCTGGACATACGGGCGAGGTCAAGGCGGTCGCGTTTTCACCCGATGGACAGACAATTGCAAGTGGGAATACAAGACACACGATTGATTTGTGGGATGCCAAAACCGGTGAACACAAAAACACACTCACCGGACACGGTTGGACAGTTGCTGCTGTCGCCTTTAGTCCCGATGGCAGCACACTTGCGAGCGGCAGCTGGGATAATAATATCCACTTGTGGGATCCAGAGACAGGGGAACACAAACAGACACTGAGTGGCCATTGGGATTACGTTGTAGCATTGGCGTTTTCGCCGGATGGGAACAGACTCGCGAGTGGGAGTAATGATGATACCGCTCGGTTGTGGGGCGCGAAAACCGGCACCCCCTTGCATATCCTCAAAGGACATACAGGAGATGTCAGAGCCATCGCGTTTTCACCCGATGGCAGGACACTCGCAAGTGGCGATGGAAATGCTAACGAGATCCGTTTATGGGATGGACGTGCCGGAAGACACAAACTGACGCTTGAGGGGCATAGTAACGATATTACAGGGCTCGCCTTTAGTCCTGATGGTAGCACGCTTGCGAGTGCTTGTGACGATCGAACAGTAGGGGTATGGAACGCATATACCGGGCGGAACATACAGATGCTCAGAGGGCACACGACGTACGTTTTAACAGTAGCGTATGCACCTGATGGCGACACGCTCGCCAGCGCAAGTTGGGACATGATGGTTCGCTTGTGGGATACCAAAACTCGGAGACCTAAGTCAGGCTTGATTGGACACACAGGGTACGTTTTATCGATTGCGTACGCGCCTGACGGACGGACACTTGCCAGTGGTAGTGCTGATGGCACAGTGCTTTTGTGGGATATGACACGGTTCCAGCCAAAAACTGATTAAAGTTAGCGGTCAGCCTTCAGCATGCTTCGCAGTGAGAATGATCAGTAAGTGTCGCTCCTACAAGAGAAGTCCGCGATTAGAATCAAAATTACAGGAGAACTAATGAAAAACCTGAATTTGCTTTCTATGCTGATAATCCTTATTCTTCTACTGTCGTTTTCAAGCAGCGTTGCCCAAGAATACACGCGATGGCATCTCCCTGAAGGGGCTATCGTCCGTTTTGGAAAAGGGAGAATCTATGGGGGTGTGACATATTTTCCGGATGGGACGCGACTTGCTGTCAAAAGTTCAATTGGCACTTGGATCTATGACGTAGACACCGGAAAAGAGGTTGAACTACTGACGGGTGATATGTGGGATACTGGTGCTATGGCATTTAGTCCTGACGGAAAAACATTTGCTGTCGCAAGCGGCAATAACATCCATTTGTTGGACCCAGACACGAAAAACCAGAGAGATGTCCTCACGGGACACACGTCTTCTGTCTATACGTTAGCATTCGGTCCGACCGGGGAAACACTCGCCAGTGGCAGTCGAGATACCACAGTTAGACTCTGGGATGTCCATACCGGTGAATTGCTGCAAACCCTCATAGGACATACAGATAGAGTCATATCCGTGGTATATTCACCTGATGGAAAGACACTTGCGAGTGTCGCGGGTTTTGAAGATAACACGGTATGTTTATGGAATGTGCAAACAGGGCAACTCCTGCAAACGATTACCGAACATCCGGATAGAGTCTACCGTGTTGCTTACTCCCCTGATAGCCTGACACTTGCCAGTGGCGGACGCGATGCCAAGATCTGTGGAATGTCCATACCGGTGAACTCACAAAAACCATTACGACCGATATGAGGTCCGTTACTTCCGTTGTTTATTCATCTGATGGTGGCACACTTGCCAGCGGGAGTTGGTCGAATAACAATATCTATTTGTGGGATGTTCACACAGGCGAACTTCTGAAAACATTGACGGGACATACCGACTCGGTTGATTCTCTCGGGTACGCGCCTAATGGTAAGACGCTTACCAGTGAAAGTGAAGACGGGACAATCCGATTTTGGGATGCTGACACCGGTGAACTGCTGAAAACTATCAGTGGACACACGTTTTTCGCAAGGGCGGTGACATTTTCACCGGATGGCCGCACACTTGTGAGTAGTGAGATGGCAGACAATACAATTACCCTGCGAGATGTTCAAACTGGGGAAATTTTAAAAACACTTGCCGGGCATACAGAACACCTCAATTCTGTAGCATATTCGCCGGATGGAAAGATCTTGGCAAGTGGAAGTTGGGATGGACAAATTCGGCTGTGGAACGGGCAGACCGGAGAACTTCTGAAACTCCTCACTGGACATGAGAGAGGCGTTCCTGCGCTCTCATTTTCAATGGATGGGACAACCCTGGCGAGCGGAAGTTGGGATAACTCAGTCTATTTGTGGTATGTGCCAACTGGACACATCTTACAAACCATCACCGGAAACATCACGGCATCAGAACGAAACAATGGAGTCAGATCTATTTCGCTTAACGCTGATGGGCGGACCCTTGCTGTGGCAACTGACGAGAAAATAATTCGACTCTGGGATATTCACACAGGCAAAGTTAAAATGGAACTCATAGGACCTGAGCGGACGGTTGTTGCTGTTGCATATTCACCAAATGGATCAGTGCTCGCGAGTGGTGGCGATGACCGCAAAATTCGGTTATGGGATGCTGCTTCTGGCGAATTAGTGTCCATTTTTCCAAACCAGTCGGACGTGATCGTGTCTATAGCATTCAGTCCAGATGGACAGACAATTGCAAGTGGAACTGTGAAGGATATCTATATCTCAGATGTAGCGACAGCCAAGCACATAGCAATCCTTACTGGACATAAGCGTCCGATTCGGTCCGTAGCGTTTAGTCCTGATGGGAAGATGCTCGCCAGTGGCAGTGATGATTGCACGGTAATATTATGGGATTTGACGCAGCTCCGATAAAGTAAATTTGAACAGAGCCATTCAGTTCTCGGTTTTTTTATCCAATTTTGGACCCCCGGGGTCCCCGCCCGTTACTGAGAAGGGGACCCGGTAGGTGCGGTTTCTAACCGCATCGGGCTTCACCAAAAAATTACCGAATTAAAAAATTAATCTTCATGAAACCCCGCCAGCGAAGATCAGTGCTTGGAGCAATGGGTGTTCTCTAAAAGGGTGTTCCGCGCGTTGTTAGCGCACACCAGCGCGAAGTAAATAGATGATTGAAAAGCGCGTCCTGTGCCTCTGGCGTTTGAATCTGCTTTAACGCCAATGCAGCATGGAAACGGACATATCGGTCTTCATCCTCAAGTTGCGCTACAAGCGCGGGCATCGCCGGTTCAGCAAGCGTTCCGAATTTCGCTAAGGCACGGGCAGCGTTATCGCGAACAGGAAGATAGGCATCGCTCAACCCGGTTGCCAAGACCTGCACAGTCTCAGACACATCCATCTCGTCAGACACCAGTTGTCCAATGAGTCCCAACCCCTCTGTAGCGTGTCGCCGGACCGATTCGGAGGGGTCTTGTGCAGCACGTATCAACGCAGGCAGTGCCTCTTGCGCGGCTTTTCCCATATCCGCTAAGGCGAACGCTGCGCTTGCCCGCACTGAATCGTCGGTCTCTTGCAGGGCATCAATAAGCGTCGGAACAGCGGGTGCACCAGTGAGGCTTAAAGCATATCCTGCATACTCGCGAATGACATTAGATTCACTGTGTAACATCTGCTGCAAAGCAGGCACGGCATCGGCACCGACCCGTCCCAACCGATACGCGGAATTTAGCCTCTCTTTTTCATTATCGCTATCGAAGGTTTCAATGAGGGTATCCACTTCAACGTCCGAAACACCGTTGGCAGTTCCGTTCTGTTTCCCGTAGTACCAATCCCATACCGACTCCCATAATTCCGGATGCTCAGATGCTTCGTCGTTGCCGAGAGCGTTCCAGTCGGGGGTATCATTCTGCCATAAAGGTGCTTGTGGCTCATCGAGTCGGATAAAGAGAAACTTCAACATATACCGTTTTTTGTCGCTCCGATTCGGCATCGCCCGATGCCATAAGTCGTAGTGGACAATTGTCACAGTGCCTGCTTCGCCACAGAGTGCCATTTCTGGCTGTTCATGGGCACTTTCACCCGTCTCATAATACTGTGAGCCGGGTAGGACAGCAGTAGCTCCCATATCTTCCGTGACATCTTGCGGATAATAAAATGCCATCGTCCACCGGCACCGGTGCCGACGAATCTGTTCGTCACCTGCGTAGCTATCTTTATGGAAATTCTGCCCTTCGCTCCCCTGTTGATTAAAATGGCAGTAACGGTGTGGATGCATGACGTAGTCTGCGCCGAGTACGCCTTGCATCGCACCGTGAACAACCGGATGATCAAAAACTTCTTGAATTTCTGGGATGGCTGGCAGCAAATTGTTCCCCAAATTCCCGGTTTCCTCAAACATTGTATCCAATTGCTGGCAAATATTCTCATGAAAACTCGGCGGGAAATCGGTCTTTACCTTGACATAGCCGTTAATGATGAAATCCCGCATCTCTTCATCGGTGAGTTGCAGTGTCGGTCTATTCATCTCGCGCACCTCCTCTATTCCTTATGACAGAGAACCAAATTTGATTAGGGCATTTAAGGGCTGTACGCTAATAGGGCGTGCCCCGCGTTGTCAGTGCACACCACCGCGAAGCAAACAGGTGGTTGAAAAGCGCGTCCTGTGCTTCGGGGGTCTTAATCTGCTTTAACGCCAACGCTGCATGGAAACGGACATATCGGTTCTCATCTTCCAACTGCGCGACAAGCGTAGGAATTGCCTGTTCAGCGCGTGTGCCTAATTTCGCTAAGGCGCGGGCTGCATTATCGCGAATCCAGTAATAGTCGTCCTGCAATCCATTTGTTAGGACATCTACAGTCTCGGACAAATCCATCTCGTCGGAAACCTGTTGCCCGATTAATCCCAACGCTTCTGTAGCGTGTCGTCGAACCCATTCAGAAGGGTCTTGCGCGGCATGCGTTAAGGCAGGTATCGCCTCTTGCGCGGTTTTTCCCATATCCGCCAAGGTATACGCAGCGGTTGCCCGCACCGAATCATCTGTTGTTTGCAATGCATCAATGAGTGTTGGAACAGCAGGTGCCCCGGTGAGACTCAACGCATACCCGGCGTAGTTGCGGATGGCATCAGATTTACCCTGCAACGCCTGCTTTAAAGAAGGCACGGCAGCAGGACCAACCCGCCCTAAGCGATACGCGGCATTTAGTCTTTCTCTTTCATTATCGCTGTCTAAAGTTTCGATGAGGGTCTCCACTTCATTGTGAGAAACGCCGTTGGCAATGCCGTTCTGTTTGCCATAGTACCAATTCCACAACGATCCCCATAATTCTGGATGTTCAGATTCTTCGATGTTGTGCCAGTTAGCCGTATCACTATTCCACGTGGGTGTTTGTGGTTCACCGAGTCGGGAAAAGAGGAATTTCACCATGTAGCGTTTCTTGTCGCTCCGATTCGGGGTTGCGCGGTGCCATAGGTCGTAGTGGACGATTGTAACCGTGCCTGCCTCACCACAGAGCGAAAGGTCCGGCTGTTCATGTGCGCTTTCACCCGTCTCGTAATACTGTGAACCGGGCAGGACAGCGGTGGGTCCCATATCTTCCGTGACGTCCTGCGGATAATAGAACGCCATCGTCCAACGGCACCGATGCCGGCGGATCTGCTCATCGCCTTCATAGGTATCTTTATGGAAACCCTGTCCATCACTCCCTTCAGGGTTGTAGTGGCAGTAGCGGTGTGGATGTAGGACGTAGTCTGGACCGAGTACGCCTTGCATTGCGCCGTGGACCACAGGATGGTCAAAAACCTCTTGCATCTCAGGGATAAGTGGCAGGACGTTATTGCCTAAATTGCCCGTTTCAAACATTGCCTCAAGTTGTTCGTAAACATTTTCATGAAAGCTCGGCGGGAAATCCGGCTTCACCTTGATGTACCCGTTGATGATGAAATCCCGCATCTGTTCATCGGTGAGCTGCAGTACTGATCTGCTCATCTGAGGAACCTCCGTTTACTCTTTTTCCAATTCGATTATAATGAGACTTCGGCATAATTTATCTGCTTCCAGAACACTGTGTTTGTCAGAGGTTTACGATCTGTTGCTTCAGCGTTTCTATTTCTTTTGTGAGTTCCTCTATTTTTCGGTCTCGCTCGCGGTTACCACTCTCGCGCAAAGTCAAGATCGCTTGTGGAATAACGACAGCGAGAACAATAAGTGCTATCAGTCCAACTATGAGAGTTGTAACGAGTGAAAGCCTTTTATCAACACTCTCATTTTTTATGTTGATATACTCTTTTATCCGATCTTCGGACGCTCGTATTTTTGTATCAATTTTCTCGATATCTGCAACAGTTAACTCACCTACAGCGGGCAACACGACTGCACAGCACAATATGAAGAGCACAAGAATCGTTTTCATAGGTGTCTCCTTTTAGAGATAGTTAATCATATTTGTTCTGACGTGTCAATAACAAAATACTGATAATTAACAACTATTTTACTTTTTAACTGCGCCGAACGTAACGCCTCTAAGCAGATGCCCACGCATTAAGAAGGTAAAGACAGCGACAGGGAGTAGGAAAACAAACGTTGCTGCAGCGATTTTTCCCCAATCCATGCCTGCAGAACCCGTCGCGCTTGTAATTGAGGGCGGTGCGGTTACCGCTTTGCCGCCGACCTCCGTGAGCACCAAAGCAAAGGCGAACTCATTCCACGCTGTAATGAGACAAAATACCGCAGTCGCGGCGATACCCGTAACAGATTGTGGTAGGATCACCTTCATGAAGGTTTGGAACCGAGAGTAGCCGTCAACAAGCGCAGCATCTTCATACTCCTTCGGAATTTCATCAATGAACCCTTTCATGAGCCATACCGCAAACGAGACATTAAAGGTGGTATAGAGCAAAATCAATCCAAAGTGTGTATCACGCAACCCAAGCTTGCTATACATCAGATAGATTGGAATGACAACCACAACAGGTGGTAACATCCGCGTACTGAGAATAAAAAAGAGGAGGTCATCCTTACCCGCCACGTCGAATCGGGAAAAGGCGTAAGCGGCAAGTGTGCCAAGCCCTACAGCGAGAATTGTACTACCGCCACCAATGATAATGCTATTGAGCAGTTGGTAGAAATACTTGGATCCGCCGTTCGCCAATGCGACACAAATAGCGATCGTTCCAAAGACACTCGGTAAAACAAGCGTCAATCGCAGTTTCTTCTCGGTTTGTCCAACGATGCCGCCCGTTTTCTTTAGTGGGACCATCAAAAGATAGGCGAGAATTGTACAGACGATCAGGAGTAGGAAATTGAATCGGGCATCCGTTTGGAGACGACTCTGCAGCGGCGGTAGACTTATGAAGCTGTAGAGACAGGTTAAAACGAAAATACTATTCCAGACCAAACCAAGATAGCGCGGTAACTTCGCCTTCAACAGAGAGAAAATGCCGAACAGGAGCAGCCCTATAAATACCTCCGCGAGAAAGAGATATGTTACGCCCGGCACCCCTTCTGAAGGCATCAACTTCTGATAGTTTTCCAGCGAGACCTTAAAAACGAACTTCGGAAGTTTCGTGGTAATGTCTGCGAAACCTTTCAGGGAGGTAGCCAAAATCCAGTAAATCGGGGTGATGTAGACAATCACAGCGACGGCAATGAAGGCAATTATGAGGTAGCGCGCAAAATTTTTCCGATCCCGCATTTTCCTTATGTTTCTCCCTTAACGCTATTCAGATATTTCACGTAGATATTGCTCAGCGCAACGATAATAATGAGCAATATATATGCCATCGCGCACGCTTTGCCGGTGTTATAGTTCCGAAAGGCGAGTTTATAAAGGTTCATAGATACAGTCTCTGTGGCGGTGCCGGGACCCCCCTCACGGGTTAGAACATAGACGATGTCGAACATTTTGAATGCATCCATCGTTCGGAACAGGAGCGCGATGAGTAGAAGCGGGGATACCAGAGGCAGCGTAATCCATCGAAACTTGAACCAAGCGGAGGCTCTATCAACATCAGCGGCTTCATAGAGATATTTCGGAACAGCGCTTAATCCCGCCAAAGCGATCAGCATCATAAATGGCGACCACATCCACGTATCCACAATAACAACAGCCAACATCGCCACTTTCGGATGGGTCGTCCAACCGATAGGTGATTTCAGAACCGGGCTGAGGAAAAAGTTCAGCAACCCAGAATTATCTGAGGAAAGAATAAACCGCCAGAAGAGTCCGACCACTACAGGTGATAGCATCATCGGCAGCAGGAGGAGTGTTGTAATGAAGCCTTTATACCGGAACTCGCGATTCAGGAGCAAAGCTAACCCGAATCCGATAAAGAATTGTGCCGTTACCGCAAGTAATACAAAGTAGGCAGTCGTTTGAAAATAACCCCAGATTTCTGGATCTTCAAAGAGGCGTGCATAATTACGAACACCGATAAACTTTGGGGCTGCGGGCATTGAGGCTTTGTAGCGATGGAAACTCAGATACAGAGACCAGAGCAGCGGAAAGATATTCATTAAGATGAGCAAAATCATGGTCGGCATGATAAATGCCATCTTTAATTGGTAGTCGCTCATCCCACGCGACGTTTGATGTGGTTGGTTGATTTGCATATTTCTAACGAAACTTGTGGAAGTGCTATAGAATGGAAGTGCGGAAGGATTTGGAGGGAAGGGTGGAAGGGTGGAAGGGTCGGATAACCTCCAATCTTCCAATCTTCCAATCTTCCAATCTTCCAATCTCTACTCGTCGTAGTAGCCCGCGTCCTCGAAGATTTCTTCGTGTTTTCGTGCGATAGCGTCGAGTGCATCCTTAGGGGACTTGATTTTGGAGATCGCTGCATTCCATTGGGTTTGGCAAGCCGCTAAGAGTTCGGCATATTCCGGCACTGCCCAGAAATCGCGAAGGTATGGGAAACTCGCAGCGAAGGCTTCGTTAAAGGGGGTCGCTTTCTTGAAGGTATCCGACTGCAACACCTCTTTGTGTGGTGTGAAACCGCCGAGTGCCGCCCATTTTTCTTGTACCGGTTTCTGCATAAACCATTTCATGTACTGTTTGGCAAGATCCTTGTTTTTAGAATAGGAAGAGATAGACATGCCTTGCCCACCGATACTAATGTAGTGTCCTTTCGGACCGGCGGGAGCGATAAAGAAACCGCTCTTATCATGAGAGATCTTATTCACTTCTGGATTAATCACCCCAGGGAAAAAGGCGAAGTAATTCATCGCCATCGCGACCTTACCAGAGTTGTAAGCATTCAGCGTTTCTGACCAATAGTAGTTCGGCGCATCCGGGGGAGCGAACTGGAGCAGGTCGGTGTAAAATTCGAGTGCCTTCGTAGCATCTTCGGAGTTAAGGTGCCCAGCGACCTTATAGGTCTCGGCATCACCATAAGTACCACCAAAGCTCCACATCACCTGTTGGAAACCCATCGTAATACCGTCATATTCCTTGCTATACCATGTTGCGATACCGTAAAGATCATCGTCCGGACGCGTAAAAAATTCGGCGATATCGCGGAGTTGATCGTAGGTTTTCGGGGGCGCGAGTGCGTAGCCGTACTTCTTCTTAAAAGCCGCCATCTCCTTCGGGTCTTCAAACAGGTCTTTCCGATAGACGTATCCAGCAGCATCCACCTCAGCGGGCAATGCCCAGTATGTGCCGCTGCCTTTCGGGTATTCCGCAAACGCTGTCATCGCGGGACCGTAGATCGCATCTACATCAATATTTTCATTAATCCAGTCGGTTAGATTGATATAGTTTTTACCTTGAGAGTTCCGACCGAGCCATTGGCTATCACCAATGACGATGTCATAAAGGTCGCTCTTCCCGACAAAAGCCGTGAAGACCTTATCTTGGAAATTCGGCCACGGGATTTGGATGACATCAACAGTTATTCCGGTTTCAGCGGTAAAGTCCTTTGAGAGTTCCTGTAAATAATTAGCCGGATCCCATTCTGCCCAAACGATGGTTAAGGATGGGGATTGATGGTTATCAGCTTTCGGCGCACTAACAAACGCAAGTGCAAGTATCAGTGCTAAAACGAGACTTATGTGAACACTTTTCATGTTTGCTTTCCTCCATATAAAGATCATGCAAGTTGTTATCAGCACCTGTTAAAATCTGACATACGGTTCGGTGCTTTACCAAGCATTATAAGGAAACAGAAAAATTTTTGCAAGGAAATTTGTTTGCAGTGCAGGGGCAGGCATCGAACCGACCGAACTGCATTTATCTAAATGGGTGTGTCTGTCAAAGTTCACCGATGCAGAACACGGTATTTTTTGCTTTTAGACTCCGAATTTCGGAATAGTGGTAAACTTGGGTAACTTCTACGCCATTTTCAATGATGGCAGTGGGGCGTTCGATAACGAAGTCAGCGAAGTGCGGTGCGTTGAAAGCAACGTAAGCGAGGCTGAACGTCTCAATCTGCCGATCATATCGCTTTGACAGATCTGGAAAGAGAACTATCCCTGTATCCACTTGGTAGATGCCCGCGTTTTCATCTATGTTCATCGTTTTAACCGGACACTCGATAATTGCCCGCTGATCTGTATGGGTATCCCATATTTCTGTGTGCGTTACGATGGGTAGACATTTTTGCGTCGCCTCAAAAATGGCTGCATTGCTATCAAGGATCTGGACCGGCGATGCCTCTCGAACATCAAACAGGGGACCTCCCCAATAATCCCGTGCCGGTCTATATTCGACATAGTTATCGTTGCAGTAAGCATGCCTTCTGAATACAGCTGTATGTTCTTTGCCAAAAACAGGGAGGAAGTCGTAGTTTGGATTTATGAAGAGATTTTTCTCCGCAAAAGTGTGTTCACTCTTACACGAACCGCATTGGTAATAATCGCTGAAACTTCCATGTGTGTTATCTATGATGCGGCATCGAGATTCGACCCAAAAGCGCGGAGCATTCCCGTTGCCAACAGTGTTAATAAAAGAAAGTTCATAATCAAGACAATTCATTGATTTTCCTTAGCGTCAGGATGTAATCTTTGTATTGGAAAGCGTCCATCCCGCCGCGGAGTTCGTCACAGCTCTGCCAGAGTGAAGCGTAGAGTTGTGATTTCTTTATTGCCATACCTGAATCCTCTTTTGTGATGGTAGAGGAATTATAGCATCAACCGGGGAACAAGTCAATAGGTTCAAGGCAATTTGTTTGCGTCAGCCACCCCATCCCTTAGCTTTTTTTGACATCTCATATCAAAGGTGTTATACTTTTTGCATACCAGTTGGCAGATATGTTAAGCGTAGTCTCTCTACTACGTGTCTGCCTACCCACTCTTAACGCGTTAAGTATTTTAATAGGAGCCGAAAAATGAAAGTTGTAACTGTTACATTTGCCTTGCTATTACTCATTGGACTCACCGCGCAACCTGTGCTATCCCAAAATGTTAGTGATGGAATCGTCGCGTATTGGGACTTCAATGAAAAAGGTGGCGATACTGCCACTGACTCGAGCGGCAACGGACATGACGGGAAGCTGATGGGAGACCCAAAATGGACGGAGGATGGCTACTTCGGCGGCGCGCTTGAATTTGATCAAGACGGCGATGAGGTGAACGTTCCTTATCATGAGGATCTTAATCAAGAGATCTTTACGATATGTGCGTGGGCAAACGTGGAACCGGGGAGCGCAAACCATCGTGCAGTTGTCTCTTCTCGTGCGGACTTTCCCCAGCGCGGGTTTATCTTCTACGCTGAACCCGGCAATACGTGGGAGTTTTGGATTGGTGCCGGAGCAAATCATTGGAAACCCGTTCGAGGACCAGATGTGAATCTCGGTGAATGGGATCACCTCGCTGGCACTTATGCTGATGGTAACCATAAGTTCTACGTAAACGGTGAATTTATAGGAGAAGAGAATTTTGACATTGATGTTAATCCGAGCGAGGAATTTCTCATAGGGGCAGGCGGGAATGAACGTCCTACGCATACGTACCTTTTCAAAGGTATAATTGATGAAGTACGTCTTTATGATCGTGTGCTGGACGAAGACGAAATTGCAGCGGTAATGGAAAGCGATTCATTAGCTGTTGAAGTCGTTGATAAGCTGACAACGACGTGGGGCAAACTCAAATTGGGGATCCTCCAGGCCCGGTAGGTTCGGTTTTGCGGCGTAC
>VXZK01000372.1 GCA_009845545.1 Candidatus Poribacteria bacterium
ATATGTAAAAATTGAATCTACCTAAAGCGATAGACATCATAATCGCAGGGTGACTTATTTAATATAGATTTATAGATTGCAGCGTGAAGGTTGATAATAGCACGGAGGTAAACATGCCGAATTCTGATTACAAAATTGGTGTTGTAGGGGTAGGTAGAATGGGGGCGAATATCGCCCGACATCTCAATGACGAAGGGTTCAATGTGACTGTTGTGTACGATGCCGCAAGCGAACGCGCGCAAGAACTCGCAACAGAAATCGGTGCAACCGCGGCGGGAGAACTCTCAAAGGTTACAGCACTCGCCGATTATATCATTACCGTAGTTACAGACGACGCGGCGATGGGACAAATCTTCTCCGAAGATGCGGACGATAGCCTGATTCAAGGCGCCTCGGGCAAAGTCTTTATTAATTGCGCGACGATCAGTCCGCAAGTCCATGTGGATATCGAGCAGATCGCCGCGAAGCATGGCGCGGAGAGCCTCGAAGGGTGCATGGCGAGTAGTATCACACAGGCACGCGAAGGTACCCTCTACCTGATGTGCGGTGGTAAAAAGGAAACATTCGACAAGACACGCGCGATTCTGGATTCAATGAGCGTTTCGCTCCGTTACATCGGTGCAGCTGGACAGGCCGCACAAGTCAAGGCACTCGTCAACATGGTGATGAACATCAACACTGCCGGACTCGCCGAAGGCCTCGGATTAGGAGCTGCACTCGGATTGGATCTGGCAATGTTGCAGGAAGTTTTTGCACAAACGGGTGCGAATTCGCGGGTCTTGGAAACCGATGGAGAGGACATGGAAGCCCGTGATCACGAGTGCTATTTCTCATCTGCCCACGCCTCCAAAGATTCAGGCATCGCGCTCGATTTGGCAAACGATGCTGGTATTTCTCTGCCACTCGCGCAGGCAACGAAGGCACAGTACGACCGGATGATTGAACTCGGACTGGGTGATCTGGATAAGTCAGGGATCGCTGAACTCACCTTCCCCGGACGGGGTCCAGAAAATTAAAAACGTCCACGTCCTGAGTCCCATTCGCGAATTAACCAGAAACCTGCTCGAAATGAAATGGAGAGCATCGCGGAGGTCCATAGTTAAAAACCATGCTCAAAGGTGTAATCCTTGCAGGCGGACTCGGCACCCGTTTGTATCCACTTACCAAAGTCACCAGTAAGCATCTCCTGCCAGTCGGCAACGAGCCGATGATTTTCCACAGTATTAAGCAACTCACGACAGCAGGAATTACAGATATTCTTATCGTAACGAATCCAGAATATGTTGGAGACTTCGTGAACACGCTTGGCAGTGGAAAAGACTTCGGATGCGAATTTACCTATCGGGTTCAAGAAGAAGCAAAAGGTATCGCGCATGCGCTCGCCTTAGCGGAAGGTTTTGCCCGCGGGGGTAGAGCCGTTGTGTTGTTAGGTGACAACATTTTTGAAACTTCAATCCAGCATGCTGTTAACGACTTTCACGCCCAACAGCATGGGGCTCGTGTGTTACTGAAACAGGTATCGAATCCAGAACGTTATGGCGTGGCGACTTTGAACGGTAACCATATTGTCGCGATAGAAGAGAAACCGAAGCATCCGAAAAGTAAGTACGCCGTAGTAGGTGCCTATTTTTACGACGCATCCGTATTTGACATCATCCGTACCGTTGAACCGTCAGCACGCGGAGAGTATGAGATAACTGCTGTCAATAACGCTTATATCCATCGTGGTGAACTCGAGTACAGCCTTGTTCACGGTAAGTGGGTTGATGCAGGAACCTTCGACTCGCTCACTGAAGCGCATCAGATACTGCTGAACGCCGCGGATTGGTCGTAAGAGAGGTTATCAGTTTGCAGTAACTCCTTTTCAGGAACTTCTCTTGATTCCCTTATCACGGGGATAGAGGTTTTCTTTTAACAAAACCCTCTTTAACTGACAACCGATAACCGAAAGATTTTTTGAAAAAAAATCGTACCGACAACTATTAAAATGGACGAAAAACCGATTTTATCTATCGTGGTCCCGGTTTACAACGAAGAAGACAATGTCTGTCCGCTGTTTGAAAAGATTCAAACGGTTTGCGAGGCAATCGGTGATGCTTACGAAGTGTTATTCGTGGATGACGGAAGTCAGGACAAAACTTTCGCTGTACTTTCAGAACTGAGTAAACAAGAACCCCAATTGGCAGTCATCCGATTCAAAAAGAATGCCGGACAGACAGCAGCGATGGCGGCTGGCTTTGAATTCGCACGAGGACAACGGATTATCAGTATGGACGGGGATCTGCAAAATGATCCGAGTGATATTCCTCAGCTGCTTGAGAAACTCGATGAAGGCTACGACTTGGTATGCGGGTGGCGGAAAGAGAGGCAGGATAAATTTTTGACGCGGCGTGTTCCTTCTATCGTTGCCAATTGGATCATCGCTCAAGTGACAGGTGTCCCGATCCATGACAACGGCTGCTCACTTAAAGCGTATCGGGCATCTGTTATTAAACAGGTGCCGCTCTATGGCGAGATGCACCGATTTATTCCTGCGATGTCTACAGTGGCGGGCGCGCGTATCGCCGAAATGGTTGTGTCACATCACCCGCGACGTTTTGGGAAAAGCAAGTACGGGCTTGGGAGAGTCTGGCGCGTGATGTTGGATATTATTGCGTTCAAGTTCATAATCTCTGTCTTTACATCGCGCCCAAAATCACAGAAACCGAAAAGACTGTGGCACCGGTTATCGGATGTCCTTTTTAATCGGGAGCAGAGAGCCTTTCGTGCTGCCGCGATTTTAAGTCTTCCCTTTTTCATTTTAGGCCGCATTCTATTTGGGACTGCCAACATTGCATCATTTAGCTGCTTCGGTGTAGCAGTCGCTTTATTGGGACTTGGGTGGCTGACAGAGAACAAGATCCAACAGGCCAAACAGAAGCCACCTGAACTGGGGAAACTCGCTCGATTTTTCATCTTTAGATGTAAGCGGAGACCCGTTCGGCTTTTTGGTCCGACCAGCGTGATGTTGCTGATACTCGGCGGGATTCTATTCATTCCGCAGGTGGGTTCATTGTCATTGAAAGTGTTGAAGATTGCACCACTGAATCTGAGTTTGATTTCTATCACAACCGGAATTTTGGTGTTCTGCTTTGGACTCTTCGGCGAACTCATCGCGTTTGCGAATGCGAAACGGGTAAAAGACTACACCGTCGAAACATTTTTGAATGCTAACACTGAAGGGACATGTAGTGAATAGTCTTTCTGAGAGCGAAATCTGGCAAAATTGGCGCGGTGAATTCCCGGTAACCGAAACTTACATTTATATGAACCATGCCGGCGTTGCACCGCTATCGCGCCGGGTACGAGATGCAATGGCAGGATTCATAGAAGATGCCACGCTTTACGGGGCAGTGCATGCTGACGACTGGGCAGAAGCAGCAGAGGCATGCCGTGTAACAGCGTCCCGGCTCATCAACGCCGATGCCACCGAAATCGCATTTATGAAGAATACAACACAAGGTATTCTCATCGCTGCGAATGGTATTAACTGGCAAGAAGGCGACAATGTCGTCACAACGGCGGTTGAGTTCCCAGCGAATGTTTATCCGTGGTGGTGTTTGAAGGAACGTTACGGTGTTAGCACACGCATGGTGCCAGAACGGGATGGACGTATCTATGTTGAGGATATCGCTGCCGCGATTGATGAACGGACACGCGTTTTAACGATTAGCCATGTGGAATTCGCCTCCGGTTTCCGAAATGACCTTGCGGCACTCGGTGAACTGTGCCGAGAACGCGATATTTGGTTTGTTGTGGACGCTATTCAGAGCCTGGGTGTTGTTGAAGTGGATGTGAAATCCTGTAACGTTGATATTCTCGCCGCTGATGGGCACAAGTGGCTATTGGCACCGGAGGGGGCGGCGATATTTTACTGTGCCGATGAAAGACGAGAACAGTTGATCAACACGAATGTCGGTTGGGCAAGTGTCGTCAATCCGCGCGATTTTCTCAACTACGCCCTAACCCAGAAACCGGACGCAACCCGTTTTGAAGAAGGGTCTTACAACAGCGTCGGATTATACGGACTTAAAGCGGCAATAGATTTACTGCATGACATCGGTATCCCTGCAATTAAAGCACGGGTTTTGGAACTCACGGCACGCTTAATAGCCGGATTGGCGGCGAAAGGCTATCGTGTTATCACACCCAAAGCAAACGCGGACCGAGCAGGGATCGTCATCTTTGAAAGTGAAAGGCACACACCTGCTGAAATCTACGAAACGCTTTACACCGAAAACATAATTACAGCCGAACGCGGGAGTGGTGTCAGAGTCTCGCCCCATTTTTATAATACAACATCCGAAATTGAACGTCTGCTTGAAGTACTGCCGGAAGTTTAACGTGCAGAGGAGATACTCAAGCATTGAAACTAAGGGAAAAAAATTGGAAACCATACATAAAAAAGAGAATATTCAAGTGCATGTAGCGAGGACTGTCTTAACAATCTGCCTATCGCTTACCCTCGGATCTCTGCTGATGCTCAGTGCTTGTACAATGCCAGGGGGGAATCAGAAGATTAGCAAGATTCGTCTCTCCATTCAAAATACGTTACCTATCCCGCGGAAAAATATTCCGATTGTGTTGACACGAGCGCAACTCCGAAATGTGAACCCTGATTTCTCCTTTAAAGCCTATTCAGTCGTCACAGGAAAAGCCCCACGGGAAGTAATGATTCCAGCACAAGCCGATGACCTGGATTACGATGGAGAAGGCGATCAGCTCTGTTTCCTACTCAATTTGGCAGAAGGAGAGACGAAAGAGGTATCAATCCTTTACGATCCGACTGTTAAAGCGACGTTAACGCTCGATATCAATAAACAGACGCGAGCGGCGATCTTCCCTGAATTGAACGCAGTTGCGGCAATGGAATCTAATTTAATCGCGTATCTGCTAAAGTCGAATGGCGCATTCATCGCGTACGGCAAAAAACGGGTCGAACTTTTCAGTATGGACGCAATGTTTCAATATGAATTAGATCCCCAGAGACCGTTCTCACCGGACCTCAGGCATCACTTTGAGAGTAACAATATATCTCTCTCCCAACAGGTTCAAATAGAGGAGATACAGGAACCGGAGCAACAGTGGATCGTACGCGATCTTGAGAATCAAGAGACCTACTTCATCCGCAAATCGTATGACAGCGAGGTTTCCGAGCTCGGTCAGGAAGCTCAGACAGATGGACAGTTGAATGTCGCTCAATCCATTGGGCTATCGTTGAACGCGCTTCTCGATCCTGAAACCACCGATATGATAGTGCTAAACCGCAGTGAAGATTTAATAGGCTGCGGCGGGATCGCACTGTGGCATAAAGAAACTGAAAAGATGGTTCCATTACCTGCTGAAGGGGACTACGTCCGACTTCTCGCCAACGGTTCGATTCGCTCTGTTGTTCAAAGAATTGTCCCGGAGTGGAATATCAACGGTGAAATCCGTCGATTAACATCAACGTCCTTCATCTACGGCGAAAACCCGTGGATTGAACACCATATTCATATTGATGGAGACTTACCAACAGATTATGCTATCGCCACAGGTATTCCGAATTTAGATGGCGGTTATAAAGCGGACAAAGAACAAGGGTGGATATGGAGTTGGGGAACGGATCCGAGGGGCATGGACACACTCGGCATCGCGATCATTGTCCCCGCCGGTCACAACACACATAACATAAGCATGTCCGAGAAAGCCGACCTTTTGCCGGTCATCCTAACACCCAATACCGAAGGTAGGCTCAACTATCGTGTGTTCGCTATCTGGGGTGGCGGTATTGACGGAATTGAGACTGAAACAGCATTCGCCGAACACCTCCAACGTACAACGACTGCGTTGAATACGCCGCCCCGTATCAAGTTCTTACCGAAAGAAGAAGAAAAGTAGGGGCGAGGTAACCTCGCCCCTACAATTGGAGAAATTATGATCATCAAAGAAGAGTGTCTACAACTCATCGCGAACCAACGCACAGATGAAATTGTTGTCACAACGATGGGAACCACAGTGCCGTGGGGCAAAATATCGACACACCCGTTGGACTATGCCTCTGTCGGGAGTGCGATGGGACACGCCGCCGATTTTGCGCTCGGCATGGCACTCGCAAAACCGGAGAAAAAGGTAGTTGTGCTTAATGGTGATGGTAGCATGCTGATGTGTTTAGGCACGTTAGCGACAATTACCGCCTTGAACACGCCACCACCGAACTATCTGCTTTTTGTCTGTGACAACGGCACCTATGAGGTAACGGGCAATCAACCTGTGCCTGATGGTAATGCCGGGTTCAGTTGGTCTATGATTGCAAAAGGTACCGGTTTTGAACGGGTTTATGAATTTGATGATTCGGACGCGTTTGCAGCCGGCCTTCCGAAAATCTGGCATGAAACCGGACCCACTTTCGTGAGTCTGAAGATCGCGCAAGCACACGAGCCGCCCCCGGATCGGTGGGGCGGTTTTCCTTATCCATACCTACAAGAGTCGCTCGCGGAATCTACACATAAACTCAAACAAGCACTCGCAAGGTAGTAGGCACGCGCTGTCGTGCCGTAATCCACTCGCAAGGTAGTAGGCACGCGCTGTCGTGCCGTAATCCACTCGCAAGGTAGTAGGCACGCGCTGTCGTGCCGTAACCTATAGGGCAATTATGACAACCACAAAATTAGAAACTCGACGGATGGGGCGGACTGAGATGCAACCGAACGCGCTCGCTTTGGGCGCAGCGTGGCTGTGGCAGAAACCGAATGCTGAAGTTATTGGCGCAATTCGGTGCGGCATTGAACTCGGTATTAATTACATCGACACTTATCCGGGGCACGCGGAACATCTCTGGGGCGAAGCACTCTCCAGTGGATTGAGAGAAAAGGTCTACCTACAAGCGAAGGTCGGTACACACCCAGAACGACGGAAAGATTTCTCCGCAGAAGGCACACGCTGGAGTGTCACGAACAGTCTCAAAGACCTTCGTACAGATTACCTCGATGCCGTGCTTATTCACGACCCGAATGATATGGAGAGCGTGTTGGCACCCGGTCAAGCGTTAGATACGCTGTTAGAAATGAAAGCGGGGGGTTCTATTCGACACATCGGTGCTGGCGTGCGTTCTCATGAATTTCACAAAGAACTCATCGAAACGGGACATATTGACATTATCCTGACCTTCTTAGACTATACGCTGTTATCGCAATCTGTGGCAGAGACGACATTGCCGTTGGCACGTAAACACGATGTCGGTATTATCCTCGCGAGTCCATTAGGTATGGGGAGCTTGACAGGGGCGGAACCGAAGGTTGAAGAGGAACGCCGACGCAATCCTGATGCGGAACCGAAGGCTTACGCGATGTGGAAGTGGTGTCAGGAACGTGATGTCAATATCCGTCATTTGGCGATGCAGTTTTGTCTCGCTGCACCGATAGAGGGCGTTGTTATGTTCGGTCCGGCTGACAAAGCACAAGTAGAAGACGGATATGAAGCAGCGACGGCTGACATCTCAGAGGATATTTGGGAGGCATTTGAGGTAGAATTCGGTATCAGGCGTGGTATGTAGGGATTTTACGCTTTTTGTGATACCATGCTTGCGAGAATACCGAGAATTCTGTCGCACCGCTCAAGCATATAGGTTGCCATGTCAATGTGGAGTCGCTTCCCCTCTAATTTGAGGAAGAGCCAATGCGTCCCCGTTGTGGTAGCCCCATAAACACATGAAATGTCGTTCTCTTGTTCGGTATTAAAGCGTTGGGCAGCGATCATCTCCGCCACGCACTGCCCGAGGCCTGTTATGAGGTCGTCTTTCTTGGCTTCAACAAGGATAATAACAGGGGACTCCAAATAGTACTGGTTTGGAGATAGACTCACCAAAAAATCACACACACCCGTCAAGTCGTTTTCGGTATCTACATTGAAATCAATACCCGAAAAGAGACTGATACGATGCTCAAAGTGCTCCCTGAGTTCAACGAGTATATCGGCGACAATCATCTCTGACTTCGCCTTTTCTGTACCTATCGCAACGGCTAATGGGACCTTCTTTGCCAACGCCTTGATGAGTTCCGAACTCGGCTCCACAAGCTCTGTTTCGGCAAAGATGCCTATAGACTGAACTATTTCCAGTTGAAACGTTTTTTGTGCTGCTTGTAAAGTGAAATTGCTATAAGCCATGTG
>VXZK01000312.1 GCA_009845545.1 Candidatus Poribacteria bacterium
AATCCCCCACATTAAAGACTGTTTAATTATACTATACATTTCCAAGAAATGCAAGAAAATCTTCCCTTTTTTAGAAAAATGACGAAAAACACGAAAAGCGATCCTTTTTCCTCCTTCGCGAATCTTGATAATGACGAAATGCAGCTTGCGAGAGGTGCGCTCCTTATCGCTCAAAGCGAGTACCCTGAGCTTGACCTTGAAGCATGCCTCGAGCAATTGGATAAAATGGCAAACACCATTCGGGAACGGATCCAAGGTACACCGCTGCCGGAACAGCATATTGCTGAACTGAATCGCTACCTATTTCAAGAAAAAGGGTTCACTGGAAATATTGATAATTACTACGCTTTAGGGAATAATTTCCTTAACGTTGTGCTGGAAAAACAGACAGGTATCCCAATTACTTTAGGCGTTGTCTACATTGAAGTCGGCAGGCGTGCTGGGCTCCCGCTCGTCGGTGTAAATTTCCCCAGTCATTTCCTTGTTAAATACCAACATGAACATTTAGACATTCTGCTTGATGTATTTGAAAACGGGATGTTCATGGATGATGATAGACTCCGCGAAAGACTCCAAGCGAACTTCGGTGAAGACGTGCCCTTAGAACGGCGTATGTTAGCGGAAGCCACGGATAAGGAAATTTTAGCACGTATCTTGCGGAACCTGACCCGTGCCTATACACTCCTTGAGCAGTATGATAAAGCCCTCACCGCGGCTGAACGCATCACATGGTTGTTGCCCAAGGTTACTGGTGATTACCGTACACTCGGTTACTTATATTACAAGAATCATGCGTATGGCGAGAGTATCACTGCTTTTGAGACATATCTTCAACTTGCGGGGAAAACACCGGACACTGCAGCAGTCGAGCAAAATATACAACATCTCCACAAACTGCTTTCCCGTCTGAATTAAGTATTGTAGTGCAAGATTTTTGTACGCCTTTATTAGAGAACTTGATCGAACATAGATAGGAAGAGAACTTGATCGAACATAGATAGGAGGAAAATAAAGAGTATGCTTACGAAAGCCCAAATTGATTCTGAAAAGCTAAATCCGGGTTCACCATTTTTTAAGAATGCGCTTGCACCGACTCGCGATGAGACAAAACTTCTATCTCTACTTGATAATCTGGGCAAATTGCCATCTGGTTTTAATGGCGAACTACTTGTTCCGCTACTCGCGCACGCGAACCCGAAAATTCGCACGCTTGCCGTAAAAAACGTTGGAAAACTCAAAAATGAAAAGTTCTTAACAGAACTCTCCAAATTCGCAGCTAACGAAAGTAACACGTTTGCTCGCCGTGAGGCGATTTCTGCTATCGGACGCATGAGGAGCCAGAAGGCGATCCCGATTTTAACATACTATCTTACTGACACTGATCCGAAGGTTATCCTACAGTCTGTGCGTGCGCTCCTCTATTTCAAGGAGAACCCGCAAGTTCAAACTGCCTTAAACTCGCTCCGAGAACATCCAAATGAACTTATCCGAGAACATCTTGCTAGTGAAATAGATCAGAAAAAATCAGGACGGCAAACCGGAAAAAAAGACCCACACCATCCAGCCAGCCCCGATGCCCTCAAAAATGTGATTATTCATGCTGATGTCCAAGAATCACTGAAAATGATCCCCGATGAGTCAATACATCTCACTTTCACATCTCCGCCCT
This sequence comes from Candidatus Poribacteria bacterium, assembly GCA_009845545.1. Taxonomy (GTDB): domain Bacteria; phylum Poribacteria; class WGA-4E; order WGA-4E; family WGA-3G; genus WGA-3G. The sequence continues at coordinate 1,670 of VXZK01000312.1, forward strand.
ATTACAACGCGCGCGATTACACGATTTATCAGAGTTACGAAGCATATCTTGACTTCCTAACCGCTGTTTTCAAAGAGACACACCGTATTACTAAGGAGGGACGGTTCTTTGTGCTTAACACATCCCCTGTTATCGTGCCGCGCATCAGCCGGGCACATTCCAGCAAGCGGTATGCTATTCCTTACGACATTCACCCGCGCCTCACCGATACAGGATGGGAGTTTATTGATGATATTGTTTGGAGAAAACCAGATTATGCTGCAAAGAACCGAAATGGCGGATTCTTTCAACATCGTAAGCCCCTTGGTTATAAGGCGAATTCTGTCACTGAAAGTGTTATGGTATACCGGAAAAAAACAGACAGGTTGATTGACTGGAATATACGTCAGTATGATGATGAAACCGTGGATGCAAGCAGAGTGATGGGTGACTATGAAAAAACGAACCTATGGCACATTAATCCCGCAACAGATAAAGTTCATCCTGCAGTTTTTCCACCTGAATTAGCAGCGCGCGTTGTGCAGTTTTACTCGTTTAAAGGCGATCTTATCTTTGATCCGTTTGGAGGTAGTGGGACTGTTGGATATGTTGCATTGACGCATGAAAGGTATTTTCTTCTTTGTGAAAAGGAAATAGAATATGTTGAGCGTGCCAATCAAGTGCTTAATGTCAACTTGTTTGCCCATACGAAACCTCGGGTTCTTTCGCTTATTGAATTAAAATCTGAACTTACGGAAAGGAATTAAAATTCATGACTGTTACTGGAATCGTTATCAAAAACATCATCCGAAAGCTGCTTGCAGGACAAGACTACCGTTCTGAAGTCTTGAGTCTGATTAATGCAGAGTTCTTACAATATGTTGTTGACTTTTTCAAGCGGATAGCTTGGGCAAAATTAGATAACGAGAACGTGACAGCTGACTGGTACAAAAAGGAACTACTTTGCTTAGATTCGCTTACCAAAGAGGAAGTTGCTGTTCATTCAGGATTGAACATGAAAACAATCTCAAATATGTACAATTCAGCCAGTAAGCAAATTGTATTAGAAGCATCCTTAGAACATTATGATACGCTTTACGATGCCATTAACAGCCTAACTGAACAAGATAACATTGATGTAGCCCTCACAATAAAATTTCGGGATGTGAGCGTTGATTTGAATATCAATGAGAGTTTGATTGTTATCAACACACTTGCTGTAAAACGTTCGGCACTCCGAGGTGGATATTGGAGTACAGCCGGAAAACAAGTTGAAAAACCTTTAATGATTGCACTTTGCGCGCTTTTCAAGGTGCCGAAAAAATATTATGACCAAAGAAATCTACCAGAATCACAACGTGAATCCGATTTTTACCTGTTTGATGACACTGGAAAGGATTATCCTGGTGAAGTGAAGTTGATGGGAAAAGGCAACCCCGAAAGTGCCGATGCCGTTTATGCACGAGATAGCCGCTTTCTCGTTGCTAATAAGTTGTCTGACACCAATAAACAACAAATGGATTCAGAGGGCATTCTCTGGGTTGAACTCCAAACTGAAAATGGATATAAACGATTTGAAGAGGTCTTAAAAACTTTGTCTATCCCTTATGAACCTTTTACCGGAGATTTACAAAGTACATTAGATAGAATTTTGCCCGTTATCCTATCTGATGATGTCCAAGATTCCGTAACCCCAGAAGTGGTCTTAAGTGAAAGTGAACAGAGGAACGAGTCTGGCTCAGAATTGTTAGTCGAATTCTAATGAAAATCTTAGGTATTGATACTTCAACGCCGATTGGCAGCGTCGCCTTAATAGATGGCGATAACTTAGCAGCGGAACATACTCTCAATATCGTTCAAGCGCACTCATCGAGACTCATGCCTGCAATCGACACTGTCCTGAAGTGGAGCGATATTACGGCAGTAGACTTAGACGGATGTGCAGTTGGTATCGGCCCCGGTTCGTTTACGGGTATCCGTATCGGCGTTGCAACGATAAAATCTCTATGCTATGCACTCGAGAAACCGATTGTCGGTGTTTCAACCTTGGAGGCTGTTGCCTATAACCTCCGATGGACAAACGGTATCATCTGCCCACTTCTCGATGCACGACGGAATGAAGTCTACGGTGCTATTTTTGAAGGGGGCACGGAATGGCAACGCCTCAGTGAGGATCTCTGCCTATCGCTTGATGCTTTCCTTGATCGTCTTGATACGTATATTTCTCCAGAGCACACTATTAACTTCGTTGGTGACGGACTGTTGACATACGCGGAAGTAGTCCACGAAAGGCTTGGTGAGAAAGCCTATTTTGCCGATGCTATCTTCAACGTCCCACGCGGTGCGACCATCGCTCATCTTGGTGCGCAGCGTCTACACAACGGCGATATTGATGACTACTGGACCTTAGTACCGAACTACGTTAGGGTTGGACTCTATTGACCCGAAACACTTAAGGAGACCTTTTATGCTATCAGCACATTTTCATAGATACTTACTCCTGCTGATTCTCACCGTGATGTTCTTTGGAGACGTTGATGAACCGTATCTTTAAAAATACATCCAGCCTCCTTAGTGCGCACCTTATCGGCCGCCTCGGCTCGTTTGTGATAACGCTTTGGTTAATGCCTCGTTATTTCACTGAAACTGAGTTAGGCGGCTATTTTGTTGCAATCGCGCTCACTAACCTGATTGCGATTCTGACAGAATTCGGTATACAAAACCCACTCATCCGAGAAATGACGCTACACCTGCAGCAAACCCGGCATTATCTCGGTAACGCGCTCGTTGTTCGTGGGATTCTGTCGATCATCGCTTATGCGATCATGCTTATCAGTGGTATCTTCCTCTACACCCCAATAATTGTAGAGATGATAGTTTTCTTAGGATTGGCAGAGATCACCAACTCCATTGCGCAGTTGTACCGTTGCGTCTTCCGCGCACACGAGGAGATGAAATATGAAGCATTTACCGTGATTGCCGAGCGCGGTACATTTCTCTTAGTCAGTGGTGGTGCGATCCTATTTGGATATGGACTGGTGACTGTTTGTCAGGTCATGTTGGTAGCAAGTTGTATTAATCTAATCTTGAGTGTTGGATTCACTCGATTCCGCTTCATTCCACTCCGATTTCAACCGAGCCGAGAGATCGTAAAGGTGCTGATGCAGCAGGCGTTACCGTTTGCGGTCGGTAATCTCTTCAATTTGCTCTATCTTCGTGTAGATGCGATCATGCTATCAAAACTAAGTTCAGAGGGGATAGATGCCAATACATGGTATGGGTTGCCGTATACAATTGTCAACGCTTTCACGATTCTACCGGGCGCGTTCATGATGGGGGCGATGTTTCCAGTGCTATCTCGTGCTTGGGAAAGAGAAAAGGGCAGGTTTCCAAGCGCATATACGTTCAGTATGCGATGGATGGTACTGTGCGGATTCCCGTTCGCTATTGGACTTTCAACACTATCTTCCGAAATTACGAGGGTATTATTTTCGACCTACACATCGGCTGAAGTCGGTAAAATCGCAACGGCACTTCAATGGCTCAGTTGGTCGGGTGGACTGATTTTTTTAACAACTGCAGTGCTGGCGGTATTACGGGCGACAGATAAACGGCGTGCGTTCTCAGTTCTCATGGGGACAACGGCACTCCTGAATATTTGCCTGAATTTATATCTCATCCCGCGTTTCAGCCATGTCGGCGCAGCGATCGCGATGGTCATCAGCGAAGCGTACGTGCTTGTCGTTGGGATTGGTTATATCTCAAGAAATATTGTCAAATTCCGCGAAACATTTCCCATACTGCCGACGCTTTTGAAAGCAGTCTTTCTGTCTGCTGTAATGGGTATCGGTTTAGTGTGGTTGAAGGGATTCTTGTCGATTTGGATATTGATTCCGTTGGCGGCGGTGTTTTACGGTGGTGGCATTGCCGTTTTGGGTGAATTCCGGACAGGGTTTAGGTTTGATTAAGCAGACTTCCTTTCGTCTAGGTAAGCATTCAAAAATCAGAATATGCATAGACTTGCGTGAGCAACATCTCCTTTGCTAAGATTTAAGGATAGTACAAATGCCAACTTTCGTAAGAAAGATGCTTTCAAGCGTATAGTCTTTCAAACACCTCAAAATAATTAGGGAACGTCTTACTGACACATTCTGGGTCATTAATCCGAATCCCATCCGCCTTTAAACCGACGAGTGAAAACGCCATTGCCACGCGGTGGTCTTCGTAGGTATCAATTGCTGCAGGGGTAATCGGTGCCGGTGAGATTTCGAGTCCGTCTTGGTGTTCAACGACAGGAGCACCTAATTTTCGGAGTTCTGTTACCATCGCATGAATCCGATCGGTTTCTTGCCAACGCGTATGCTCAATGTTTCGGATGGTTACTTTGCTATCAGCGAAAGGCGCAATCGCTGCGAGGGTCAAGGCAGTATCCGAAATCGTCCGCATATCGACACTGATCCCTTTTAATTGGCGCGGTCCGGTAACGGTAATCTCTGTGTTAGAAACGGTGGTCTGACAACCCATCTGTTCTAAGATATGTACAAACTGGAGATCACCTTGTGCGGAATCTAAATTGAGGTGTTGGACAGTGACACGTCCACCGGTGAGTGCAGCGGCAGCAAAGAAGTAAGAGGCGTTAGAGGCGTCCGGCTCTATGTTATAGACCCGCGGCTGATACTGCTGTCCACCTTCAATCCGAAAAAACCTGTAGCCTTCGCTTATGACCTGCACACCAAACGCTGCCATGACGGATCGTGTGATGTCAATATAAGGCATTTCGCGTTTACCGACAACCTCAATCTCCATGCCGTTTTTTGCATAAGGTGCGATGAGGAGCAGTGCTGTTAAGAATTGGCTGCTCTTACTGATATCCAACCGGGTTTTTCCACCTTCAAGTCCGTTTGCTTCGACGATGACAGGGAGATGTCCGTTCTCAAATTGGGTGCGCGCCGAGACTCCAATTTGCCTGAGTGCGTCAAGTAGGTCAGCGATAGGACGACCGTGGCGCATCGGTTCATCGCCATCAATGACGAATTTTCCATGTCCGAGTGAAACGTAGGCGGTCAATGAACGTGAAGTGGTGCCTGAGTTCCCGATATAGAGTTCGGCACCGGAAACTGGGATTTCACCGCCATTTCCATACACGTCAAATGTCGCCAACTTCTCATCAGCGTCAACCTTGACACCGAGTTTTTGTAAGGCATTGCACATATAACGTGTATCATCGCTAAAGAGGGCACCCGTTAGCGTCGAAGTACCGTGTGCCATTGCAGCGACCAACAACGCACGGTTGGTATAACTCTTAGAACCCGGGACCTCTATCGTGGCATTGATCGGTTTGCGAACGGGTTGTATCTCAATCATTCAACAACTCCTAACTCCTCAAGTAGTTGTCGGAGTTCAGCTTTCTCGGCATCGGTGAGCGGTAGTAGTGGACTTGTTGTGCGTGCGCTGCAGACCCCCAAAATTTCCAGACACGCCTTCATACCACTAACACCCTGTCCGTAGGTATACATCTTACTAAGTCGCAGCATCCACTTTTGTAACCGGTGGACTTCATCAATATCACGTGCCTTCGCAGCGTTGTAGAGCGCGACCGATTCTTTCGGAGCAACGTTTGCAATTGAGACAACACCACCAGCCGCACCAAATAGGAGTGCTGCACCGAGTGCGACATGCGAACCGAGGAAGATAGAGAAATCTGCCCGTTCACCAAGCAGCGCTATGAGATTGAGAGAGTTCGTCCAATCACCGGTGCTGTCCTTAACGCCGACGATATTTTCACAGGTTTCTGCGAGTTCGACGACGATCTGCGGCTTAATAAAGGTTTTAACGGTGGACGGGATATTATAGACGAAAACCGGGAGTTCCGTACTCGCAGCGACTGTCTGATAGAATTCGATCAGATCTGCATCGTCGGTGGAGGGGTAATAGTACCCCGGTGTCGCAGCGACTGCATTAACGCCAAACTGTTCAGCGATTTCAATGTTTTGGATGACGCGTTGCGTGCTTGTATCCATGACACAACAGATAACCGGGACACGCCCGCCGACCACTTTGAGAGCGATGTCCATTGCACGCTCGCGTTCTGTATTTGTTAATGTCGTAAATTCACCGGAACTCCCGAGTAGATAGATACCGTGAACACCGTTGTTAATCAGGCGGTTCAGTTGATTGACGAACCCGCGTTCATCGACGCGCTCTTTTTCATCAAGTGGTGTTACTGTCGGTGTAAAAATACCTTCAAATCGGATATTCATGCGTGTCTCCTGTGAGGCGTAATCACAATCTTATTTTATAGTACGGGCTTGCAAACAGCACTTACAAACCCATCGATTCAGTTAGTTTGCAGTTTAGCAGCATCTGACTTAGATGTCAAGTGGTGAAAGAGAGATTTGTTAGTTTTGGCTTGCGCGTTACGCCGAAAGCGTGCTATCATTGTGTTAAACTGAACCGGTGTAACATTAGACATTATAACAGTTTAATGTTGAAGTGCGGGATAGACCCAAGGTCTGAAG
>VXZK01000290.1:0-2347 GCA_009845545.1 Candidatus Poribacteria bacterium
GGAAGGGGCACCGGGCATAACCAAAACATTAGATTCTTTTAAGAGGAATCATCAAGTAGAATTGGTATAACAAGAAACCTCATTAACTGATAACTGACAACCGTAATGCTAAAGATATGAAAAGAGGTTACTGATGTATTATCCGACGTTAGAGGAATTCCAAGAAAAAGCGAAATTAGGAAACACGGTCCCAGTGTATCGACCAATTTTGGCGGATATGGAGACACCCGTGTCCGCTTTCTACAAGTTGATGCCTGATAATTATGCGTTCTTATTCGAGAGCGTTGAAGGTGGTGAAAACATTGCGCGTTACTCCTTCTTGGGAAGTCAGCCGTCAATGCTTTTTCACAGCAAGGGACATCAGGTTACGATTGAGTATTTAGAGAAAGACGAGACAGTGTCGCAAGAATACGAAGATCCGTTGGCAGCTCTTGAAGAGTTGATGCAAAGTTATCAGCCCGTTGACGTTGAAGGCTTACCGCAATTCCATGGTGGTGCTGTCGGTTATATGAGTTACGACATGGTACGCTTCGTCGAGGAATTGCCCGACAATACTGAAGATGAGCTGCAACTTCCAGATTGCTTTTTCATGATTGCCGAGACAATTCTTGTGTTCGATCATGTCAACCATCAGATTAAGATTGTTGCCAACGCACATATTGATGGAGATGTCGATGCCGCCTACGCCGATGCCGTTGCGAAAATTGAGGCATTGGTCGAAAAACTCACAGCGGCTCCCGACACACATTTGAGGAGCAATAGGGAGGATCGTTTTGGTAACCCTCCCGAAACTGTTCCGGATCCGGATTCAAATTTCACACAGCCTGCTTACGAAGAAGCCGTCCTGCGTGCCAAGGAATATATCGCGGCAGGCGATATAATACAGGTTGTGCCTTCACAGCGGTTCAATCGCCCGGTATCTGTGGATCCGTTTGATATCTATCGGGCGTTACGCGTGGTCAATCCATCCCCATATATGTATTACCTGAAACTTGATAGTTTCGACATTGTGGGGGCATCGCCAGAGATGATGGTGCGCGTAGAAGATGGCATTGTCCAAACCGTTCCAATTGCCGGAACACGCCCACGGGGTAAGACTCCCGAGGAGGACCGTGAGTTGGGAGAGGCACTCATCGCCGATCCGAAAGAGCGGGCAGAGCATGTCATGCTCGTCGATTTAGGGCGGAACGACCTTGGACGTGTATGTGAATATCACACGGTTGAGGTAACCGAGTTGATGGTAGTTGAACACTTTTCGCACGTAATGCACATCGTTTCACGGGTCATAGGACAACTGCGTGAAAACCTCACCGCTTTTGATGTGATCCGCGCATGCCTCCCCGCAGGAACACTTTCTGGCGCACCGAAGATACGTGCGATGGAAATCATTGACGAACTGGAACCGACACGTCGTGGAACCTACGGTGGGACAGTCGGCTATTTCAGTTTCTCTGGAAGTGCGGACACGGCGATTACCATCCGAACCGCGGTTATCAAAGATGGCACCGCTTATGTACAGGCAGGCGGCGGTGTCGTTGCGGATTCTGTACCTGAAACTGAGTATTACGAAACCATGAGTAAAGCGTGGGCACTGCTGAGTGCTATTGAGATGGCAGAGCAAGGGCTTTTGTTGTAGGATTAATTTTTCCATGCGATAGGAGACAAAAAAATGGTTTTAATGATTGATAACTACGACTCCTTTACCTATAATTTGGTGCAGTATTTGGGTGAACTCGGTGCTGAACTGGAGGTCCATCGGAGTCGCAAGATAGGATTGGATGCGTTAGACACACTGCAACCGGAACGAATTGTCATTTCACCCGGGCCTTGTACGCCAAAAGAGGCAGGTATATCTAACGATACCATACAACACTTCGCTGGAAAAGTACCGATTTTAGGGGTCTGCCTTGGACATCAGTGTATCGGCGATGTGTTTGGCGGTGAAGTTGTCCGTGCAGATCGATTGATGCACGGCAAGACCTCTATGATACACCACAACGGTGCTGAACTTTTCGAGGGGCTCGATAATCCGTTTGAAGCGACACGTTACCACTCGCTCATCGTGAAAAGAGAGACACTCCCGGACTGCTTTGAGATTACCGCTTGGACGGATCAGGACGAGATTATGGGACTTCGGCATAAGACTTTGCCGATCTGGGGTGTCCAATTCCACCCAGAGTCAATCTTAACAGCTGCCGGGAAAGACTTATTGGCAAACTTCCTGGCACTCTAAATTACAATAGTTTGGACAATCTTGTGTAGAATAGGCTGTTAGCCTGTTCAGTCTTTCGTAGAATAGGCTGTTAGCCTGTTCAATCTTTCGTAGAATAGGCTGTTAGCCTGTTCA
>VXZK01000290.1:2357-8136 GCA_009845545.1 Candidatus Poribacteria bacterium
AGAATAGGCTGTTAGCCTGTTCAATCTTTCGTAGAATAGGCTGTTAGCCTGTTCAATCTTTCGTAGAATAGGCTGTTAGCCTGTTCAGTCTTTCGTAGAATAGGAAACCTTGGTCTCCTGTTCAGTCTTGTGTAGAATAGGCTGTTAGCCTGTTCACTCTTGTATTTTTTCGCAAATTCTCTGCGGCGTGAAACGCGTAGAAAAATCCCTTTCGCTTTGAAAAATCAACCCGAATGTGATACAGTTTGTCCAAACTATTGTATAGATTAACAGAAAGGTTTAACCATGACAAAACAAACGAATAAGACAACACCTATACCGGTCTTGGTTTCTTGGTCCTCAGGCAAAGATTCCGCGTGGGCACTCCATACGCTCCGCCAACAACCCGAACGTTACGATGTCCGCGGTATCTTTACAACTGTCACAAAAACATTTGACCGCGTTTCTATCCATTCTACACCGGCGTGGGTGCTAAAACAACAAGCCGAAAAACTCGGTGTGCCGTTATACGAGATACCGATCCCCTATCCTTGCTCCAACGCAATCTACGAAGAAGCGATGCGTAAGTTCCTTGCTGAAGTGGAAGCGTTGCCTGAACATTTGAGAGCCTCACATTTCGCATTCGGGGACCTCTTCTTGGAAGACATCCGTGCCTACCGCGAGGATAAACTCAAAGGCACCGGTTTCACACCAATTTTCCCAGTATGGGGTGACGATACACCGCTGCTTGCGAAAAAGATGATCGCTTCCGGCTTGCGGGCTATTATCACTGCGCTCAACCCAACCAAAGTTCCCGCTGACTTTGCAGGACGATGGTTTGACGCGGACCTCCTTGCAGATTTACCAGAGGGCGTGGATCCTCTCGGCGAAAACGGGGAGTTCCATACATGTGTTGTTGATGGACCGATGTTCAGTTCACCTGTCGCCGCGAAACCGGGCGAAGTCGTTCAACGGGACATCGTTTCAGCCAAAGATAAAGGTGACAAAATTCACACAAGCAGCAACACGTCACCCACCTATATCTATGCTGATGTAGTGCCGCTGGATGGGTAATTGGATGAGAGCAGCCGTACTGTGGACAGGCGGAAAAGATTCCGCACTTGCATTTCAAGCCTCCTTAAACGTTTACGATATAAGGAGACTTATCTGTTTTGTTCCAGCAGAGGGTCGCCAATTCTATGCCCATCCAACGGAACTCATGGAATTACAGGCACGAAAGATCGAGATGCCAATTGAATTCGTGCCGATTTCCGAACCCTATAAACAGAGTTACCGTCAACAAATTGAGGCGATGAGAGACACCGGAATTGAGATACTCATTACGGGCGATATTTCTACGGTGGATGGAATGCCAAATTGGATAGAGGAAGTCGCTAAAGGTTTAATAGAAGTCTATAAACCATTGTGGGAATTGGACCGGTATACAATATTAGATACCTTAATCTCCGACAAATTTAAGGTCGTCTGCTCCCTCGCTTACAAAAAACACTTTCAACAGACGATCGCCGGTAGATATTTCGATGCCGATCTCATTTCGGAACTGAAGCAGCTACCGATTGATGCGTGCGGAGAGCAAGGCGAGTATCATACATGGGTGTTAGACGCACCGTTCTTCAAAGAGCCTGTGCAATTAGAAGGCACACACGTCGTTGATGCAGACGAATATTATTACCTCACCTACGAACAAGCAATTTAGCACTCTGATTTTGACCATTCCTGTACGCATGCAAGTTTGGCTGAAGATAGATTTTTCCATCCGTTTTCCTTGATTTATTTTACAAAGGTTACAACCAGAGTAAGCGGCGATTCATCAAAAATATTCGCTTCCTATTAGTACTCTGATTTTAACCACTTCTGAACCCGTACAAGTTTGTCTGGTGGGATATGCGAGGCGTTCGCGTCTGTCGGAAATATACGATTCGCTACCTCTTCCCGATACCGACAGATCGCCTCAAAAGTTAGCTGATTGTAATCTTGATAGCGTTTGGCGTGTTTGAAGGGTGGACCGATACCTAATATGTCGTTGATGACAAGCACCTGTCCATCACAAAACCGTCCAGCACCGATACCGATGGTGGGAATATCAACCGTCTCGGTTATAATTTGGCTGACTTCTTCTGTGATTTTCTCAAGGACAATGAGTTTCGCACCCGCGTCTGCAAGTGCCTCCGCTGCTTTGATGAGTCGTTTCGCTTTCGCAAAGGTCTTTCCGTGTGTCGCTGCTTTGCTACCGTGGATTTGTGGGTTGTGACCAATGTGTGCACAAGTCTCTATACCTTGCTCAGCCAATGCCTTGACAATCGGAACTTTCTCGATACCACCTTCCAGTTTAACACCGTCTGCCCCATCGGCTAAGAAAAGTTTGGCGTTGGTAACAGCCTGTTTGACATCGCAGTCGGCAGCATAAGGCATATCAACGAGAAGATAGGCATCTGTCACACCGCGACGCACCGCTTTAAGGTGATGACGCATATCCGCCATCGTCACCTCTGTCTCGCTTTTGTAGCCGAGGATGTTGGTGCCGACACTATCCCCAACAAAGACGATGTCAATTCCCGCCTCGTCCTGCAAGCAAGCGGTCGGGTAATCGTAACAGGTCAGCACAGTGATCGGTTGCTGTCGCTGTTTTTTTGCGCGTAAGAAACCGATGTCTTTTTTCACAAGCTTTCTCCTCACAAAAAGCCCGAAGTTTTAAATGTGTTCGGATGCCTGGCTTACTGTTTTGAAGACAGTGTCAATCGCGCCAAAAAGAGTTGGCAAATCATCTACGCTAAAGCTGGTCTTGTTCCGCGTGAAGACATCACCAATGAGGTATCCGAATTGCCACAAAGTCCCGTCGCTCACGATGCCATAGACAGGGATATCTGAGTCGGCATTGATTTTTTGTGCTGCGACCAGTTCTGCAAGACACTGTCCCCAGCCTTGTTCAAAATCATTTTTCTTGGCTTCAACGAACATTATCAAGGGCATCCCGACAACGAGCATACCCAATTCAGATCGAGTTGAGATGAAATAATCCGGTGTACCGCTGAGTGTTTCATCGTAGACGATCGGTTTCTTTATCCAGAGCGCGTAATCTTCAGCATATTCTTTGTAAACTTCCCGCAAAACAGGGAAAATGATTGCTTCACATCTGGCACTTTCAGAGGCGAAAACGTCGATGTATCGTCGGCTAAATGCTAATTCCTGCAAAAATTGTTTTGAAGGAGGGTGTGTCGTCTCCTCAACCGCTATAAAGTCGTTCTCGGTGTGTTTGATTCTAAATTTTTCCTGAACTTCGGGTATTGTTTTGAAATCGCTAAATGCCATTATGCTGGACCTCCAAGGTTTTAGGTTAAAACCGCTGCCACAGTTTCCCCAATGCTGGCAAGGCTATCGGCAACGGCAATGCCAGCATTTTTGAGTGCCTGAATTTTGTCCGCAGCGGTGCCTTGTCCACCGGAGATGATTGCCCCTGCATGTCCCATCCGTTTACCCGGCGGCGCGGTCTGTCCGGCAATAAACCCAACAACAGGCTTCGTCATTTCGTCCTTCACGAACTCCGCTGCCCGCTCTTCAGCCGTTCCGCCGATTTCACCGATTAAAACGACAGCGTGTGTGTCGTCATCCGCTTCAAAGAGTCTAAGGACATCAACGAAGTTTGTCCCAATCACCGGATCGCCACCGATACCGACGCAGGTGGACTGTCCGATGCCGAGCCGTTTCAGTTGATAGGCAGCTTCATAAGTTAGCGTTCCACTCCGAGAAACGATCCCAACGTTACCAGGCGTATATGCAAACTCAGGCATCACACCGATTTTGCATTCGCCGGGGGTAATGATACCCGGACAGTTCGGACCGATTAACCGCGTCGGTTTCCCTTTCAGGTACGCCTTCGCTTTCACCATGTCAAGCACAGGGATATGTTCGGAGATACAGACAATCAACTCGACGCCTGCTTCTGCTGCCTCCATAACCGAATCGGCTGCATTGAAGCGCGCAGGCACGAAAATCAGCGAGGTATCCGCGCCAGTTGCTGCAACGCCTTCCGCTACGGTGTCAAACACCGGAATACCGTTCACATCGGTTCTACCTCTACCGGGGACAGCACCAGCAACAATTTGCGTGCCGTAAGCCGCGCACTGTTCTGTATGAAAACGTCCTGAACGACCTGTGATACCTTGAACAATCACTTTTGTGTTTTTATTTACGAGTATGCTCATATTTTTTTATAGTTGTCGGTTATCAGTTATCGGTTTTCAGTTGCCTTGTTGTGGTGTTCAGATACGCTGTGGATTTCACAAGAAAACTGTCTACCACAAGATATTGCCTGACAACTGACGACTGATAACTATTTTTTAGTATGCACGAGCAAAAACTGCGATCTCCGCCGCAGGTTTACCGCAGACAATACATTCACCATCTCCACCGGGTTGTTCCATCGGGATGCATCGGATAGTCGCCTGTGTCTCTTCACTGACCTTATCTTCACATGCTGCGTCACCGCACCAGCGTGCGCGCGCGAATCCATCCTCAATAACCTCTTTGAAGGTGTCGTAGGTATCCGGTTCAAAAGTATTCGCATCCCGAAACGCTGTTGCCCGTTCAAGCATATCTGCTTGAATCGTCTCAAGCATCTGTGTTACTGTTTCCGCGACATTATCCATCGGAACAAACGTTTTGCCATCCTTCCCCGGTATATCACGCCGTGCGAGCACAATCTGCTGGTTGCTCAGATCGCGGGGACCGATCTCAATACGCAAGGGAACACCTTTGAGTTCCCATTCGTTAAATCGCCATCCGGGTGAATACTCGAACCTATCGTCAACGTGATAACGGACACCGTTTAGGGTCTCACAGATACCGTCAACGGCTTGCATGACCGCTTGCTTATCATCGTCTCTATTCTTAGGAACGATTGGCACAATGACGAGTTGTGTAGGGGCAAGTCGCGGAGGTAAGACTAACCCTTGATCATCCCCATGCGCCATGATAATTGCCCCGATTATCCGCGTGCTGACGCCCCAGCTCGTTGTCCAACAGTGCTGCTGTTTCTGATTCGCATCAAGATATTGAATCTCAAAGGCTTTGGCGAAGTTTTGCCCGAGATCGTGTGATGTCCCAGCTTGGAGGGCGCGTTTATCACCCATCATTGCCTCAATCGTATAGGAAGTCAGCGCACCGGGGAATTTTTCACTTTCGCTCTTGCGTCCCGGGATAACAGGTATCGCAGCTTCGTTGACTGCAAAATCGGCGTAGATATCCAGAATGCGGAGCGTTTCTTCTTCCGCTTCCGCGTGTGTCGCGTGGGCAGTATGGCCTTCCTGCCAGTAGAATTCCAGTGTTCTCAGGAAAAGGCGCGAACGCTGTTCCCAGCGGACGACGTTTGCCCACTGATTGATAAGCACAGGTAGGTCGCGGTAAGACTGGATCCACTGGCTATACATATAGCCGATAATGGTTTCAGATGTCGGACGCACCGCAAGCGGCTCCTCCAACTTTTTACCACCACCGTGTGTGACAATAGCGAGCTCCGGTTTGAAGCCCTCGACGTGTTCTGCCTCTTTCTCAATAAAGCTCATCGGAATAAAGAGCGGAAAAGCGGCGTTTTGGTGTCCTGTCTCCTTGAAACGGGTATCCAACTGTTCCTTGACGTTCTCCCAGAGCGCATAACCGTAGGGACGCACGACCATGCAGCCCCGCACGGGCGCATAATCTGCCATCTCCGCTTGACGGATCACCTGGGTATACCATTTTGCGTAGTCTTCACTACGGGGAACTATTTTATCAAACATATTTT
>VXZK01000209.1 GCA_009845545.1 Candidatus Poribacteria bacterium
ATATACTTATAATATAGGTAACATCAAAAGCATTGCTTGCAAGCCCTCATCAAAACGCAGCAAGATACATGATCCAAATTCAGAATGTAACAGATTTCAGTCTAAAATATACCTTAGAATCGGGTCAATCGTTTCGATGGAACCGTATAGAAAATGCCTACTACGGTGTTGTAGAAGGACGCATTCTCAAAATCTCTCAAGAAGGCACTATTTTATGTGTTGAGAGTTCTACCGACGAAGATGAGGTCAGTTTCGTGTCATATCTCCGTCACTATCTCGACATTGGACGCGATGTCCCGAAAATCCTTGCTGAAGTCAACAACGATGCTTACATGCACCGGGCGATTGAAAAACTTTGGGGAATGCGCATTCTGAACCAAGAACTCTGGGAAACGGTGGCATCGTTCATCTTATCGCAGAACAACAACGTCCCTCGGATTCGCGGTATTATCCGTCGGTTGTCTGAACGCTTCGGTGAACGCTTGACGCTTGCTGGATATGTAGATTACAGTTTTCCGAGTCCGGATGTACTTGCAACAGAAACAAACGAGGCACTTCTTGCATGCGGCACTGGCTATCGAGCGAATTATCTTCAAGATGCCGCACAAGCCGTCGTTAGAGGTGAACTTTCGCTCACAGCAATGAAACAGATGTCGTATCCTGAAGCGAAGGAGGCATTAATGCGCCAAAACGGCATCGGCGAAAAGGTCGCTGACTGTATCTGTCTGTTTTCGCTGGGGCATCTCGCGGCATTGCCGATTGATGTCTGGATAAAACGGATTTTTGAGACGCTCTACCTTCGCCAACGTGCCACACATCGCGAAATACGCGAGTTCGCTCACAGTTATTTCGGAGCCGGTGTCGGGTATGCCCAGCAGTATCTGTTTCACTACGTTCACGAATGTCCAAATTGGGCAGATGTCGAGCATCTATCGCTCATTAGGCACGGGGTTTTGTAGCGGAAGATTAGATAATTACGTGCACTATTTTAATTGAGGGAGCAACTTGGGTTAAAAAGACTCAAACGCCCTTGGAGGTGACCATAATATGTCCGAAACATTTGAACAAAGTATAGTATCGCATTTGGAAGAACATGTTGAACTTGCGATTTCGACTGTTCAAAAGTTGAGAGCAGAGAAACTGGAGCTTGAAGCTGAAATCGCGCGTCTCAATAGTGATGTGCTACAGCGAGATACAAAGATTCAAGCACTTGAAACCCATAATAGCGAACTTGAAGAAGAGCTCAACTTAGAACGGTTAGGTACTTCTCAGGAACGTTCCGAAATCAAAGAGAGGCTTGAAGGTTTAATGAATGTCCTTGCTGTATCAAATGAGACAGAGGCAGCAGATACAGGTGATGAGATCGCCTTTACGACGGAGGATGATGAATCGGACGAAGCATCACCGTCGTCTGCAGTAGGTTCAGGACACTCTGAGTAAACCGACATATTAGCACCTTGCGTGTCTTAGTCCTTTCTCATTCTTACATTATGAAGCCGTACCGGCGAAAGTTCGCGCTCATTGCGGAACGCCCGGATGTCGTACTAAGGGTTGTTACACCCTTGCGTTGGTATGAAAGCTTCCAAGATATTGTCTTTGAACCGGAACCCGACACGCCGTGTGAAGAATTTCCATGCCCGATCCGATTCTCCGGTTATGGGAGTCGTTTTTACTACCACCGTGGTATTAAAACTCACTTTAGGGACTTCCAACCGGATATTATTCACTTAGAGGAAGAAGCGTGGAGTCTGAACGCGCTCCAAACGGTTCGCTTGAAACGGAAATATTGTCCGAACAGTCGTTTCATTTTTCGCACGTCCCTGAGTATATCAACGAAGCAGCGGTTTGGCGTATTGCCCGTATGGATTGAACGCACTGTTTTTCGAGCGGCAGATAAAGCGTTTCCACTCAGTGAAAACGCTGGCAAAATTCTAACTGAACGCGGCTACACCGGCGAACAGACACCATTTCCGAATGGTGTTGATGTACGTCATTTCTATAAAATGGATGTCAGTCAGCTGCGAGATTCACTCGGACTCAGTGGCTGTTTTGTCGCAGGTTATGTCGGTAGACTCCTTCAGATGAAGGGAATAGAGACGCTCCTTGAAGCCTTAGCACGCCTTGTAAGCCGTGATAACTCGCATACCTATAAACTTTTAATCGTCGGGCAAGGCGAAGATAAACCGGACTTCCAAAAAAGTGCGGAGACGCTTGGCATCTCTGAACGGATTGTGTGGATAGATGCAGTACCTCCCGAAGAGGTAGCCGCTTATATTAATTGTATGGATACGCTCATCTTGCCTTCACGGACAACAACAGGATGGGTAGAATTCTTTGGGAGAGTGCTTATTGAGGGAATGGCGTGCGAAGTTCCAGTCATCGGTTCAGATTCTGGCGAGATTCCGCACGTAATTGATGACGCTGGGCTTGTCTTTCCCGAAGCGGATATGGGTGCTTTAGCGGAACGGATACATCAAATTGCACACGATGCACACCTCCGAAAGGATTTGGTTGTGCGCGGGCTTGACCGTATCAAAAATTTTACGTGGGAGACAATCGCAGAACGGACGTATCAAGTCTATCAAGAACTGCTTGGGAATGTCAAGGGATAAGAAAGATGCCCCCGACTGGACTCGAACCAGCATGCCAATTAAGGCACAGGCCCTCAACCTGCTATGTATACCAATTCCATCACAGGGGCATTGTGTGATTAATTATACTTTATTTGTATATCAATGTCAAATTTTTTAGATTTTTTGAGAATTTCTGGCAGCCATGTACACGACCGCTTTGGATAGCAATATGCATACCGCTACATCGGGAACCCTTGAAGCACATTTATCGGATACACTCGCAGGAGAGGTGCGTTTCGACCTGTATTCTAAGGCACTCTACAGCACAGATGCAAGTCTCTATCAAATACAACCCATAGGGGTTGTCATTCCGAAAGACCGCCAAGACATTATCAAGACGGTGCAAATTGCATCAGAACATAACGTCCCGATCCTTCCACGCGGTGGTGGTACGAGCCTTGCTGGACAGAGCGTAGGCGAAGCAATCGTGTTGGACATGTCCAAATACATGAATCAACTGCTTGAGGTAAACGTCGCTGAGAGTTGGGCGCGTGTGCAGCCCGGTATCGTCTTAGACGAATTGAACCATAAGTTAAAGCCGCACGGGTTGATGTATGCGCCAGATGTTGCGACAAGCAGTCGCGCGAACGTCGGTGGCACTATCGGCAATAATTCCGCAGGTTCACATTCCCTTATCTACGGGAAAACCATCGATCACGTCATGTCGCTTGACTTGGTGCTTTCCAACGCTGACGAAATCACAGCATCCCCTATCTCACTTGAAAAATTAGAAGCAAAAAAACAGGGTAACACCTTAGAGGCGAACATCTATCGCGAGTTATGCCGTATCTGTGAAGACAACGCATCAGAGATTCGTAAACGTTACCCGCGTATCCTGCGTCGTGTTGCCGGTTATAACCTCGATGAGTTTGTTAAAGATGCCGGTTCAAAAGAGGTTACACCGTATCGCCGCGATGGATGTGATGAAAACCGCCCGTTTAGCCTGGCAAAAATTCTCGTCGGTTCCGAGGGAACCCTCGCGACAACTGTTGAAGCAACAGTGAATCTCGTTCCGGTTCCGAACCTGACTGCGCTGTGTGTCGTCCATTTTGAATCGCTCATTGCCGCTATGGAAGCGATGCAACCCATCTTAGAATGTAACCCGACGGCTGTAGAACTCATAGACAAAACGATCCTTGATATGGCGCGAGGTTCATTGGAATTTTCACGGCTTACCACCTTCATACAAGGTGAACCCGCTGCGCTCCTCGCTGTCGAATTTTACGGTGAGACCGAAGCAGAATTAGAATCGCAGTTAGAGCGTCTGGAAAAGATGTTGAAAAGTGCGGGTTTCGGTTACGCGTGCGTCCGCTGTTTTAGTGCCGAAGAGAAATCGCGGGTCTGGGAGACTCGGAAAGCCGGGCTTGGCTTGCTCATGGGAATGAAAGGCGATGCGAAACCGGTAGGCTTTGTTGAAGATGCCGCGGTGCCGATAGCACACCTGCCAGAATATGTTCGTCGATTCGATGAAATCGTCACGGCACACGATACCACCGCCGCCTATTATGCACATGCAAGCGTCGGGTTGTTGCACAACCGCCCTATCGTCAACCTCAAATCCGAAACGGATATTCAGAAGATGCACGACATCGCCCGTGAAGTCCGAGACCTGCTCATGGAACTCGACGGTGCTATGAGCGGAGAACATGGCGACGGCCTCGTCCGGAGTGAATGGATAGAGAGCATGTTCGGTCCAGAGATATATCAGGCACTCACTGAGGTGAAAAGAGCGTTTGACCCAAACGGTCTTATGAATCCGGGCAAAATTGTCGATGCACCACCGATGACAGAAAATCTCCGCTTCGGTGCAGATTACAATACTATTAAAATTGATACCTACTTCGATTTTTCGAGCCAAGACGGATTTGGTAGGGCGATTGAGATGTGCAACGGTGTCGGGGCATGTCGAAAAACATTGACGGGCACTATGTGTCCCTCTTTTATCGGCACACGTGAAGAAGAGCATTCAACGCGTGGACGCGCGAACGCGTTGCGCGCCATCATTTCGGGCGCATTGCCACACACGGAATTCACAGATGAGCGGCTACAAGAAGTTTTGGATTTATGCCTCGGATGCAAAGCGTGCAAAGCAGAGTGTCCGTCTAATGTGGACATGGCGAAGATTAAATATGAAGTCATGGCACACTATCACAAAGCGAACGGTTTGCCCTTACATCGGCGGCTGTTTGGTGAAATTGGCGCGCTCGCGCCCCTCGGTTCAATGTTTTCTCCGTTCTCTAATTGGGCAGTCAACAACGGGATTTCAAAATGGATTGCCGAAAAATTAGTCGGCGTTGATCGGCGGCGGGATATGCCTACCTTCGTGCGTCCGACTTATGAACAGTGGTTCCAAAAACGGCGTTCCCGACGGACATCAGACAAAAAGGTTGTGCTCTTCGCCGATACGTTCATGAACTACAGTGAGCCTTCTATCGGTAAAGCTGCGGTGGCACTGCTGGAAGCCTGCGGATTTGAAGTGCTGCTCCCTGAGAAGCGGTGCTGTGGTCGCCCGCTGATCTCAGAAGGGATGCTTGACCGGGCAATTGAGAATGCGAATTATAACATTGATGCACTTCGGGGATATGCTGACGCAGGCATCCCGATTATTGGATGCGAACCGAGTTGTACCTCTACCATCACCGATGATTACGTTGAGTTGATCGGTACACCTGATGCGAAACGGGTCGCGGCAGCGACCTATTCGTTTGAGGAATTTTTTGCGCAGCTAGCAGAAAAGGACGCATTGCCGTTAGCATTCTCGGCAGAACCGCGCGACATATTGCTGCACGGACATTGCCATCAGCGCGCACTCGTTGGTATCCAACCGACTGTTCAGATGCTGAGTCTACCTGTACAACATAACGTCTCAGTGATTGATTCGAGTTGTTGTGGTATGGCGGGGGCGTTCGGGTATGAGAAAGTACATTATGATCTCTCTATGAAGATTGGCGAGTTACGACTTTTTGGTGCCGTTCGTGAAAAGCCACCGGATAGTTTCACGCTCAGTGCTGCGGGTTTTTCCTGTAGACATCAGCTTGAACACGGAACAGGTGTGCAAGCGAAGCACCCGATTGAAGTATTACGCGAGTCAATGATAGACAATTAAAAATTTTGCACCGGAGGAAGACACAATGGCTAAAATTTATCAACCGATTGACGATTTTAAGGTCGTTGAATTGCCAGAGAAACAGTTGCCATTTTGGAAGATTGCGGGTCCCGGTGCTATCTTGGTTGGTTTGTCGATCGGTGCGGGTGAGAGTGTGATTTGGCCCCGTATCGTCGCGGAATATGGTGGGAGCATGATCTGGGCGGCGGTTCTCGGCGTATTTCTTCAACTGTGGATTAATTTTGAAGTAGGGCGTTGGACAATCGCTACAGGCGAAACGGTGTATACAGGTTACAGCCGTATCTGGCGGGGGTTCGCACCGTTATTCATTCTACTGACAGTCGTGGGTTGGATAGCCCCTGGATGGGCGCGGACATCCGGACTCGCCCTCAAAGCACTTGTGCTTGGACCCGGCGGTTGGGGTTCGGATACCTTTTGGACGATCGTGACATTCGCAGCGGTCGCGCTCATCCTCTTCGGACCGAAAATGATCTACCAATCTGTCGAAAACACGGTTGAGGTGTTAGTCGCTATCGTAACCATTGGGTTGATTTTGGTTGCAATCATGGTCGGTTCGATGGATACGTGGAAAGAACTCGGTGCGGGTTTGATAAACGTTGGTTACAAGGACCCGGGAATGTCCGTGAAACAACTGTTTATTGCATTAGTCTTCGCGGGGGCTGGCGGCACAGCAAATCTGTTTTACACTTTCTATTTACGCGACAAAAACATCGGAATGGGGGCACAGCTGCCGGGGTTACAGAACCCGCTTCGGGGCCGGAGCGAAAAGGTACCCGCAACAGGGTTCCTCTTTGAAGCGACAGAGGAAAATCGTAAACGTTTCACCGCATGGTGGCAATATGTGAAAAACGACCAGATGCTTTTCTTCTGGGCACTCAACACGCTTACGATTTTGCTGTTTATTTTTGGGGCACTTGCGGTTTTACACCCAAACGGGATTGTCCCGGAGCAAGGCAGGCTTATCTACGATGAAGCACAGATATTGGGTGAAATCTGGGGCGTGGCGGGGCAAAAGATTTTTTTATTGGTCGGTGTAGCGACGCTTTTCGGAACGCAACTCGCATTGGTTGACGGTGTATCACGCTCAATCTCTGATATTATCTACACGAATTTCCGAGGCGCGCAAAAGCGGGATTTGAGCTGGTGGTACCTCCTCATTGCAGGGGTCTGGATCGTCGGTGGATGTGTGATTACTTTTGTAATGGAGCAGTTAAATGTAAGTGAATTAGGGTTTCTCTTTAATGCGGCATACATGGGCGGGTTCGCAATGGCGATTTATGTGCCGCTCACGCTCTACATGAACTATCGCTTTCTGCCTGACTTCGCAAAGCCGAAACGGCTTTCTACTATCATGATGGTCATTGCTTCATGTGTCTATATTGGGTTCGCGATTTCAAGCATCATTTGGGAACTTAAACAATTGATTGGAGGCTAAGATGGAATCGAAAGTGCAAAAGGCGTTTTTTGAAAAGGAAGGTTATCTTATCGTTGAAAACCTGTTGTCGGTGGAAGAGGTTGAGGCGTGCCAAACAGAGATCCACAGATTGCATCAGTTCGCTGCCGGACAGGAATCCGACACAGAAAAAGAACGAGCAGAGGTTGCACGTCGCCACGTACAACGTGAACCGTTCGCGAAAGACGAAACACAAGGAAATAATCTACCGGTGTTACGGAAAGCAGAAAATACACGGCAGTACTCGGAAGTGTTTCGGAGCCTCGCACAGCATCCGAAACTCATCGCTGTCGTCCAAGAACTCACCGGCTCCGATGATCTATTGCTTTTTAGAAGCACGCTAATGTTCAAACCTGCGTTCCACGGTTCTTCACATGGATTACATCAAGACTCGGCATATTGGCCGATGGAGCCGCCGAACCTTGTTACCGTGAGCATCGCGCTTAACGACGCGACACCGGAGAACGGTTGTTTCAAAGTGATTCCGAAGAGCCATCTGTGGGGCATGCAGTCTTGGGGACACATTGCACGCGAGCAGGGTGCGGAACTCACCGATCGGAAAGAGGTTGCCGAACAACAGACGGACGTGCCACTTTCGGCAGGAAGTGCGCTGTTCTTCCACAGCCTGATGGTGCACGGTTCGGGACCCAATACTACGCCGACACCTCGGAATACAGCATTGTATGCCTACTTCTCGCCGCGAGTCAAATATGTCCCGAAAGATGGGAAACCGGGTGAAAAAACATTTCCTGTTGTCGCGGGCCTCGGCGATCAAACGGAACTGACACTCGTCGCCGAAACTTATGGTAGATCTTAACCCAAGTTGCCATTTGTAAACCCATAGGATTTTCTACTGAAATCAGATTTGAGTTGCATTAAAAATTGAATTTGAGTATAATTT
>VXZK01000382.1 GCA_009845545.1 Candidatus Poribacteria bacterium
TCTCTTAAGTATACTAATAATACAATATAATTTTTAATGGGTCAGAATTATTGAACTCTCATTTTCCAGTATCTTCCCCGAAGGATTCTCACTGCAAACCACTTCCAATTGCGACTTCCGACGGCTGACCGCTGACAGCCGATAACTGAATGTTTCTGGACATCGCAAGATTTTTCTTGCACATAATCCATCTTAAATGATATATTATAGTAAACAACCTTGAGAATAGTAGGGAACTGACAACAGGCAAGTAATGTGATATTGCTTGTGGAGAAGAAATGGAGGAAACATTTTACAATGTCACTGACACAGCTATTACGTTTAGACGCTTCAATATGGATTCGCACCAGTTGCTTGGGTTTTATAATACTCCTGCTGGGGTTATCAATTACACTGCAACCTGCCGATGCCGAAAAACTCCAATTTGACCGCGATATCCGACCGATTTTGTCGGATAAATGCTATGCGTGCCACGGTCCCGATCCGGCAGTCCGACAAGCCAACCTACGGCTTGATACCAAAGAAGGGGCGTTTTCTGCACCGAGCGGTTACCCGATCATTGTTCCAGGTGAACCCGAAAATAGTGAACTCGTCCTCCGTATAACACACGAGAATATTGACGAGCGGATGCCGCCGCAAATTTCCAATCGACAGCCAACGCAGGAACAGATTGATACGCTTATCCAGTGGATTGCCGAAGGTGCCGAATGGGAAGAACACTGGGTTTACAATCTACCTAAGCGGATTGAACCGCCTACTGCCACGGATACCGAGCGGGTCCGTAATCCTATTGACGCGTTTATACTTGGGAAATTAGAACCGGAAGGGCTTGCGCCATCAGCAGAAGCGGACAAACGGACACTCATCCGTCGTTTGAACTTTGACCTGACCGGGCTACTGCCGACACCGGCTGAAGTGGATCAGTTCTTAAGGGATGAAAGTCCTGATGCTTATGAGTCACTTGTCAATAGACTTCTCTCTAAACCCCAGTACGGTGAGCAGTTGGCAATGTACTGGCTCGATCTCGTGCGCTATGCGGATACGAGCGGTTACCATGCTGACGAAAACGTGAGTGTCTGGCCCTATCGCGACTATGTCATAAAAGCGTTTAATGACAATATGCCGTTTGACCAGTTCACAATCGAAAACCTCGCTGGCGATCTTCTACCAAACGCTACGCCTGCACAGAAGGTGGCTTCCGGTTATAACCGTCTGAATCAGACAACCTCTGAGGGGGGCGCACAAGCGAAGGAGTATCTCGCAATCTATGCAGCAGACCGAGTCCGGACAACTGCATCTGTCTGGTTAGGCGCGACCCTCGGCTGCGCACAGTGTCACGACCATAAGTTTGATCCCTTCACAGCAAAAGATTTTTACAGCTTCGCCGCGTTCTTCGCGGATGTCAAGGGACCTGGCGTATACGGCGGCGGTAGTAAATGGGAACCCGTCGTTATGCTACCCACACCGACACAGGAGTCACGACTACATGAGATTGATGACGAATTAGCGAAGTTGGAGCAGATATTCAAAGCGTCTTCTCCGGGATTGGAAGCAGAACAGAGGCAATGGGAACACGAGATTCGTTCGCTTCTCGAATCAATAGAACCGACTGATTTCGCTTGGGTGGACGACGCACAGGCAAACGGTGGTAGGAATCAAGGGACATGGACGTTTGTCGGCAAAAACCAAGCACCTGTTTTCAGTAAATTGTTATCACGTCGCCAAACAACAACAGATGAAAAAACCGTCCAGCACGCTTTCCAAGGTGCCAATCGGAAATTTACCCTCGCCGAGGGCGATCAACTGTTTGCTTATGTCTGGATCGACCCTGAAGATCCTCCAAAAACAGTCATGCTCCAATGGAATGATGGCAATTGGGATCACCGTGCTTTTTGGGGTGAAGACAAGATTGACTTCGGCGGGATTGGCAATGACACACCTGCTCACAAACCGATGGGACCGCTACCCGCAGCTGGCGAATGGGTTCGACTTGAAGTCGATCCAGCGGATGTTGGGTTGAAACCGGGAAGTGTCCTCAATGGAATGGCTTTCGCGCAGTTTGGTGGCACCGCTTATTGGGATTTGGCTGGGATCGCAACTACTCGCGGTTCAGCGGTAAAACACACCCATACCGAACAGGTCATCGCAGCAATTCAGGTGGATGCCGCCGTTAGAACGACAAGTCAACGCGAACAGATTGCAGCGGCGTATCGCCGTATCACGCCTGCACTTGACGGTATCCGAAACCAGATGGCGGATTTACGTAAGCAGAAAGCCGAAATCGAGAAGCAGATTCCCTACTCACTTACTACTGAATCCACGCTACCCCGTACGACGCGCGTGCTACCGCGAGGCAACTGGTTAGACGATTCCGGTGAGATCGTTGAACCGATGATTCCGAGTTTCCTTGGCGATCTGGGTATCAAAAACCGGCGTCCGACCCGATTGGAGCTCGCACGATGGGTCGTCTCAAAGGATAATCCGTTGACGGCGCGTGCCTTTGTAAATCGTTTATGGGCACTTTACTTTGGAACAGGTCTATCCCGTGTTTTAGATGACCTCGGCGCACAAGGTGAACCGCCAGTACACCCTGAGCTGCTCGACTGGCTCGCCGTGGAATTTATGGAGAGCGGTTGGAACGTCAAACATATCGTGAAACTTATTATCACCTCAAACACTTACCGTCAGTCCTCGAAAGCGACGGAGGTGTTACGCGAGAAAGATGCTTACAATCGTTTAGTCGCACGTCAATCCAGCTGGCGACTCAATGCAGAGACCGTCCGCGACAACGCACTCCTATTGAGTGGATTGCTTGTCCCCAAAATTGGCGGTCCGAGCGTCCGACCTTACCAACCAATAGGGTACTACTCGAACCTGAACTTCCCAAAGCGTACCTACGTACACGACAAGGGAGAAAGCCTGTATCGCCGTGGACTCTATACACATTGGCAGCGCACTTTCTTGCATCCGAGCATGATGGCGTTTGACGCACCGAGTCGTCAGGAATGCACCGCTGAGCGTGCAACCTCAAATACACCGATGCAGGCATTGACGCTACTCAACGATCCAACTTACGTTGAGGCGGCGCGTGTCTTTGCTTCGCGGATTGTCCGTGAGGGTGGTGAATCCGTTGAGGATCGCATCAACTGGGCATACCAGTGGGTACTGTCGCGGATGCCGCAACCGAAGGAACTGGAGGTTATGACAAATCTCTATGAAAAGCACAAAACCGAGTATACCGCTCATCTTGAGGCTGCTGGCGCGTTGGTCGCAGTAGGTGAGACACCTGCAACAGAGGATGTTGAACCTGCCGAACTTGCTGCTTGGACTTCTGTTGCACGGGTGATACTGAACTTGCATGAGACGATCACTCGGTATTAATCGTTAATCATTATTGGTGATAGATTTCTGTTGCCGTTCAATCATTATGAATAAACGACACCAGAGAACTTTAGACGCTATTTTTAGAACACCGGTCCCGGCAACGTTAAAATGGCGGCAAATAGAGTCACTCTTGATTACATGTGGGGCAAAAGTCATTGAGGGTAGAGGCTCTAGTGTTCTGTCCACATTCAAATGATGGATAGAATTTTTCGTAGGGGCGGGGTTTCCCCGCCCGATGTATCAATCATTTATGACTTGACGAAGCACTAGAGTGAGATTTGAATTAAATGGTGTCACCGCCACATTTCACCGTCCTCACAACCAAAAAGAGGCACAGTCCTATCAAGTGAAAGACGTACGGCATTTTTTGGAGGAGGGAGGAATAGTTTCATGAAGTATAAAGGCTATAGTGCTAATATCGAGTACAGCGAAGAAGATAGATGTCTTGTTGGTCATATTGCAGGCATTACTGACATCGTTGGGTTTCATGCCGACACTGTCGCTGAACTTCAAGTGGCTTTTGAAGAAGCCGTGGAAGATTATCTGGAAACATGTCAGAAACTAAATAAACCACCGCAAAAACCGTATTCCGGGAATCTGAGATTGCGAATTCCTCCGGACATCCATGTAGCGATTGCAGAAGCTGCAGAAGTCAGTGGAAAAAGTCTTGACCAGTGGGCGGCGGAGACTTTCACATACGCGGTTTCTGTGCAGTCAAAGACCCAGGCTCCAGAGTCCTAATCCCAAAAAACAGGTGTTTGTCATGACTCTTTCACTTTTGGGTGGCGTACTTGTAATTGTGATGCTTGTGTTTTGTATCCTTGTTGTGGTGATGGCACCGCTGCGCTCGCCCCTCTTCAGTGCTTTCATTCGAGGGTTTACGAGTAAGGATGCTAAATCTGACGAGGAAATGCCAGAACACATTGGAAACTTTTTTGAGAACATTTTTGATTGTATTTGGGCTGACTTGGTTAGTCTACTTCATGGTCCGCTTTGTTAACAGAGGTTTTGTAAGTAAGAAGTAATGCTAAGTCTATTATGAGAAATCTAATTGGACACAGACAATCTGAGTGAACAGGAGGTATCAGGTATGGCTATAAATATTCACGAAGAAACCAATCTTCGCCTGACGAGGCGCACATTTCTTGGGAAAACGGTGCGGAGTGTCGGATCCCTCGCACTCGCATCTTTACTGAGCCCATCAATTATCAATGCTGCAACGGAGATTGAGAGGTGGCCCGGAATTATTACCACACCCCATGTGCCACCCAAGGCAAAAACCATTATCCATCTCTGTATGGCAGGCGGTCCTTCGCATCTGGAGACTTTGGATTACAAACCGAAACTGGCAGAACTCCATGGGCAACCGATGCCAAAGTCTTTCACTGAGGGACAACCGATCGCGCAACTCCAAGGACAAGCGAATTCGCTTAAGTGCTTGGGGCCCACACATGAATTCAAAAAGTGGGGCGAATCCGGTCAAGAGATGAGTACAGCGTTTCCACACATCGGAAGCCTCGCCGACGATATTTGTATTGTCCGCTCCCTGAAAACCGAGCAGATCAATCACGACCCGGCACACACTTTCATGAACACCGGCACCGCAATCGCTGGTAGACCGAGCATGGGGTCGTGGCTGCTCTACGGACTTGGCAGTGAAAACGAAAACTTGCCAGGGTACGTCGTCCTTGTCTCCTCTGGTGGTGGACAGGACCAACCGATTGCAACGCGGCAGTGGCATAGCGGCTTCCTCCCGGGTCAATTTCAAGGGGTCCAGTTCCATTCAACCGGCGACCCTGTTCACTATGTCACCAACCCTGGCGGCGTGAACACAGAACAGCAGCGGGATGTTGTCGATGCCGTGCAAACCTTAAACGGCATACTTGACGAAACGGTGGATGATCCAACAATCTCAACACGTATTAGTCAGTACGAAATGGCGTTCCGAATGCAGACGAGTGTCCCCGAATTGACTGACATCTCTAAAGAACCGCAGCACGTTCTCGATATGTACGGCGCGAAACCGGGTGACGGTTCCTACGCCTCAAACTGCCTCCTCGCACGGCGGTTGGCGGAACGTGGTGTGCGCTTTATTCAACTCTACCATCGCGGCTGGGATCATCACGGCGGTATTGAGAACGCTATCAAAACAACCTCTGGCTATGTGGATAAGGCGACTGCTGCGCTCGTCAACGATCTGAAACAGCGCGGCATGTTAGACGAAACTTTAGTCATTTGGGGTGGCGAGTTCGGTCGGACACCGATGGCACAAGGTACCGGGCGCGACCATCATATCAAAGGGTTCTCAATGTGGATGGCGGGTGGCGGCATCAAAGGCGGTATCAGTTACGGGAACACCGACGAATTGGGATACAATGCCGTTGAAAACATCGTCCATGTCCACGACTTCCACGCCACGATGCTACACCTCTTCGGGATCAATCACGAAAAACTGGTCTACCGTTTCCAAGGCCGAGACTTCCGTCTCACGGATGTCCACGGACACGTCGTCCGCGACATTTTGGCTTAAAGTAGATCGAAAACCAAGCCTGAAACGAAGTGGAAGGCGACTCCAGAGAAAATTGTGTTATACTTAAATTCCACATCGTTTCCCCGCAAGGTAAATTAAAATTAAGGAAATTAACTAATATGCCAAGAGAACTCATTGCACCGGCACAAGAACAGGTCGCTTTCCGAGAATATGAAAGCCAACCCTTGCAAGCCAATGAAATTCGAGTCAAGAGCCAGTTTGGTGCTGCCAAACACGGTTCAGAGATGGCATCGTATAAGGGGTATGCAAGCCCACGCGGTGGCTACGATGGAGAATATAAGGTCTTTCAAGCGAACACCTCCGGAATGGTACACTATCCTTCAGGACTTGGGAACATGTGTGTGGGTGAAGTCACCGAGATTGGGGCGGACGTTACCGAATTTGAGGTCGGAGACCGCGTTTTTCGGCACAGTTCCTTTCGCGAGGAAAACGTCTGGGGCGCAGCAGGTGTCCGTAAACTGCCTGAGGGCGTGCCTTGGCAGGCAGCCGTCTGTTTGGACCCGACGGATTTCGCCCTCGGTGCAGTGCGTGACGGTCATATCCGCATCGGTGATGCCGTGGCAGTCTTTGGAATGGGCGGTATCGGACTGATGGCACTGCAGCTCGCCAAGTTAGCCGGTGCCTACCCGGTCATTGGTGTCGATCCGCTCGAATTGCGCCGCAATGTAGCCCTCGAGTGTGGTGCTGATATAGTTATTGATCCTACAACAGACGATGCCGGTTTAGAGATTAAAAAAGCCACTAACAAACGTGGGGCTGATGTTTGTATTGAATATAGCGGGCATCATACAGCACTCCAAGCGGCTATCCGCGGTGTGACGTATTTAGGAACGGTTGTCGCCGGGGCATGGCCCGGTATCTACCCAGCAGGATTAGATCTCGGTGCCGAAGCGCATTTCAATCGACCCACGATTATCTTCTCACGCGCTTGTAGTGAACCGAACCCCGAATATCCGAATTGGAATGAAGGCAGACTCTTTGAAATCAGTTTGCGGCTCCTTTATGATGGCAGTCTGAAGTCTGAGCCTGTTATTTATCCTGTTGTCGATTTCGACGATCTGTTGGACGAGTATCCAAAGATCGCAACCGACCCGGGTGAGAATGTAAAGTTAGGCGTTCGATTTGCCTAACCGCGGTGTTTGAAGTTTCGTTCTTTGGAGTTTAGTATCATCAAATTACTCGCCGCTCACCCGTGAAGGAAAGGGTAGCTATGACCATTGGAATCATGTTGGCTTTAATGGGTCTTGCATCATCTCAAATTATGAGCGACAACGCAATCGGAAGCATTGAAGTAACACCGAAAATCGAAATCGTAGAGATACCGAGCGAATTTTCTGTTTTCAGACAAGTAGGTTGTGACAAATACGTCAATGTTTTCGGTGTTCACATCTTTGCAAGCCCAAAAACACCTGAAGATAAACTCTCTCACGCCGCAGGCGTTTTGGCACAGTATCTCGATAACGACGCAGACGGTGTTCCTGACAACATGCGGGTTCTCAGTCACTTGGTGAGTCGAAACGTCTTCATCATCATGCCGGGAACAGAGGCGGAGATGGAGCAGTTGGACATGGGGCTGGTCGCAGAGGCAGGCTATCGCTTTGGTCAAGACCTATATGGCGAAGAAACCAAACCCGATTTCCTTGTTGATGGCAAAATTAACGCCCCCGATGGTCATTACTACGACGGCGCATTAGAGGAAATTCTGCATCCCATTACACAACACGGTTATGCCAACGCTTATCCCGAGGTGTTCGGGGAAAAACGGGGGTCCACCTTAGCAAAGTGCATGGATGCTGCTCGTGGCGGATATTTCGAGCAAGTGCCAAAAAGTGGACCCAAGAGCGGCTATCCAGCAGCAGCGTGGTATCACTATACCGATGAAACCTGTGACTACGGTTGTATGGTTACGGAGTATATCTACTGGGCTTTGACATCAATATTGGGAACACAAGATTTTCCAGGGCGACACGAGGCACTCGCAGTCGAATGGGAATTGAATACCAAAGAACGGGTTAGAACTGGCGATGCTGCAGTCTATGAACTCCTGACAGACCCGCAGTACAAATTCCCAACCACCAAAGCACCAGATGGAAATTACAAACCATCCGCATTTCCTGTTACAACTATTCCTATCATCACTATCGAAGATGAAAATTAATAATTCTTGTGATACGAAA
>VXZK01000045.1 GCA_009845545.1 Candidatus Poribacteria bacterium
TTTATTTTTTGTCAAGTTTTAAACTTTTTGCAAGTCCAAAACGACTAATTCCGTTAATGTTTACTAACGCGAATGCATTCCTTGCCTACCTCGCCCTCTCCAAAGTGACATTGCGGCAAATGTTCTGGACCCGGCGAACTGTCCTGATTCTGATCGGCTGTGCTTTATCGCTTGTTATTGCTCTCATATTCCGGTTTACGGTGGGAGGTAGGGTAACCGTCAACGGATTCATACCACAGATAACGCTAATTCTGTATGGACTTTTGGTGAACCTCTGCGCGATTTTTTACGGGACGGCAATCATCTCTGATGAAATTGAGGGTAAAGGATTAACCTATCTTCAGATGCGCCCGCTCCACAAATCGACAATTCTGCTGAGTAAATTCGCAGCGTATCTTGTCGGCACGCTTGCTATCATAGGCGGATCTCACCTGATCTTAACCGGTATTGTCGCAACACACTCAAAGCTTGATAAAAATATATTGTATCACATAGGCATGAGTCTGCGCTATACTGCCTCAATGGCATTGTCCTTGTTAGCGTATGGGGCACTTGCTGCCGCATTAGCAGCGAGGTTCAAGCACCCGGTCCTATGGGGGTTGTTGTTTGTGATGGGGTGGGAGCGCATTACCGCAGCACCATTCATGCAGATGGGAATCAAGAGACTCTCTATATCACACTACCTTTTGAGTGTATTTCCGCGTTATAAGGTGTCTCGGGGCTTATTAGATGACTTTTTAGGAGCATCACCACCGCCAGCGTGGGTAGCCCTCCTCGTAATTTTGCTCCTAACGGTAGGGTTGTTGTGGCTTGCTATCAGAATTTTCCGGGAACGAGAATATTTGATGTAAAATGGGTTCTGTTCCGCTTGTAGGAGCGAGCGTTTTTGCTTGGGGTTTTTGATAGGGTGTTTCTGCGGATTTCTTGTCGTTCGTAACTCCCATCAACTCCCCGCTTTGAGAACTCTTGCAGTTTCACGCGACACAATTAATTCCTCATTCGTAGAGACAACCAGAATCTTAGCACGGCTGTTATCTGCTGAAAGATCCGCTTCGCCAGTCGCTTGCTCATTTTTCGCGGCATCCAAGTGAATACCACACCACTCAAGTCCTTCGCAAATCTGGGCGCGGGTTACAGCACTTTTTTCACCGATGCCGCCCGCAAAAGCGATGACATCTACACCACCCAATGCGGCGATATACGCGCCGATATACTTCTTCACACCATAAACGTAAGTATCGAGTGCTAAACGGGCATTATCATCACCTGCTGCGATCGCTGCCTCTATATCGCGCATATCGCCACTCGTGCCAGAGATACCTTTCAAGCCTGAATCCTCTATCAATTGACGACGGATTTCATCGGTAGAGACACCTTCTGTGTCGAGCATATAGAGCACCGCAAACGCGTCTAACTCACCGCAACGCGTAGACTGGATCATCCCATATTGCGTAGAGGTCCCCATCGATGTATCAACAGATTCACCGTCTTTGATGGCACAGAGAGACGAGCTGCCACCGAGGTGACACGAGATAATGCGTAGCCCTTTCCCTGTTTCCCGTCCAAGCAGCTGCGGCACGCGTTCAGAGATATAGCGGTGGGACGCGCCATGATAGCCGTAACGACGGATGTCGTGTTGCTCTACCCAGAAGCGAGGAACTCCGAATTCGGCGGCGTAATCTGGAATCGTTTGGTGGAACCATGTCTCAAAGACAGCGACGAGTGGTGTCAATGGAAGCAGCTCCTGAAAGGCGCGGATGGAGGCGATGTAAGCGGGATTATGCATCGGCGCGAGCGGCGTGGATGCTTCCAGTGCTGCGATTACATCTTCGGTAATCCGTGCTGAACGCCAATAGCCTTTGGCGAGAATGGTTTTGAATCCAACTCCGTCCAATTGTCCTAAGTCTTCAAAGCATCCGACTTCGGCATCGGTAATTAGGTCCATTGCGTGTGCGATTGCAGCCGTATGTGTTGGGGCATCAATTTCGCCTTCGCGCGCAGGTTTCCCCGGCACGGCATGCGTAAAAGCGGACGGCGAATTACCGATACGTTCCACGCCTCCTTTGACGAGAGAGGTTGTGGTTTCCATATCAATAATTTGGTATTTGAATGAGGTGCTGCCTACGTTGGCACAGAGTATATGCATGATGGTGCCTATGGTGGATCAATAAGGATATCCAGTGCAGCTTGATTATCAATACGTCTCTCCCGCTCTTCGATGATAGCACGACTACCTATGTTATCCTCTGGCTTTACCCCTTCTTCCAATTGAAGCTGCTGGAGTTCCTCAGCGGTAAGAGTTTTAGCATCGGGATCGGGTTTTCCGAGTGCCTTTTTAATCGATGGGTGTAATCTCTCATTTTGTGCTCGTGTTCGGGCGGAATACGCGGCTGCGCGTTCCTCAGGTGTGAGCGACTTCATCTCAGATGCTTGAAGTTTTACTAACTCCTTTTTCACTTCAGCCAAATCCCATTCAAGCTGCTCAACCTTTATGATTAACTTCGTTATATCGGGTATCATAAGTGCTATCCTTCCTATATGTCTATTACGCGGGTTGATCTATAAGGAGTTTTGCTGCTCTACCTGCACTGATATCCCCGTGCCGAAGCAGTTCAAGCACAAAAGCCTCTTTCGCCTTACGTTCCGCATCACTTTTGTGTTTCAAAAAACTCTCGTCAATAGGAAGTGTGAATTTGAATTGAATTTCAACCTCTGTTTTTGCCATAGAGATTACCTCACGTACCTGTCTCGACTTTGCGAACAACCGCCCTCATATCTAATAGATAAGACTTAATTTATTCCTAAAAACCTACCAACCGAAGTCAATACAGGAATGTATCTTTAAGAGACACATTCCTTTTCAACCACGACGTTATGCATATCATATCACGCTTTCGGTAAGGTTGGCAAGGTTAAACGTGGGCGTTCACCGAAATCGGGGAGTTGTGGTGGGTTCTCCTCCATCTGTCGGAGGAGTTCCTCGATTGCGCGGTCAAGTTGCGGATCGGCATCAGTGATATAATCTTGTGGACGGTAATCCACTTCGATATCTGGGTCTGTGCCGTAGTTCTCAACGCTCCAACCGACATCAACAAACCAGAAAGAATACTCCGGTTGCGTTGTTCCACCACCGTCTACAAAGGGATGGTGTGGCGAGATACCGATAACACCGCCCCACGTCCGTTTACCGATAAGTAGCCCCAACTCCATCAGTTTGAAACAGTGCGAGAAAATATCGCCATCGGAACCGGCGTTTTCATTGGTGACGGCGACCATCGGACCCAAGACGGAAGCATCTGGATAGGGATGCGGTGTGCCCCAGCGCGGCACGTCATACCCAATCCGCCGGCGCGCCAACTTCTCCAAAAGCAGCTGCGAAACATGCCCGCCGCCATTGTAGCGTACATCAATCAACAACCCCGGATAACTCACTTCGGCGAGAAAGCCGCGGTGAAATTCTGCATACCCACGCCGTCCCATGTCAGGAATATGGACATATCCGACTTTACCGTCCGTCTTTTCGTGGACGTACCGCCGATTTTGTGATACCCATTCGCGATAGCGTAACTCGCTTTCACCTCCCAACACTTTGAGCGTAACGATCCGTCTTTCGCCATCGTTCGCATTTTGGAATGTCGCTTGAACCTCCTGATTTGCGAGATTCACGAGCAGTTCACCCGGTGAGACGGTTTCGCTGACACGCTGCCCGGCAATAGCGAGCAGAATATCGCCCTCGCGGACGTTAACTCCGGGTGCATTGAGCGGCGAATCTTTTGTCGCTTCCCAAGCATCCCCATGAGGAATATGCGTAATCCGATAGCCGCTGCTTTCAGAATCGTAGGCGTAATCTGCGCCGAGAAATCCTTGCGCATAATTCGGTGAACTCCGGTAATCGCCGCCCATTTCATAGGCATGTGAAGTGCCAAGTTCGCCTTGCATCTCCCACATGAGGTCCGAAAATTCACCGCGCGTCGCGATCCGGTTGAGGAGCGGCAGATACCGCTGATACACATGCTCCCAATCCACACCCGACATATCCTCTGTCCAGAAGAAATCGCGTTGCAGTCGCCACGCTTCTCGATACATTTGGTGCCATTCGGCGGTAGGCACAACAGAGGCTTTGATACGATTGAGGTCGATCCAGCCCGTTTGTCGGCTCGGTCCACCTCTACTTTCGGATTTCCCCGCCTCTACTTTCTTGCCAGCCCTGATGACACGCAAACGGTTTCCGGTTACATAAACGAGCGTCTTTCCATCACGGGAGAGTCGAAAGCCTTCAATACCTGAAACGAGCGTATCCTTCTTTTGTTCCTTGAAGTCGTAAACGTGGAGTGTACCTCTGGATGCACCACCGCTATCGCCAGTGGAGGGTGTATCATCTCCCGGAAACGCGGTGAAAATCACTTTGCCTTCAAGACCGGCAATCTGTCCGTAACGTCCACGTGGATAAGGGAAGGCGACGACACGTTGCGAAATGTCTTCCAAATCTATGGTGATCGGTTCAGGTTTATCCTTCTTCTCAGATTTTTCGTCAGATGCCTTATCACCCTCGTCCTGCTTTTCTTCCTCATCCTCTTTATCCTTATCTTCCTTCTCCTCCTCAAGCGGACGCGGTTCCGGCACGAACGGGTTACCTAATTCCTTCTGCAAGGTTATCAACAAAGGACGCATCGCCGTAGGAAAACCGAGATCGAAGTGGAGTGCATCGTAGACGGGATTGAATTCTCGATAGGAGAGAAAATAGAGATATTTCCCTTCTGGGTCCCACGCCGGTGCGAAATCGCTGAATTCAGGTTCAGTGGCGAGCCATGTCTCGCCCGTTTCAATCTTGCAGAGTTTTATTGAGCGGGTCGTCTCTGTTGGAGCGAAACTATATGCGCACCACTTGCCATCCGGCGACCAAGCTGCGCCTCGGATGCTGTGATAATGCCCTTTGTCGAGTGTCCGGAGTTCGTGCGTCTCCAAATCAATGTGCAGTAGTTCAAAACGGTGGTTGACGAGAAGCACAGTGTCATTTTCATCGTTCTCAGTTTGTGGAGAGACCGAAAGTTCCCGGACATGTCCAATATCAAGTGCGTCAAGGCGGATAATGTCAGCAGTGCCATCGCGAGTGTGAATTTCAAGTGCCTCTTCACCTTCAGCATCCGAGATCGTAACGAGCCGTTTACCGTCGTTGAGCCACTGTGTTAATCGGTAGCGTATCCCATCACGCTCACCGTGCTGAAGGACTGCGCCTTCCCAATTCGCCATTGTAAAGAGTTTACCACGTACAGTTAATCCTAAAGCGTGGCCATCTGGCGTTGGCGTAAACTCTTGTAGGTAGCCCGACGCATTGACGAATTTTCGCTGTCTTTGGATGCGTGGACTCCTGAAGTTAACATCAACGCGATTTTCAGTGTCACTCTCAAGCTCATAAACAAACAGGTCCGCGCCAGCGTGGTAGACAATACGGGTTCCATCCGTTTGTGCTAAACGGCAGTAGTAGGTATCTTGATGTGTGTGGCGTTGAATGTTTTCGCCGGTAGGCAGGCAGGAATATATATTCGCAACGCCTTCGTGGTCAGAAATAAAATAAATCCGTTCGCCGATCCACATTGGGGTCGTGAAATTGCTATCTACAGGTTTGAGCGGTTGAAATTGTCCATCGCCTTCAATGTCTATCCAGAGTTGTCCTGCGGTGCCGCCGCGGTAGCGTTTCCAACGTGCCGGTTCCCGCGTCAACCTACCGATGACGACACCGCCGGTATCGCTAAAATCGATGTGGTTTGCGGGCCCGTAAGGTAAGCGTTGTGGTTCTCCGCCTTCTGAATGAACCTTCCATATCCACGGATCAAACGCTAACCCCGCGCCGCTTGAATAGAGAATATGCTTGCCATCGGTATCCCAGCCGACAATAGATACATTGCTGCCTTGATAGGTAAGCCGTTTTGCTTCACCACCGAGGGCAGGCATGATATACACCTCTGAGGGTCCCTCTTCACGCCCGGAAAAAGCGAGTGACTCGCAATCGGGTGATAAACGCGGGGACCCTGCAAGGCCGAGATTCGATGTCAGCCGTCGGGCGACACCGCCTTCAACCGGAACTGTCCATAAATCATCTTCACATACAAAAACAATGGTATCCTGACATATTGTTGGGGATCTATAATATCCTGACATTCACGCCTCCGTATTAGATAGTTACATTTACTGGTAAGGTTTGAAATTGCACCCTGAGATTTAAACGCAAAGCGGATATAACAACCTACCCGCTCCGCTTTAGCCGCCCCACGCGCTTCGCGTACTTCTCACCGAGATGGAAAACCCAAAATCCGAGTGGGATGAGTAGAACACCGATGATGAGTAATAGAAACAGATTCCCTAATTGGCTCTCAACCGATGCATTATCAAGCATCGCTGCACGAATGGATTTGAGGGTATAGGTCGCAGGCGAAATTTTGGAAATCGGTTGAATCCATTCGGGTAATACCTCAATTTCATAATAGACACCGGAGACCAATAGTAGCCCCGATTCGATGATGCCTGTTGCGGCTTGTCCCTTCTCTGGCGAGAGTAAAGGAAAAATCGCTGCCATCAGCCCGATACCGATGAACGAGAGGCTCGAAATAACAACCGTTACTACCATTGTTAGCCAATTCGCATTCCTTAAGTCGATATGTTCACCGAAAAAGAAGGGCATTATCGCCAATACTAAACCCGTTCGTAACAGTCCGTATACGATTGCAAAGAAGCAAGACCCAACAAGGTGCGTAATCCTGTAGATAGGGGCCATAAAGGTATATTCGATGGTACCTTCCCACCGTTCCCACGTAATCGCATCGCTGACCTCGCGCATCATAATTGAGAGAAACCCCCAGATTAATGCGCCAATCACGAGATAAAGCACCTCTTTACTGCTGCCACGCCCTACCATAATCAAGCCGATTGTTAGCGCGTTGACAATGGAATAGCTGAAAAAGAGTATTTCCCAACTCAGGTACCGCTTCAGCAGATTAAAGTTGCGTTCAATGAACGCGTAGGAAACAATCGTTTCCCGTAGAAGATTCAGCATTGTTACGCTTCCTCCTCTATCTGCTTACCGGTGAGTGCAATAAAGACATCTTCTAATGTTCCAGGTGCGCCGTTCTCTGATGGCGTATTAGCGATGAGTTCCTCAACAGTTCCCTCTGCGATAAACCGTCCGTTATCAATAATAGCGATTTTATCGCATAACTTTTCGGCTTCCACCATATCGTGTGTTGTCAAGACGATAACAGCCTTCCGCTCTCGCCGTATTTCTTCAATAAAGGCTTGGACATCGCGCTTAGACTTCGGATCAAGCCCGGTTGTGGGTTCATCCAGTAAAAGGAGCATTGGCGTTGTCAGCAGCGCACGTGCGATAGCGACTTTTTGCTGCATGCCGCGCGAGAGCTGCTCCATCTCCTCGTCCATCCGATCCGCATCAAAGCCGAGCCTCTCTAAAATCCGTTCTGCTTTCCGCTCGGCTTCCGTTGCAGAAATACCGTAGAGACGGGCAGCGTAAATCAGATTTTCTGCTGAAGAGAGCCGTTTAAAGAAGGAGGCTTCAACAGAGACACGGTTCATGACCTGTCTCACCTTCAGGCTATGTGTTACAACATCGTCTCCGAAGATGTGAATACTTCCACGATCGGGCAGAAGTAGCGTCGAAATCAGGCGAATCAGGGTCGATTTCCCGGAACCGTTTGCACCGAGAATCCCGTAGATTTCGCCGATGTTAACCTCCAGAGAAATATCGTCAACCGCCCGGATGATCTCTTTCTCGCGGTTGAAAAGGTTGAGAATCTTTTGATGAAAACGTAGTTTTTTCTTTGTCCGCTTGGTGCGGTGAAAATGTTTCGTTACCCCGCGGACAGCCAAACCATGGATAGGCTTTTCCACTTTTTTCCTTTCACTAAACTAAATGTCGCCCTAAACTGTTGACATCCTATAAACTATACAATATATATTAATATTTATAGTGCGAGACGCCACAAAACCGAAGGATAAGGAAA
>VXZK01000008.1 GCA_009845545.1 Candidatus Poribacteria bacterium
CTGATTTTATCATAGACCAACTAAACTTACAATTAAATCGTTATAATGTCTAATAGGTTCAGGCGATGTTACTATCAAAATTGACAAGGCAGGTATTCTCCGCATCCGTGTCCAAGGTGTTGGATCAGCGACCTTTACACTTGACGAAGAGGATAACCTCCAGTTCCACAGTCTGTCGGATCCTGACTGATGAGATTTACTCACCCCAGTTGCAGAAATGAGGCATCCAGAAAGGAGCAAATATAATGAAAACCAAACACCTATTCCTCATCACCTTTTTCTTCGCTGCCGTGATACTCTCAAATAGTTTCGCGCAAGACAATACAAAAGCAGGATTACCCGAAGGCGCAATCGCGCGCCTCGGAAAAGGCGGCATTAATCTGATCCGATTTTCACCCGATGGCACTCGTCTCGTCGTGGGAACAGATGTGGGCGTGTGGCTATATGATGTACCCGATGGAAACGAGACTGCCCTGTTCACAGAACATACCGGACAAGTCAATGCAATCGCGTTTTCATCAGATGGAAAAACCTTCGCAAGCGGTGGGTTTGTCAATCCTGTCATCCAAGTTTGGGACGTAGAAACAAAAAGCAAACTCTCAACCGTTCCACTAACACGGGAACCTTATTCATTACCCGCATTAACTTTTTATGGCGAGATACTCATCAGTACAAACGGACATCGTGAAGTTACCTATTGGCACGCCAACACGGGTCAAAAATTATCGGAGTCACGCTTAGATAACTCAATCAATATAGTTGCATTCTCTCAGGATGGCAGCACCCTTGCCATTGGAGACCGAAACGGAAGAATTCAGTTATGGGATACAACGACAAGTAGTCAACAGGCGGATCTTGAGGGACATGGTGGCGGCAGAGATTCGGAGATTCTGGCATTAGCGTTCTCGCCAGACGGAAAAATCCTCGCAAGCGGGAGTGAAGACAAAACGGTGCGGTTATGGGATACCCAAAACCATAACAAACTCGGTACGCTAAGAGGGCATACAGGGTGGGTCACCGCCGTCGCATTCTCCGAAGACGGAAATACCTTTGCGAGTGGAGACGCAAGCAAGACCATCAAACTCTGGGATTTAGACACACAAAAAGAACGAGCGACTATCACAGGTCATAAAAATACCATCAACGCTTTAGCCTTCGCGCCTGTCGGAACCCCGCTTTATGGGATGTGTCTTGCCAGCGGCAGTACTGATGGCACAATCCGGTTCTGGAATCCGCTCAACGGAGAAGGGATCGTTACCTTTACCAGCGGACATACGGAATCGGTAAAAGCCGTCGCATTCTCGAAAGATGGAACAACGCTTACAACTGCAGCCTTTAACGGCATTGTAGACGTGTGGAGTCTACAGACGGGACGTGAACTGATCACCCTTACGAATGGTCAATGTGACGCTGCTGATGCAATTGCACTCTCGCCCGATGCCACCTACTTTGTGAGAGAAGGGCAGAGCGGTTTACTCGCATTCAAGCCGGATGGCTTCGGTCACCGGAGCAGTCTCCGAGGTGGCACTCGCCTTCAATTATGGGAGATTGCCACCGAGGCTGAAATTCCGGGACCGTGGCAAGACATTGGCAATAACGCGGCACAATCCATATTCTCCCCTGTTCACGGTATACTTGCAGTCAGCAGTCACAAAGAAATTCAAGCATGGCATATTAACACGGAGACTGAACTGTTCCGCTTTGATGCCCAATGGTCGCCGAGGACAGATGCAGCGTTTTCACCCGACGGGAAATGGTTTGCCACAATAGATCGTCCCGGTAAAGCACAAGTGTGGAATGTAGAAGCACTCGACGAACCTGCCATAATTTCAACCCAAAAAGCTGAGACAATGGCATTCTCGCCCGACAGCACTATCCTTGCAATAGTAGCGGAAGGTCACATTTACTTGTGGAAATTTCATATAGAAGCGGAAGAGGAACCGATCGTTATCCCCGGAGGTTTGCGTGGATTTAAAACCGTATTAACGTTCTCACCTGATGGCACCATTCTCGTAGGATCCGGCATGCAAGGTTGGAGCAATCCGATTGCGTTATGGGATGTAGAAAGAGGTAGAACTTTGGGAATCCTGTCCGGACATACGGAACCCGTAGAAACGCTCGTATTTTCACACGACCGGAAGACACTTGCCAGCGGTAGTCAGGATGGCACGGTACTTCTCTGGGATTGGGAGGCAATCACCGCCAAGAGGGTGCCAGATAACAAATAGTGGAGGGACCGAACAGTGGGAAATTGTGGGAATTCGGACAGCTTGTTGGCGATGCATTCACCCGAAACACAACAAGCGTGACGATGGATAATTTGCCTGTCCTCTTCGGTGCAATTGATGCCGTCTTCAAAGCGAGCACTGAAGCGCAGTCAGAAACCGGCTAATAGATAATACATGCCCCACCGGCACAAGCACTTCCGGCCTTCTGCGTCACATCACCAGCGACATTGTCCGCCTCGCCTGCTTCAAACTCAGCAACGAGCGACAGGGTCTTATCTGTGGGTTCTGATAGACTCAGCTGGAGCGTGTCACTCTGCGTGAAAGTCAGGGTGCATCCTGAAAACGTGACAGCCATGCAGAAAAGACCAAGCAGCAAAAAAAGAAAAAAGCGTTTGTATATCACAATTAAACCTCAACTTGCCGGAGATCCGCTTGATCCAGCGTATTCGTGCCTAAATCGAGCTTACTCGCGCTACTAATATGGTTGGCGAGTTTAGAGACAGAATCTAATTCCATCTCCTCGCGTTTCTGGTTGACTGTCTGAAGCACCAACACATCAAGGATAACCGGGTCAGCACTGATAAAAAGCCCCCCGTAGTTCCACGCACTTTCGGCGTGATATACCGGCCCCCTGTCAAACGAGGCGACCAGTCCATCAACGATATTGAGAACAAGCTTCTCCTTCAGCACTTTATGCTCCAGAATTTCGGCGATAGCCGGGTTGCAATAGATCGGTTTTCCGTGGAACCGGCGTGTGTTATCAACACTCCCAAACGCAAGATTCTTCAAACATCCGCTGACACCCGCCATCGCATGGTGCTTCAAAACAGGCACATTAATGAGGACATCAACCTGCTGCGTGACGATTCGGGAATACCGAGAGCGGGTACTTTCGTTCTCTCGACGCGCAGCACTGTCTTTCTCGCTCTCATAAAACACCTCATCGTCATACCCAATGCCTTCTGTATCGGAGGCGAAAGTTCGCACATCTGCCTCATCTTGCTTGATTGGATAACCGGCGTTTAAGAGATGCTCTTCAAATCGATCCCAGATAATAATCTGTTTCCGAAGTACACCTGCCCCATATAACCCTTCAACGATTTTGTCAACGATGATAGAATGCGTGCTAAGTTCCGGTCCGGCAAGTGGGTTGATTTTTATACCGACGATATCGTCCGGGAGCACAATATCTCGCCACGCCTCTTTCGCGGAGGAACGTCCAGTCAACTTCATCATCGCCTGATCCATCAGCTCACTCACAGCATCTTCATTGAGCTGATCGTTTTCCCACACCTTTTTACCGATAGCCTCAACAACAGGCGTAAGGGACACCGTCTCTGTCGTCGCATCGGGTTGCAATTGTCCGCTACTCAGTTGCGCGAACGCCGGCAGCGTGCTAAGCGCACCACCGATACCTCCGACACCGGCAGCAAGTTGCGTTAGGAATTGCCGTCGGTTGAGTCTGTCTCGACAGTCCGCTGTCTCTTGGCTATCGGCGATAATGTTTGCTATCACCTTGTCGTTAGGTTCCATTAGAGTTTACCCAATTCTGTGAGAATTTCCGCCGTTGGTACACGCGCTGCCTTGGCATCCAAGGATTTCCAAGCGATGGCTCCACCCTTGCGAACAATATAGGCAGCCGGACGCGCGATCCTATTGTTGCCGGGATCAATGACGTTGTAGGCGGTGATCGCCTCTTTGTCATTATCCGCCAGTACCGGAAATTTGAGCCCGTGATTTTGAACCGTCTGTCTCGTATCGCCTGCGTTATCCGAGCTGATAGCGATAAGCTCCGCACCTGCTGCTTGAATCCTTGCATAGTTCTGTTGCAACTCACCGAGTTGCCCTCTGCAGAACGGTCACCAGCCACCGCGATAAAAAATAAGCACAACGTTTTCATCAGCGGTATAATCAGCGAGTGCATGCAACTTGTTGTTACCATCTGGTAATTCAAAGGCTGGTGCCTGGCTGCCGATACTCAACCCCTGACCCGGATCCAATCTTTCAGGTTCCTGCAGTGGAGTGAGTTCAACCGTTAGCTCAGATGTCTCAGCCGCGGGGATCGGATCCACTGCCACTTCTTTACCTTCGTAGCCAGCGTGCGCAATTGTCAACGTAAAGGATTGCTGTACAGGAAGATTTTCAAAAGAGAAAACGCCTGTCACTGTCGTCAACGTTTCGTAAACTTTCCCAGTGTTATCCTTGAGCTGGAGGTTGACCGCGCCGATGGGTTCACCGGTCGCTTCGTTCGTTAAAACACCATGCAGATGCGAGACAGGCGTTTCTAATACGGTAAGTGCAACTTTATCAAGCGAAATGCTCTGATCTGGGATCGCGGTAACATTTAACTCCGTTGTCTGGTATCCCTTGGCTGAAATTTGGACAGTATAGTCTCCCGGTTCAGCCTCCTTAAGGTGGTAGTTTCCGACACCAGATTGGACTGAGGCAAAGATGTTCGCGTCAGTGCTTGATGACTTTACGCCGTGCACTTCAAATTCAACTTGCCCGAGGATTTGCCCAGCTTTTAAAAAGCGCATATAGATGGTTACGCCTTCAATTAATTCAACATCACCATAAAAAGATCCCGTCGCGGTGGTTTCAATCGCGACAGTATCCCCTGTTCCCTCAATAGGGGTTTCTGTCCCGCAGTTCAATCCTGAAAATAACAGAAGCGCGAACGCGAACATTTGTATAGCAAGTTTTCGGTTTGCAAGCTGCACCGCCTTCTGTATAGCAAGTTTTCGGTTTGCAAGCTGCACCGAAAAAGTCAATATCCGTTTCATTGTCTTTCCTCTATCTGCCGATTTGCCGCTTGATTCTGCCCCACGTCGTTGTGAGTTTATTCACAGGGTCAACTGCGGCAGCGGTTTCAACTCCATTGTCCATGATCGCATCCATATCCTCTTCTTCCAGAGCGACATTGAAGAGGGCAACATCATCAATAATACCTTCAGTATAGCGGTCATAGTGCCGCCCGATATGAAATACGCCTTCACCGGTGCCGTATCCGTCTTTTTCGTTGAAATCAACCTCTTTTTCCATTTTGCCATCTATCCATATCGAAGCTTTACCCGTACTTGCGTCGGCTCTGCCGACGACAAAATGCCATTTGTCGTCTCCAATTTCCGTGGTGCCATCTGCTCGGAAACTTGTTGATGCACCGTCGCGCAGATAAAGGGTCACCTTATTATCGGCACCTCCGTTCCAGAGCAGGTACCACGGGACCACCTGTGATGTATCCTCGTAGTTTTTGCCAACAAGCGCGCCAGCGACCTTGGTGCCTTTGAAATGGAGGGTGATTGTAAATGACACACCCGCTTTAAACCCAACGGTGTTTGAATGTGGAACTTCAACCCAGCTACTTGCACCATCAAACTCAAGTGCTTTACCGAACTTTCCATCTACCCACTTCGCACCGTGGATTTCGCCATCGTTACCCTGTTTTGATGAGTCTGTAGCGGTGCCGCCTTTCCCTTCGTTAAAGAGCCACATCCCCATGATATTCGCCGGATCAATCTTAGCAAAACCCGGCAGTGCTATCAAAAAAAGGATTACCATAAAACTTGCGAGTGTTAATCCTACACTTTTAGATAAAAACATCAAACTTCCTCCTTAGATACAAACAAAAATCGTTCCCAATCCACCACTTTAGTTACATAACCATCAAATACCACCTATTTTGATAGTATAACACCTGTGATACCCTCATGTCAAATAGAAACGTAGGATACTTCAGGGGCATTTAGTTTTAAGAAATTATCCCGTTTCATATCTTCTTTTACAGATCCAGTGCGGTTAGAAACACGCACCTACCGGCCTAGGGGGTCCAAAA
Organism: Candidatus Poribacteria bacterium; assembly: GCA_009845545.1. Taxonomy (GTDB): domain Bacteria; phylum Poribacteria; class WGA-4E; order WGA-4E; family WGA-3G; genus WGA-3G. Next base: position 6,061 of record VXZK01000008.1, read on the forward strand.
TTGGAATAAAAAACCGAAAACTAAGTAACCCCGTAGGATACTTAGTTTTCGTTTTAGTTGTCAATTGCTTCGGTTTTCTTGGAAAAAATGCAAGATTGCAGAAAAACGGATTAGATGATAAAATTGCAATATATACCGAGTCGGTCGGGTTAAACACATTATGAGAAATTGAACAGCGTCAGAAAATCGTCGTCATGCCTCTGAAACGGGTGCGATAGAGGCGCAATCCATAGTGTACCTATAGGGCTTAACTAATGGCTCAAAAGCGAAAAAAATCCCAGAAAAAAATACGAATAGAGGAATGCTCATTGAAAATGCAGGAGCATTTCCAACAACTCGGCATATCTTCGGTTGAAGCGTATAAGGAATGGTGCCGCACCTATAATTTTAGTCAGGGTTTGGATAAAAGTCCGCGCCAGCGGCAAGACGAACTATACGTTATGACCCGCACGCAAGCCACAAAAATGATGGCGAAAAAGAAGAAAGACAGCAATCTGAGAGAGATTCTGCCGAAGATACACAATCAAGAACTACGCTCCGAAAAACTACAGAATTCGGTTACCAGAGCCATTTCGGAAACTTTTGAGAGCAGCATCGCCCCGAAAATTCTCTTGAAACTCCTGTTATATCTCGAAGCCAATTCAGACTTGTTAAAGGAGACCGCCTATGTTCGAGGCATCGCGGCACTCGCAAACCATCATGAAAGTTGGATCCGATCCGTTGAGACGTGGAAAGTGAAAAAACATAACCGCGACCGCCAATTCTCCGAACTCGCCCGCCACCTCCTCGCGGCTTATGAAATTCCGCTTTTCATGGATTGTGCTTGGTTTAATGGAAATGTAACCCACCAAAACTGGTTCAAACACATCGGCACCGGTCAAAATATCCGAACCGCACCGGACATCCCTATACCCCTCACGAAAAAGATGGCACACCATTTTCTTAAGGCACCGAGGCATTACACAATTGAGGAAGCTCTCCGGTGGGGCCAAGTACACGCTCTTAGCGGCGACCGGTATTTGGTGGACGCGCTCCGGCAAACACGACTGACCCAATTCTTTAGTAACGATGATTTCTGGCTGAACGTGATTCGCTTTTTTATTGCGAATCCGATGTTGGATGTCAGTCATGTCCACCCGATTATTGACTACATTTGGCATCAGAGATACGAGAACCGCCGCGTTTTCGTCGAGAGAGGGATTGCGAGAGAAATTGGACCGGCGCAACCTAACTTCAGCATGCGCGGGAGAACCCCTGAAACGCTGCTCCGTCAAGTCGAGGCATGGCACGGCGAACTCGGTAGAGAATCGAAAGACAGAGAACTGGAGTGGCACGGTTCAGAGATCGGTGAATTTCATCTGTTAGAAGGGAGTGAGGAGGCACGCAATATGAAATTCTGGTCTATTCGAGAATTGCTCAGTAGCGACGAACTTATTGACGAAGGACGGATACTGCGGCATTGCGTCTCAACTTATGCAAGATCCTGTCATACCGGACGGTCATCGATTTGGAGCATGGAAATTGAAGATGAAAATGGACGACGCAAGATTTTGACGATTGAGGTTGCACCACGCGAAAAAGTTATCCGTCAGGTTCGAGGCAGGCGAAACCGTTTACCAACACCTAAAGAGAAAGACTTATTAGGAAAATGGGCGGAACAAGAAGATTTACAACTCACTGGATACATATAGCGGTATAGTTATCAGTTACCAGTTAAAGAGAAATTTGATTAACCAGAGCACCTTTTAACCGACAACAGAGTACTACAAACTGAATGGTTCTGGCTGGCATAGCGAAAAGATTGATTTCTGATACAATTGATGGTAAACTATTTATAGTAGTCGTGGTCAGTGTAAACCACTATTACGCTTGACCAAAAGGAGGTTACACGATGGATAATTTATAGTAAAGCACGAAAATAAGTTGACACTCCACGATAACGTTACCCACT
>VXZK01000083.1 GCA_009845545.1 Candidatus Poribacteria bacterium
TTAGACTATTATGGTCGCTGGTTTTCACGAGATCCCATACGCTTGTTGAGAGAGATATTATAATATCATCATTTGCAATTTTTCTGTTTACTGTCTTGATTATTAAACGCCTTATGATGGTAAACGCAAAATGCCCGGGAAGTAAATCAATAAGACGATGCCTTTTTAAGAATTCGTCAACCAATATTCTGGCATCCTCGGCATTTTGTTCGTCAACGCCCTGAGCTGCTCTCTCACACCATTCTTGAATCTCACTATCTTTAAAATCTACCGGTCCCCGCCCCAAAAATCGCTGTGGTCTATCTGGAAGCACTTTATAACCGGTATGAGAGGACCGATGTGCCACATCCAATACGATTAATTCCTTAAATTGGACTTCAATATTTTGAACAACCTTCCTAAAGCGACTTGATAGTCTTTCTAAATTAGCCCTTGGGTGACGATGGCGGCAGAACTGTTCTATTGGTTGTTCTTCAAAAAGATAGTTTTCAAATGAATACCTATGCAGCCAAATAACTCGTCTATGTTGACTTCGAGTGCGTTCTAAAATCTCATAATCTCCATCAAGAACAATAACATAAGGAAGATCTTTTTCTACAAGAGTCGCCACTAATTTCTTGCATTCTTCCCTTCCACCTTGTGCCTTTAAATGGTAATCGCAGTTTTGAAGGACTTTCTCATAGAAAGGAATATCACTATAACCCTCAACGTAAACGAGTATTTTTGGAAGATAAAAGAGGTCTCTGTTTTCTCTTCCCGAATCGGATCGGTTAAACTCCATTAACTTTCCTTTCCCAAAATTATGACGTTATCCCTAAATTGCCCAACAATATCAGGAGAATGTGTAGCGACAATTATTTGTTTTGGTCCACCAAGTGTTACTATGGATTCCAGCAGTTTTTCCTGCCAAGTGACATGAAGCGACAGCTCCGGTTCATCTGCAATGTAAATTACCGGTTCATCAAACTTAAGGAGGGCTTGGGTTAGTAAAATCAGAATCTGTTTTTCCCCTGAAGAAAGATCCCGCCAGTTCAGCACTGATTTTGAAGATGATTCAATTTTTAAACCATCGCTCTCATCAACTTTAATAGTTTTGCCTTTCAAAAATGAATTAACGGTGTCCTCATAGAGATGTAACGGAGCAAAAATATCTTTTCTATACTGTTCAAGTTTTCTTGCAAATTCAACCATGTCTTTGGTTCGACTAATCAGCGGGAGTACAAGAAGGTCCTCTTCTTGATAAACATTAGGGTTTTCGGTGATTCGTTTCACTACCCTTTCCACAGCAGCGAAATGATCATCAATTCGACTATGTATTTCACTGTTTAAGAGCCCTGATGCTTCAAATGCACCGAGTAATTGGACTTTTTCAACTTCTGTTGGCGATGAAGGAGTCAAATCAAGCCGGTCAAGATTTTTATTATAAAGAATTACCGATAGGACTTGACGCTCAAATTCTCCATAACGTTCAGAAAGTTGGGTGTTTAAGATGGAATGATAGCGAGAAATACCTGCTAACAATTCCTTGAGTCGTAAGTCTACCGATTCTAAACCTTCCCTCCTTATATATCGTTCTTCCTCATCCTCTGTTACAGGTAAACGACGACTTATCGGGAGCCAAACCAGAGGAACTAAGGGAGTCAATTCGCCATCAATTTCCTCTGATAGCATGTTTCTGATAACGTCCTCTCTTTCATAAAAATAGCGAGCAGAAAAGCGGGTAGGTCTTGGGTCAGAAAGAATATCTATAGGGATACTATGTGGTTTCTGTCCTACTTTGAATTTCAAAGATTCATCGGTAACATCAACCTTAATCGTGCGGATAGGCTTACCTTTAAAACCTCTCAATCCGATTTTTGCCTGTTCAAAATTAATGTTTAAAATACTTCGCAGATCGCCCGATAAGATAGAATGAAGAAGGTTCAAAATAGTAGTTTTGCCAGAACCATTTGGACCTATCAGGACATTTACATCGTTATTAAAAGTTAGGTCAATGTTTCGATAGCCCCATAGTTTTTCTATTTTGAAAGATTCAATGAAATAACTGCTCATGATTTGGCTCCCTCTTAGAATCTATACCTTTCAACTGATTTAGGACTTACGCAAAATTGGTTCAGAACGCCTATTTTGATATAATAAAGGCACTTTCTATCAGGGTTCGGTGCGGTTAGAAACCGCACCTACCAGGGGAGTGCGTAAGTCCTATGATTGTTAAAATAGTAGCACATTTGACAAGAAAAGGCAAAGCGTTAACCGGTAGAATATCTTACTTAACGCGAGGTCCTCGTGCCTCACTATGCTAACTTTTTGTAGAATACCTACCCTCATTCAACCGTGCGGAAATCTCTGGAAATTCTTGCTTGCTGAACACTAATCGAAAGATGCCTGTCTGTGTTGGAACTTCACGCATTTTCGGATCGCTGGTGGCATTGAATGCTTTTTCAAGGGTTTTCAACACTTTTTGTTTGTACTCGGTGTCCCGGTTGCGTTCAAATTGTGGTCCCTTGGTCTCAAAAATGAGGACGCGCGTCATGCCTTCAACTTCTTTTGCCATCGCAACAAAGTCTGGATAGATGCGTTGCTTGTTCCAACCTTGCACGTAATACTCGCCTTGTTGACGCGCCATAACCCGATGCCACCACTGAAGTGCCTTCTCACCATCAAGGAAATGGGCAAAATTCTTTTCCAATTCGTTATCAGAAGGATACTCATACATCGGTTCAAACAGGCTGAGTTGGACGGGTTTACCGTATTTTGTAAGTAGATTTTGATTGGCGTGAACCTCGATTTTGTAACTTTGCCGCAGTTTATAGTTGGGTTCGCCTACCTCCAAGTCAAATTGGATTTCTCCACTATCCAATTTTTCACGAAATATCTGCTCGGCTTGATCTTCTACTTCGTTGGCTACATGTTCCTGCAACGTCGGTATGAGATAGGAACGTCTATCATAGATTTTCTCATCGGTTTGTCCGCTTGTTTTGAGACTTTCGATTAATTCTTCTGCAATCCGAGCCGCTTGCCATGGGTTTGGTACAATATCCGACAGAGAGAGTGAAAATTCGGATACGCTAATGTTTTTCTCAACGTGTGGTTCTTGGTCTTCATGGAAAACAGGCGGTACATCGTCAACATTAACAGTTGCGGTCCGTAATGTTACACTATCGGGTGCGGATGCATTCGGATCGGGCGGTTTAATGCTGAGCCAGTCTATATGCGGTAAAATATGCGCCTGGTAATTGAGTTGAATCCATTCGCCACCATCCTTATGGCGCACCATTGGTAGATAAATCTCTTGACCCCGAAATGGCTTGCGGCGGCGGACAGTTTCCATTTGGAAATCTGCTTGCCCTTGGACATTTCCGCTGCCAAAAATATTTTCTTCCAAGCCGGTGAGTCCTTGCGATTCTAATCCCTTCTTGACCTGTGTGACTGCGGCATCAACGTCGGTGTCATTGCAAAAAACATAACATTGATCGAGCGATTCTCTACCGGTGAGTTGCGCGTGTGGTTGCCGCATGACCCTGCCCACGAGTTGCGTAATTGCATTCTGCGATCGTGTCTTGTCCAATACCACTAACAGATAGGCAAATGAGCAGTCCCATCCCTCCATGAGTGCTGCTTTTGTAATGATCCATCTTACCTGCGAATTCTTGGATAGTAGGTCTTCGCCTTGCAGTTCGTTCTGTGTGGCAGATTTAACACGGACTGCATCTGGAGGCACTTTTAAATGCTGTGTAAGATAATCTCGGACATCCTCGGCATGGACATAGTTATTATCTCGTTGATCTTTACCTGTTCGCTCGACACGCACAACGGCAATTGGACGGATATACCGGTCTGTACTGCTTTCAAGCAACCTCGCTTCGGAATCAAGTCTCTCAAGTTCCGTGGCAGCTTCGCTCAGGGTATCTTGCCACTTCATACCTGAAAATGATGATACTTGCACGGGTGATTTAATCATCTCCTCTTTTTTCAGGTCGGGTCCCCCAATGTCAACAAGCAGATTGCTAACGCCGCTGTTCGGCGTGGCAGAGAGTTCAATAACCATTTGCGGGTCAAGGCGGTTAATAGAGCTGGCGAATTCCTTTCCGTTTCTGGTGCCGTAAGCCTTATGTGCCTCGTCAAGAACAACTACGGGACGAAGGACCTTGATGACGTTAAACAGACTTTGCATAGGAAAGTCTCCTTCAGCGTTAGGATCAAGATCGGGGTATTTCTCTTTCATAAGTGCGTTGCCATCATTATCATCATGGTCGGGGAAAAAACTTGCGTAACGCCCTGAATTTCGGTACATACGGTAATATGCTTTGTCTTTTAGTTTTTTGTCAGGGGATTTGTTTGCTGCGGGCAGCATGAACAGCATGACGCATAGGTAATTGGTAATATCGTCCCTATTAAAGGCATCCTCTCGCTCCAACATTTTAACGCGTCCACCACTTGCCCGCTCCAATACTTTACGATAAGGGTGCTCTCTGTTCCATAATGCAGCTTTGGTTTGATCGAAGATAGCCTGTGTCGGCACAACCCATAATGTCAGTCCTCGTTGTCGATGCAGTCGTTCTAAAGCAGATGCTGCAAGGAGTGTTTTACCGCCACCTGTCGGCACTTTAAAACAGATATGCGGAATGGGTCGATTTGCGCAGTCCTTGCGATCAACATATTCACCTGCGGTTACTGCAACGCCGTTGTTTTCTGATAGTTTTTTCCATGCAGTTTTGGGGTAATTGCGTACTTCATTGATAACATCATCGCTGATACTACTGTCCACCTGTTTTAAATTCTCAATTACCGTTTCTGAAGCCTGCCGCTCTTTTTCAAGCATTTCTAAATAGTTGCCAAATGCGTCAAGTGTATCGCGTTGATATGTTTTTAATTCCAGCATGTTCTATATCCTTAGTTACGGCACAGCGGAGTGTGCCTACTACTTTATCTTTCATGTATGGCGTATGGAAGTTGGCAAAATGCAATTCCCATCTTTGTGAGTTCGCGCTGTCCGATGTAGTTACCCGCCGCATAGACAATCGCTTTTTGGTTTCCGTTTTCGTGACTGGCATCTTGGATACGTTTTGCATGCTCCAGATTGAGTATTGCCTCGTTGCTGCGTAAATATTCAAGGTCAGGTTTGTAGATCAGGTAATAATCGTTTTTGTCATCACTATAAAAAAGTCCATCATCGTTTTTCTGCTCCAATGTAACCTCTTCAACAGAAAGACCCGCAGAAGTAAATAATAGGTTCGTAGCGAGTGCTGTGTATGTTGGCAGTTTCTCTCCGGTAAGCATCGCTTCGACCTCAATCGGTTCACCCAAGGTGCAGTAGGTAAAAGAACCACCCAACCCTTCGCGCAATGCCTCGTCAGTCGCATTGGAAACACCGTTGATAACTCGTCGGACACGTTCGGCAGTGATGGTGTCGGCATAATTTTCGCACTCGATAAGGATAAATTTGCGATTGCCGCCATCTTCTTTGTTGAGGTCAAGGACAGCATGAGCAGTGGTACCAGAGCCAGCGAAGGAATCGAGGATAATAGTATCGTTTTTTCTTGATGCCCCTTCGGTAATCTCTATTAATTTCGCAATGAGTTTTGTCGGTTTAGGATTGTTGAATTCCAGAGCTGTGCTTTGGAAAACGGATTGTAGTTGCTTTGTTCCTTCGTCTGTGGTGCCAGCAATATCTGCTAACATTAGATCTATAGGGACAATACCTTTTTCTTCAGATTCACTAAGAAAGTTTTTAAGACGCGGATAGCGCAATTTTCCATCTATGCCCCACCAAAGTCTGTTTTCTCTAACGTGTTTTTCATGAGTGCTTTGGCTGTATTTCCAAGCATGCGTAGGGTGATTTACGGACTCTCCCGTATGCGGGTTTACCACCGAATAAACTAAATTTGGACGTTCTCCTTTTTGGGCAGGATTAACATAAGAACTTGACACCCAACTACCACGTGGATCATCATCAGGATTAGAATATGTTTCATTAAGTTTTTTATCCCGCTTAACGCGAATGTGAGAAACGGTATCAGATTTTCTATAGGCGACGACATGCTCACGTTGGTTTGAAAATAATTTTGCGTTGTTACTTCTACCGTAGCGGTGCTGCCAAATAATATCTGCAAGAAAATTTTCTGCTCCCAAAATTTCATCCATCATCATTCGTAGATGATGCACCTCATTATCATCAATAGAGATAAATATTATACCATCTTCTGCCAGGAGTTCTTTGAGTAGGTGCAATCTCGGCCACATCATGCAGAGCCATTTGTCGTGTCGTTCCAGATCTTCGTTGTCAACAGGTGCGTTTTCTGTGAACCATTGTTTGATCAACGGACTGTTTACGTTGTCATTGTAAACCCATCCTTCGTTGCCAGTGTTATAGGGTGGGTCAATATAGATGCACTTGATTCGGTTGGTATAGCGCGGGAGTAGTGCCTTTAAGGCGTGCAGATTGTCGCCGTGGATAATTAGGTTATCGTCTTCGCCAGTCGGATTGCAGGAGCGGGATTTGTCAGTTTCAAGCGGTCGGTAGGGGACAGTGAGGTGGTGGGTGTAGATATGATGTTTTCCGTTGAATTCGAGTGTAGGCATGGGCAACTCCTTTGAGGTTTATCAGTGTTATTGACGTGAAATATCTCTTTCGTTAATTTTTCCAATCTTCCAAACGGAGCCCTAATCCAATTATTCTTTCATAATCAGAATCGGAAGCAACCAGAATTGCGTCAAGAGCGAGAGCCGTCGCAGCAATCCAAAGGTCGCATTCGCCTAAAGACGTTCCTTGTTTTTGCGACGCAATTTTTATCTCTGCATAGACAGGGGCAACCGTGTCTGGAATTGAGTCACATGTGACTGTAGCAAATAGTTCATTTGCTCTCTGTTCAAGGTCTTGTCGTCTTTTTCCTTGAGGGAGACGAACAATCCCGAACATAATTTCCCCCTTAACGATGGGACACGTAAAATAGTAATCCGACTCGGTTAGCGAATCGAAACGCCCTTTTACTCTGGAATTGTCCTGCATCCACAAACTACATGTTGATGTATCCAAGAGATACTTATTCATTCTTTTTCGCTTTCATCCGGTTCAAATATCGAATCAAACCTTATCGGTATTTCCCCCTCTTTTATTGACTGATTCAGTGCCTCGATGTCTTCATCGGTGAGATGCGGTGGTTTTTCCATCGCTTTGATGAGGCGTTGTGCAGCGGGGTTTTTTTTGACTGCATGTTTCTGATCTGATTCTGTCCAACTGCGAAACTGTTCAAAAAACTTAGGCGATAATGGCACTTTAACTGAAACAGCTTGATGTACCGCGAGTAATATTTGACCGATTTTTTTCTTGCCAGTTTCACTGCTTTTGCAGGCTTTTTCTATTTCTGGGACTGTGTGCATTGGTGTTTTCAACTTCGCTCGAAATTCTATTTTTTGTAGCCATTGTACAGAAATAAGTACTCCTAAATCTTTTACGACAAAATCTTCCCATGGACTATTAATGAAAGAATACGAAATGTATGTGTGTGCAAAAAGAAGATCTTCTAAGCTCGTTTCTGCATTATGGATAATTTTTATTGATGCGGCAAGCAGTTTTTCAACTTTTTGGTCAGGTGTGTACATCACCGTAAGGGCCTTATTGTAATCTCCCAACAATATAGGTTCAATTAAATCAAGAGCAGAATATATATTCTCTTTAATAGGGAGTTCAGACGAATTTGCGCGCCATTTAGCCCAAATATCCTGTTTATCTCTATTTGTCCGCATGAGAACAATAAGTGCCGCAATAAAAATTGCAATGATGTTATCAACAGAAGCAAAGTCGGATAGATCGGAGTCAGATATAGAATAAGAGCCTTTTTCCGCAGCTCCCCTACCGCTTTGCTGATGCTTCTTCATTGAACTATACACCGGTGCTAACTGATAAATACGTTGTGGTAGAT
>VXZK01000378.1 GCA_009845545.1 Candidatus Poribacteria bacterium
ACCTAACAATATCAACCACATACTGATCTCCAAAAAAAATGGGGGTAAGTGACGCGATTTTTTAAATTGACACAACTTAGAAAATGTGATAAACTAAAAAGCAACTGTCAGTTTGCCTTGCAGTGAGAGTACTCGACTATCGGCAGCTACAAGAATTTTTGACTTCATCTTTTAGATGTGTATACGCGGATTGCGGAGGAAAATGTGAAACCAATTGATTCTAAACAAGCAGGATTAACATCAATACAAATTTTAGTTGTCGTTGTCGTCCTTGGGGTTATTGCCGCTGTGCTTTTCGCTCCCCGGTTGCTCGGACAAGCCGGACGTGCACTACAGGCACAAGCCGACGCAGACATTGAAACGCTCGGCATCGCTCTTGATAGATATGCCAAAGATAACGGCGATTATCCGTCGACCGAACAAGGCTTGAAGGCACTTTGGGAGAAACCTGAGGCACCACCGATCCCTATAAACTGGCTCCTACCCTACATCCATATCCCAATTACAAAAGATCCGTGGGGCAACCCTTATATCTATATCCGTCCCGGCATACATGATCGGTACGGATACGATCTCATCTCGTTCGGAAGTGATGGTGTTGAAGGCGGCACAGGCGAGGCTGAGGATGTTGTCAGTTGGATCCGACGCGATGAATAACTCAGAAGAGTGGTAATGAGTCAGCAGTAGTCACCTAAAAAAGGACTGTGTTAAACGAAAATCTTTTAACTCAAGACTGATAACCGAAAACTATGCCGCGGGGGGCTTATGAAAATTACCCATATTGACGTTATCAAAGTGAGAGTGCCATATCATGAAGGCATCTACGAATTGATGACGCGCCGTAATCTTTACCAGATTGACTACGTCTACAAAGTCCATACCGATGTCGGACTTGTCGGAATCGGCGATGGATCGCATCAGTCGGATGAAGTCGTTCAACGCTATGTCGGTAGAAATCCGTTTGAGTTTATGAACGGGTGGGCACCGACACCGCTTCAGCAAGCCTTTTACGATATCATGGGCAAAGCTCTCGGTGTTCCAGTGCATCAACTTTTAGGGGAAAAGGTTCACGATAAAACGTCCTTTGGCTATTGGTCTATTGACATGACACCAGAGGAATGGGCGGCTGAAGCGAAACACGCTTACGCGCTCGGCTATCGGCTCCACAAGATCAAAGCACGTCCATGGTTTGAAGTTGTTGAACAGGTCGAGGCAATCGCCTCTGTTGTACCGGATGATTATCAGCTTCGCGTTGATGCAAATGATTCGTTTGAAACCCCGGAACGCACCCTTGAGGTCGCGCACCACCTTCAAGATCACAATATAGAATCTTTTGAAACGCCGATCCCACAAGCGGATATTGAAGGCTATCAGGAAATTAAACGCCACACGGATATGCCCATAACAATTCACTTCGGGAACCCGGATCCGATTGAAGCGGTTCGCGCAAAGATGAACGACTCGTTTATTATTGCCTATCCTGACTCGCGCGCCGCAAACGCTAAACGCGAAGCAACTATCTCAAACGCTGCACATCTTCCCGTCTGGATACAGATTGTCGGGATCGGTATCACAACCGCCTATGTCATGCATCTTGCCGCGGTGATGCCGAATGCTACGATGCCATCGATGACGCTTAACGCCTTGCGTGCTTTTGATCTCGTCACACCATCAACGATCCCCCTTGTTGATGGATACGCGACTGTTCCAGATAAACCCGGATTAGGAGTTGAATTGAATGAAGACGCACTTGACAATTGCCGCGTCTAAGGAGAAGGAAATGAAAAGCGTAATTTCTGTTTGCCAAACGCAGGCTTTCATAGTCATTTTGAGTTTAATAATCCTCATGATGGCGTTCGGTTTTAACGCACACGCTGCGAAACTCGGTTTAGCGAGTGCTTGGCTCTTTGAGGATAACGGTGGGAAGGTCGTCAAAGATATCGTCAGCGGACACGACGGTGAAATCAAGGGGACCCTTGATTGGGTAAAAGACGGCAAGTTCGGCAGCGCATTTAAATTCCCAGGTAAGGGTGATAGCTACGTCCGTGTTGATCACGATGATGTTTTCAATTCTGATCCTTACTCGTTTGTCGCATGGGTGAAATTGGAAAACGCTTCGTGGCAATATGTCGTCTGGCGGAACGGGGATGTCTGGCCCGAACCAGAAAATGTACGCCATCTCGATATATGGATTCACACTGACGACTATCCTGTCTTTATGTGGCACGTCAAGGGAAACGTCGGGCGTATTGACGGTGAAACGATCATTGCTGATGGTAAGTGGCATCACATCGCTAAAATCTATGACGGCAAAAACGTTCAGATGTACGTTGATGGAAAATTGGATGGCGAGAAACCGAGCGGTGGTACACTGGATACAAGTAAATCGCCGATCTGGATTGGCGCGCGGCCTGGCAACGTTGCAGCCACTGGGCTTTTTGACGAAGTCGGCTTCTTCACGGAAGCACTCTCTGAAGACGAACTCAACAATGTCATGGATAACGGGTTAGCCGTTTATGCTGCTGTTGATGCAACTGGAAAAGCGACGACAACTTGGGCACTGCTAAAAACAACAAGATAAAGTAATTAGCACGTGTACGAAGTTTAAGAATTTAATTCGGTAACGTATCAATAGCCTCTTGTTGTAAGAGCGAGCTGCGATCGAGATTCCTGCAGTTTCTTGTTGTAGGAGCGAGTTGTGCTCGCGATTCCCACGGGGGCGTACAGAACCCTAATTTATTTATTAATCTTCGTCTGAATGTCAAATTAGAAATGGAGAAAAACGTATTATGCAAATGCACGTAGGTGGAGAATGGATCGACAAATCCGACAAAATTGACGTACTGAGTCCTTTTGACGGTTCGGTTGTTGATACCGTCCCCAGAGGAGACGCAAGCGACGTTGAAACCGCTATTCAGACCGCAGAACGCGGCGCAAAAATCATGGCAGAGATGACCGGCTATGAGCGCTATGAGATCCTGCGGAAAGTGGCGGATTTGATGGTGGAACGCGCAGGCGAACTTGCCGAAGTGATCACCCGCGAGGAAGGAAAAATCTTAGCTGAGGCAACGGTTGAATCCACACGCGCTTCTGAAATTATCGCACTCTCTGCAGAGGAAGCAAAGCGCTTAACCGGCGAAACGATTCCGCTTGAAGGCGCGCCCGGTGTCAAGAACAAGCTCGGCTTTACGGTCCGTGTACCGTGTGGGATTGTTGCTGGTATTAGCCCGTTTAACTTTCCGCTGCACCTTGTCTGTCACAAAGCGGGGCCCGCAATCGCTGGCGGCAACGCAATTATCATCAAGCCAGCGACAGACACACCGCTCTCTGCGCTGAAACTCGTCGAACTCTTTTTGGAGGCAGGTACGCCGCCTGAAGCGATTCAGTCTGTAACAGGACCCGGTGGTGAAATCGGTGACACGCTCTGTGCAGACCGACGGGTCCGAAAGATTACCTTTACCGGCAGTCGTGATGTCGGCGAACATATCTGTAAGGTCGCGGGACTGAAGCGCGTCACCATGGAACTCGGCTCAAATTCACCGCTCATCGTTATGCCTGATGCCGATCCAGAGAAGGTCGCACGCGCAGCGGCAGCGTCTGGTTATTCTAATGCAGGACAGGTCTGTATCTCAACGCAGCGCGTCATCGCACACGAGAAAATCTACGGCGATTTTTTGGATGCATTCCAAGCGGAGGTCGCCCAAATCAGCACCGGCAACCCACTCACAGAAGGCACACGGATGGGCCCCATGATTCGCGAAGGTGATGCCACCCGTGTCGCCGAATGGATTCAGGAAGCTGTCTCGGACGGGGCAGAACTCCTCACCGGTGGCGAAAAACAGGATCAGTTTGTTACACCCGCTATCCTTGCCAATGTCAAGCCAGAGATGAAAATCTCTTGTGACGAGGTGTTCGGACCGGCTGTCGGTGTGACGCGGGTCAATGATATTGACGAGGCGATCGCGCTCGCCAACGATACGAACTATGGACTGAGTGCCGCTATCTTCACGCAGAATGTCGATTGGGCAATGAAGTTCGTCCGTGAAGTCGAATCTGGTAACCTGATGGTAAACTGGGGCACACAGTGGCGTGCGGATCTGATGCCGTACGGCGGTGTCAAAGAGAGCGGTATGGGCAAAGAAGGACCGAAGTACGCTATAGAAGAGATGACTGAATTGAAGATGGCTATCTTCCATTTGGATAGTTAGTCGCAGACCTTAATTTTAAAAAGATAAACCCGCTGCTGAAACAAATCAGCAGCGGGTTTATCTTTGTCTGGTCCGCGTTTTACGCATTTCTGTGGACTTACGCTAATTTACTCGTCTTCTTCCGTTTTTGAGGCAGCGATGACCTTCTGTGCAACATCGTCGGGCGCGATTTCGTAGTGCGAGAATTCCATCGTAAAGGTACCGCGGGCACTCGTCATCGACTTGAGATCAATCGAATACCGGAGCATCTCTGCAAGCGGGATGTTTGCCTGAATTGCCTGCTTTTTCCCCATTTGTTCGACACCCATCACCTGTCCACGCCGTCCGTTCAGGTCCCCGATAATGCTACCCATAAACTGTTCCGGGACCGTGATTGTAACGTTCATAATCGGTTCAAGCAAACCCGGATCGGCTTGTTCAACGGCGGCAGCAAACGCAATTGAACCGGCAATCTGGAACGCCATATCTGAAGAGTCAACAGGGTGGTATTTACCGTCAAAGAGATCGATTTGAATATCGACGAGCGGGAAACCCGCAAGTAAGCCTCTGCCCATTCTCTCACGGATGCCCTTTTCGACAGCAGGAATGTAGTTGCGTGGGATCGCACCACCGACGATATTGTTAACGAACTCGAACCCTTCACCACGTGCCAGAGGTGCCATATTAATTGTGACATCCCCGAACTGCCCTCTGCCCCCGGATTGTTTCTTGTGTCTACCTTGAACGGATTGGACACGTCGGCGAATCGTCTCACGGTATGGCACCTTCGGCGGCTCGACAGCCGTCTCGACACCGAATTTATCTGCCATCCGCTCGCGATTGACAGTGATGTGCTGGTCCCCGAGCCCCGATACGAGAAGCTGTTTGGTAACTTCGTTCCGTTCAATCCTAAATACCGGATCCTCTTCAGACATGCGAGTGAGTGCTGTCATCAACTTTTCGTCGTCACCTTCACGCGTCGGGCGGATCGCGTAAGAGAGCACCGAGTTCGGGAAGTCAATACCCGCAAGTTGAATTGGGGTATCTCTGTCACAGAGCGTATCACCGGTTTGTGTCGCAGCAAGTTTCGTAAGCGCGCCGATGTCTCCAGCTTCTACCTGCGGTGTACTAATTGCGTCCTTACCGTTCATGAATGTTGTTTTGCCGAGGCGTTCAATCTGCCCTCGCGTCGAATTGCTGACTTGGGAATCCCCTTGTAGCGTACCGGAATAGACACGGAAGAAGCTCAGTTGTCCAGCAAATGGGTCAGCAATGCTTTTGAAAACAACTGCTGACATTGGGGCATCTGCTGACGGTTCGCGCGTTTCCTCTTCATTCTCAGCACTTTTTACCGCGCCTACATCTGCGGGAGACGGACATCCGTTCACGAGTGTATCCATCAATTGTTGCACGCCGGTATTGTTCAATGCCGCACCACAGAGGACGGGCGCAAACTGGTTCTCAGAAATGCCGAGTTGTAAACCGTTCTGAATTTCTTCGTCAGTGAGTTCGCCTTCAAAAAATTTCTCGATCAGTTCGTCATCGCTTTCTGCTGCGACTTCAACGAGTGCTTCACGAGTCTCTTCAGCCTGTGCTTCCAATTCTCCCGGAATTTCTGCTTTCGCGGCGCGTTTGTTACCATCGGGTTGTAGATACGCCGCCATCTGTATGACATCAACAACACCCGCGAAATTATCTTCTTTCCCAATCGGAAGTTGGATAAGAACAGCTCGGGTCTCTAAGATATCTTCAATGCTTGCGAGCGCGTTTTCAAAACTGGCGTTCTCTTTGTCCATCTTATTGATAAAGATGAGACGCGGGAGCCCATATTTATCTGCAACCTCCCATACCTTTTCGGTACCACCTTCGACACCGGTTGTCGCATCGACGACAACGACAACCGCGTCAACAATTCGGAGTACGCTATAGAGGTCCCCGTAAAAATCCTCTGCGCCGGGGGTATCAATCAGATTTAGTTTGTGTCCTTCCCATTCTGCGATACAGACTGAACAATTGAGAGTGGTTTTGCGTTCTATCTCGTCAGCGGCATAGTCAGCTGCAGAAGTTCCACTATCAACAGCCCCCATACGCTCAATTGCACCACCGTTGTAAAGCATCGCTTCAACGAGTGATGTCTTGCCTGCTCCTGAATGTGCAATAATTGCGATGTTCCGGATCTCATCGGTTCTGTATTGTTTCATACGTCCAAAAATTTCTCCTTTTTCTGTTAACCACTACGGAATAGAGCGACCTATGCCGTTAAAATTAAATCTTAACACGGTGAAACAAAAATGTCAAGAAAATATTTCTCGAAATATTATCGCTTCGCGCGTTGCCTTTGAAGCAGATAGAACGGAGTGCTGTGATGAGGCGGTGTCATATCGTTTTCGGGGGTGAACGCTGGGCAAGGGGTTTCTGAATTATTGCGTGTGTAAGTAAGTGTCTATTTCAGGGAATCCAGTTTCAAGGTATTTCGGATCAGTCTGGATGTCTGGGGGATAGTGAATTTCCCATATTTTAACATCGGCAGTGGCATCACCGTCTGTGGGGTAAACACGGACGAAGATGTCGGGCAGGTCACCGAGGAAGTAGAGACGGACGGCGAGGCTGTTCCACCCTGTCTTGGGTATATAAAAGGCTTTGTTGAGATGTTGATGTTCGTCGGGTTGATGTTCGTCAGGTTGATGGGTTTCATAATATAAGATAACGCCACCGGGTAGGTTTTCTGCTCCCGACATTTCGTGGAAGTGACGTGTCTTGTCTTTGAACGCGACGTAAGGGAGGCGCGCTATGTCCCTGTTTCTCATACGTGCGGTTAAGACATCAGGAGGGGATTCTACTACATCTGGATCTATTGCTTCTATGTAAGCGAATGGCGTTTTACGAAGATTTGCGAGTCGTTGCGGGGCATCTACTTTTTTAGGGAGGATAGCAAGGTATACGAGTTCAAATTTTCGATCGGCATTCTCAGTGCTGCCGATTATGGAATGGTCAGGGGTATTGAAGATGAGTTCTTGCTGTGTTAGCATCAGGTGCGTTGCGCCGTGTGTTTTCAAAAATTCAAGTGCCTCTCGCTCGGACTGTGCACAGAAGACGTGTCGAAAATAAAGATGTATCCAGTGCGGGATGTAATGATCAGAGTCTGTAATGGTTTTGACACCTCCGAGGACGTTGAGTTGGTTCCCGTATGACCAACTTGCTGCCACCACGGTGCCTTGTGGTAGTGTGGTTTTCATCCACTCTAATCCCTGTTTCATGCTGCCGCGTTCTGGTATTAGCTTCCTTCGGATTGTGGCATTGTAGGTTATCTTGTTTGCATACCCTGCAAATGTGGGTAAAAAGAGAATGACGATGAACACGATAATCGCAAGGCATGAGGTTATCAGTTTTGAGTTTATTTCGGGATGCAGAATTTTTTTAGATTTGAGTTTTTCTGTAATAAGTGCTGGCACATTCCATAGCAGTAACGCTGTACCGTAAGCGAAGGGGACACCGGTAAAGAAGTCATGACGTTTGCCTCCGCGTGAGAGTCCGACCCATAGGAGAAACCATACGAGTGTAGCGAGTGTCACAAATTCGTTTTTTGGGCGTTTCTTTTCTAAACAAGTAATACCGAGACATAAGATAGTTGAGGGTTTTCGGTAAATTGATGAGATAGGGGTTCCTCATAACCGTTCTTGTCCCATCTTGCTGAATTCTCATAGAAGTCTAACACTTT
>VXZK01000114.1 GCA_009845545.1 Candidatus Poribacteria bacterium
TGAAACAACAGATGCTCGACCGCTTTGGGCGGATCCATACAAATCTTAGAATCTCGGTTACGGATGTCTGCAACTTTCGATGTATCTATTGTATGCCGGAAGACATGACCTTCATGCCAGATGCGGCACTCATGACTTATGACGAGATTTTACATCTCGCGCGCATTTTCGTCGGATTGGGTGTTAACAAAGTACGTATTACGGGCGGTGAGCCGCTTGTCCGTCCCGGCGTGCCAGCACTCATAAAGCGATTAACGCAGTTAGAAGGGCTCAAGGACATTAGTTTGACAACGAACGGCATCGGACTTATTAGCCAAGCGCAGGCACTCTACGATGCTGGGCTCCGCCGGATTAATGTGAGTTTGGACACGCTTAACGAAGAAAAGTTCGAGCAGATGACCCGCCGGAAAGTCCTTTCTCGCGTACTTGACGGGTTGAAAACAGCTCACGAATGCGGCTTTCATCCGATTAAAGTCAACGCTGTCGCAATGCGGGGTTTTACTGATGATGAGATCGTTGATTTAGCGACCTTCGCACGCAAAAATAATTATCAACTCCGATTCATCGAATTTATGCCGCTGGATGCCGATGATGTCTGGGGACGCAACATGTACATTCCGGGGAAAGAGATTATCGAAAAAATCAGCGCGCTCTATCCACTCACGCCAGTTGCCGTGAACGGCGAAGCGAAGAGTGACACTGCGAAACGTTATCGTTTCTCGGATAACGGGAACGAAGTTGGTGTTATCCCTTCTGTGAGTGATCCGTTTTGCGAAAATTGCAATCGGGTTCGTATTACTGCTGATGGGAAGTTCCGGACCTGTCTTTTCTCGCTAACGGAAACGGATCTGCTTACGCCGCTACGTGAAGGCGTAGATGATGAAACGATCGCAGAATTAATTCTCAAGGCAGTCGAACAGAAAGAGGCGGGGCATAAGATTAACGCAGCCGACTTCGTTAAACCGGAACGAAATATGTCAAGAATTGGTGGATAAGCACTAAAAATCAACAATGCCTGAGACACATCAGCGAGAAATACGAGTATACCAAACCACAAGCGGACGAGAACCTTTCAACGAATGGCTAAGCGCAATTCGGGATATAGGAACACAAGCTCGGATACGGGCCCGTCTTGAGCGTTTTGAAGACGGTAATTTGGGAGATTGCCAATCTGTTGGTGAAGGTGTTTTTGAGTTACGGATCCACTTTGGATCAGGTTATCGAGTTTATTTTGGACAGATAGATAACACGATCATTCTTTTACTTTGTGGTGGTGATAAATCATCACAAAGACGAGATATAGAACGATCGAAAATTTATTGGTTGGAATATAAAAGGGAGCATCAATAAAAAATGAGAACATGGCGTGAATGTCTTATTGAACAGCTGGCTGACCGCGAAAGTGCAATTGCCTATCTGCAAGCAATCCTTGAAGACTACCAAATTTACAAGAGCCGTGCTGTGGTTCGGAGGTCGCTTCTGACTGTTGTTGAAGCGCAAGGTGGTATTTCTGAGTTTGCAAAACAGGTAAAAATGGACCCGCAGGTTCTTTCAAAAATGATCTCTAACGAGGATATACCTTTGATTGAGGCACTCGGAATTGTTCTTAAAGCACTTGGATATCAACTCTCAATCCAGCCGATGAAACTTGAAGACTCTAACCTTGACAAATACACGGGTGGGCTAGACAGACAAAACACATCGGCGCATGTGGCGGAAAATTGAATCGATTAACAACAATAGTGAAACGAAATGCGCTCACAAGTAGCTAAAGTGCTAAATGTTCTAAATTTAACATAAGTAAGGAGTCCGAAATTAAAAAATGAGCAATGTGTTGGGAATTAAAAACTTGCACATCAGCGTGCAAGGGAAACCAATTATCAAAGGCTTAAATTTAAGTGTCCAACAAGGTGAAATCCACGCGCTTATGGGACCAAACGGGTCTGGTAAGAGTACCCTCGCTAAAGGTTTGATGGGGCATCCACTTTACGAGGTGGATTCCGGTGAGGTAATTTTCGATGGTGTCGATGTCTTGGAATTGGAACCTAACGAACGCGCCAAACTCGGACTTTTCCTTGCTTTCCAGTATCCAACGGCGATCCCAGGTGTCAGTTTGGCAAATTTCCTGAGACTCGCGGTTAGTGCGGTTCGTGGCAAAGGGGTAAACGGTTCCGAGAAAGATGGCCTGATTCCGATGCGCGAATTCCGGCGTGAACTTCGCGAGAAGATGCAACAACTCGGCGTTGACGATTCTTTCGCAAGACGGTATCTCAACGATGGCTTCTCTGGTGGCGAAATGAAGCGCGCTGAAATCCTACAACTCGCAATGCTTGAACCGAAAATCGCTATTCTTGATGAAACCGATTCCGGACTCGATATTGATGCTGTGCGAATCGTCGGTGAAAGCGTGAGTCAGTTGATCGGCCCCGATTTGGGGGTGCTGATTATCACCCATTATCCACGTTTGTTGGACTATATCCGACCGCAGTTCGTACATATCCTACTTGATGGTAGAGTCGTCGAATCCGGTGGATGGGAATTGACACAAGTATTAGAAGCAGAGGGCTACGATCCGATTCGTGAAAAACATGGTATTGATGAATAGTTGTCAGGGCACGGTTTTAACCATCAACGCGTGCTTTAACATTTATAACAGCGGTGAGTTGATGGTTAAAGTTACCAGAAAGACAACCTTCTTACTGGAAACCGATAACTGAATACCGACAACGACTGAAGGAGGAAGTAAAATGGAAACTTCTGAAAAGAATGCGATGGAAGAACTCGGGGTGAGTAAAGAGTATCAATACGGGTTCCACGACGATATTAAACCGACATTCAAGTCACGCAAAGGGTTGGACGAGGGAGTTATCAACCAGATGTGCGACATCAAAGGTGAACCCGACTGGATGCGTCAGTACCGGCTTGAGGCGTACAAGATTTTCAAGCAGAAGCCGATGACAAAGTGGGGCGGTGACCTCTCACAACTCGATTTTGACGACATCTACTACTACGTTAAAGCCTCCGACCGGAGTGAACGGAGTTGGGACGATGTACCTGACGATATCAAGAAGACCTTTGACCGACTCGGCATCCCTGAAGCGGAAAGAAAGTTTCTCGCGGGTGTCGGTGCGCAGTACGACTCCGAAGTCGTTTACCATAATATCGTCGAAGAATTGGACAAAATCGGTGTTGTCTTCCTTGATACCGATACTGCTGTTAAAGAGTACCCGGATCTGGTCAAAAAATACTTTGGGACTATCATCCCGTCTGCGGATAACCAGTTCGCTGCACTCAATAGTGCTGTCTGGAGTGGCGGCAGTTTCGTTTATGTCCCTCCAGGTGTAAAAGTTGAATACCCATTGCAAGCCTATTTCCGTATCAACAGCGAAAATATGGGGCAATTTGAACGTACGCTTATCATCGCTGACGAAGGTTCGCAGGTACATTATGTTGAAGGGTGCACCGCGCCGACATTCAGCAGCGAATCCCTGCACAGCGCAGTGGTTGAGATTGTTTGCATGAAAGGCTCCCGGGTACGTTATACCACTATCCAGAATTGGGCGAACAATGTATATAATCTCGTCACAAAACGGGCATTTGCATACGAGGACGCGCAAATGGAATGGGTTGATGGTAACCTCGGTAGTAAGTTAACGATGAAGTATCCGAGCGTCTATATGATGGAGCCGGGCGCGCGGGGTGACATTCTCTCGATCGCATTCGCGAGCAAAGGACAGCACCAAGACGCAGGTGCGAAAGTTTATCATTGCGCACCGCACACCACCTCACAGATAACCTCTAAGAGTATCAGTAAAGATGGCGGCAGATCGAGTTATCGCGGGTGGGTGGATGTTGCGAAAGGTGCGAAGGGTTGCAAATCGCACGTCGTTTGTGATGCCCTTATCCTTGACAAGCACTCCCGTTCGGACACCTATCCAGTGATTGAGATCGGTGAGAACGATACGAATATCGAACACGAGGCACGTGTCAGCAAAATAGGTGAGGAACAACTCTTCTACTTGATGAGCCGTGGACTTTCGGAAGAAGAAGCCTCTACAATGATTGTAAATGGGTTTATTGAACCTCTTGTTAAAGAACTTCCAATGGAATATGCTGTGGAAATGAACCGTCTCATCCAACTTCAGATGGAAGGTTCAGTGGGATAAGGGGTTATCGGTTGTCAGTCGTCAGTTATCGGTTAAGAGATGCTTTGTAACAATCTGCCCAAGTTTCGAGTATGCCATGGGGTCGTAAATTGTTACATCAAGACCTTTTAACTGAGAACTGACAACTGAATACCGACAACCAATAAAGGATAAAACAAATTGCAAAAAGGTGATTTTTCAAAAGAATTTCTTCAAAAAATAGCAGCAACTGAGCCACGGTGGATGCGTGAGAAACGGTTGGAGGCTTACGCACTTTACGAATCTTTGCCGATGCCGCATACGACTAAAGATGATGTGTGGCGACGTACCGTTGATATGCGTACACAAGATTACTGGCGACGCACTCGGCGACATCTCCGCAGCTTCGCTGTTGACAGATATCATCCGAGTGTTCCTAATGGTGCGGTATCTTCCGAAGATGTTGACTACAGTGAATCGGAAACGGCGGGTGTGCTTGTGCAAGTTGATGGAGAACACCAACATACCTCCGATTCTGAAATACTGAAAGAAAAAGGGGTATACTTTGCGGATCTCCACACAGCACTGCGGGAGCAGCCGGAACTTCTCCGTGCTTACTTCATGAACAAGGCAGTGACCTTGGAGACGGCGTTAAAAAGTGGGAATATCGCACAACAGAATAAGTTTGATGCCCTTCACGGTGCCTTTTGGCGAGGTGGCTATTTATTGCATGTGCCGAAAGGCGTGAGGGTTGAAGTGCCACTGCGCGTTTATATCCGGATGTCCGAAGCCGAGCAAGCCGACTTATCGCACACGTTGATCATTGCTGAAGAAGGGAGTCAGGTCGTCGTTTTGGAAGATAATTTATCTACCACGCCAGATGCAAGTGGATTCCATAGTGGAGCGGTTGAAATTTTCGCTGGACAGAATGCGAACGTGACGTACGTGCAAGTGCAACGTTGGAACCGGCACGTCTGGAACTTTGCCTCGCATCGTGCGATGGTTGCCAGAGACGCGCAACTTTGCTGGGTGACCGCCACGTTTGGTGGTAGACTCAACAAGATAAATCAAGCCGTTGTTTTAGAGGGGGCAGGCGGGAACGCCAAAATGTTAGGACTCGCTTTTACGGATGCACGCCAACACTTAGATGTTAGCACTGCCCAGGAGCATGTTTCACCGCATACCTTTAGTGATCTATTGTATCGGACTGTCCTCAAAGACAGAGCGCAGTCTGCGTGGGGTGGCAACATCTACGTCTATCCGTCGGCGAATCATACCGATGCCTACCAGAAAAACGATAATCTTCTACTGAGTGAACGTGCGCATGCCGATACTTTACCTGGATTAGAGATTCAGGCACATGAGGTGCGTTGTACACACGGCGCAACCGCTGGGAAGATTGATGCCGAGCAGGTCTTTTACCTAATGAGTCGTGGTTTGCCTTATACGGAAGCAGAAAAACTAATTGTTGAGGGGTTCTTTGAACCTGTCATGGAACGTATCCCGTTAGAATCTGTGCGCGAAGAATTGGGTACATCAATTACGCGCAAATTAGTTACCAGTTAACGGTTATCAGTTTTCAGTTAAAGAGGCGTTGGGTTTACCTAACACTTTTCGGGGAATAGTTATCAGTGCTTAGTTACAAGAAGTGTGTTGTAGCAGGTACATCAAACCAACTATCCACGAGAAATTAACTGATAACTGAAGACTGACAACTGAAAACCATAAAAAAAGGAGAAGCTCACAATGAGTCAACCGAAAATTATCGCTTATATGAAGCCCGTATGTGGATGGAGCAATGGTGTCCGTGCGATCTTTGCCAAATACGGTTTGGACTATGAAGATAGGGACATCATTAACAACGAAAACAACTATCGTGAAATGGTTCAGAAGACGCGGCAGCCGTATCAGCCGTGCGTCCAGATCGACGACATAATACTTGCTGATGTCAGCGGCGATGAAGTGGAAGAGTATTTGGTTTCGGAAGGGATTGTCAAATCCAGCGATGCCGAGACCGATGTGCCGACGGATCAGGCGTGTGAGGACCATGGACCGTCTGCTGTCAATATTGGTTTTCCGAGCCGGTAATCGTCTTTTATTATAGGCGAGGCGTTGATGCCTCGCCATGCCTCATATCGCGCGTAAATTCTGTTAATTGGATAGAATATGCAAACGGAGAAAATCATGGATACCATAAACGGCTTTGAATTCAAACAGAGAAAGTATATCCCTATCTTTCCAAAAGCGGATGGTAAACCGACTGTCTACATTGAAGGGTATCCGTGTGAGGACGAAGAACCTATGGCGGCGACAGGATTTCACGGCGAACAGATCCGTATCTTTTCTGGGCAACTCACGCGATACTTTTCGATCGATGCACACATCTATATCGGCATTGATAGTTTCCTTTACTACCGTGAAGGCGACACCACAAAATTCGTTGCACCCGATGTTTACGTCGTGTTTGGTGTTGATAAATACCCGCTACGCCGCAGTTTCTATACGTGGGCAGAAGGCGCAGCACCCGTTGCTGTTTTTGAGTTTCTCTCTGATTCAACAGCACACCAGGATCGACATGAAAAAGTCGGTGTGTATCTAAATGATATAGGCGTTCAAGAGTATTTCATTCATCAACCTGAAATGGAGAAACCAGCGGAGTTTCGTGGGTGGAGGCGAAGTCCATCGGGTACCATTATTGAGATGACACCGGACGCACAGGGCGGTTTGTTCAGCGAGGCACTAAATCTCTGGTTGCGGTGGGAGGAACAACAGCACAGCCGCGTTAGGCTTTTACGTCCGTATCTACCTGATGGCACTCCGATTGCAACTTCTATGGAAGAGCACCATCTTAGAGTGGCTGCAGAAACACGGGCACAAGAATTAGAAGGGGAGTTAGAACGACTCCGGGCAAAACTTGCGAACCGTCAAAACGGAAGCACATGACAAATTGCCCTCAAGATTGTTGAGATTCTTCAGGAACATGCCGCACGATAAACCAGAGGATAAGACATGCCTCCTAAAATTGGAATCGTCGAAGGATTCGCTTTTGAAAATTATAAAAATGCAATTGAGAAACATGGAGGCGAGGTAAAAAAAATATCAATAGGTGATGAGCAGGCTACTAAGGAATATATTCATCAAATTCATGGGCTTTTACTCCCCGGCGGCGGTAATATTGATCCAGACATTTACGGTGAAGAGCGGCATTGTGGTAAAAGTCAATATCCTAACAGAGCAAAAGATGAATTTGAAATATCACTCTTCCGAAAAGCAATAGAAAAGAACATTCCTGTTTTTGGTATTAGTCGCGGTATCCATATCATGAATGTTGCAACGGGCGGCAGCTTGTATCAAGACATTCCTTCAAAAATTTTGACTTATCAGAAACCTGGGTCAGACGATCCTTGGCATAAGATTAAGATTCAACCGGACAGTCAACTCAACAAAATTACGTGTGAGAGCATTACCGAAGTCACTTCAACCCACTACGAAGCAGTAAAAGTAGTTGGCAAAGGATTCGTGGTGACAGCACAAGCCGAAGATGGAATTATTGAGGCAATAGAAGACCCATCAAAAGCGTTCGTTATAGGTGTGCAATATGATCCGGACCGGATGTGGATAGATAAGAATCGACCAGAGTTGGGGCTTCGCGAACATGCCGAGAAATTATTTAAAGCATTTAGGACTTACGCAATTTCTTAAAAAGTGTTATACTCTTCGATTATGAAAAGCAT
>VXZK01000311.1 GCA_009845545.1 Candidatus Poribacteria bacterium
AGGGTTCGGTGCGGTTAGAAACCGCACCTACCAGGGGAGTGCGTAAGTCCTATGAGTTATTGGTTATCAGAAGGCGGGTTGTCGGGACGGGCAATAATGCAGATCGCATTTGGGCGAGTACGCCGCAGAATTGCCCTACTACAAACGGTGCCGCTGCTACTGAGGCGTGGCCACTTCAGTTTTTGTTAGTGAACGAAATCGCGTAGTTTTCGGCTTCGTCTTGGGTGTCGCAATTTGCGAAGTGCTTTCGCCTCAATTTGTCGGATGCGTTCGCGGGTTACGTCGAAGATATTACCGACCTCTTCAAGCGTTCTGGGGTACCCGTCATCAATTCCAAAACGGAGAGAGATGACCTTCCTTTCACGCTCGTTCAACTCGGAGAGGACATCTTGTATCTGCTCTTTAAGGATATTCAGTTCTGCCTCTTGGACAGGTGAGGGAGAATCAACATCCATAATAAAAGCACCAAGAGGGTTATCGTCTTCTTCACCGATTGGGGTATCTAAAGAGGCGGTTTCTGGTGCGACAGCGAGTGCTTCAGTGACTTTGCTCGTTGAAATATTGAGATCTTCAGCAATCTGCTCAGCTGTCGGTTCATTTCCCAATTCCTGCAAGAGTGAACGTTGTACGCGGCGAATTTTGTTAATCCGTTCGTGCATGTGTACAGGGATACGGATCGTTCTGCCTTGATCAGCAATCGCGCGTGTAATCCCTTGTCGAATCCACCAAGTCGCGTAGGTGCTAAACTTATATCCACGCTGGTAATCGAACTTGTCAACGGCTCGCATTAATCCGATGTTCCCTTCCTGAATTAAATCAAGGAATTCAAGACCAGCTGCCCGGTGCCTGTGCTTCTTAGCGATACTCACGACGAGCCGAAGATTCGCGGCAACGATAGCTATCTTTGCATCCTGTGCTTCGGATTCGCCTTTGTCAATTTGCTGGATAAGCGACTTGAGTTGCTTACGCGGGATGCCAATTTCGTTTATATGCTGCCGGATATTGCGCTGCAAACGGACAATTGTTACATAGGCATTTCTCGTTGAATCGGTTTCAAACTTCGGTTGAGTGTCGTTGCTCTGATCGAGCCATTCATCAGGAATATCATACTTCTGCTGGAGCTGTCGGATTTCACCTTCCCACGCGCTAACTTGAGACTCTGCCTGTTTAACGAGGTCAGAGATCTTGCTAATCTCTTCACGGTCAATCTTGAGTTCCCCAAGAGTCTTAATGAGGTTGGTTCGGTTTTTCGATTTCTTGGTAGGTCGCTTACCATTTGTAGAGCCTGCAGCAGGCGTATCCGTGAGGCGTTCCATTTCAAGGGCTTCGAGTACGCTCAATGCCTTCTTAACCTGTTCACGCAGTTTTTTTTCCTTATTCTGCGTTGAAGTGCTGGAAACGTGCATATCAATAATATCAGAAGCCCGCTTTTTAGCGGTAACGATTTTATAGAGCAGCTTCCGAATTTCGGTAATAGCGAGTGCCGTGCTGAAGGTAGCTTCATGGGCGGTTCGATGGCCGGCTTCAATGCGTTTCGCGAGTTCGACCTCTTGCGCTTTATCAAGCAGCTGAAATTTCCCCATCTCGCGCATATAGACCTTCACTGAGTCATCGGTATAGCCGCTGCTGGCTGCGGCTATTTCAGCCAAGTCATCCTCATATCCGAGTTCATCAGTTCCATCAACATCAAGATAATCAAGCGTAGGATGGTTTTTAAAATCCATCATCAACTCCTTCTTCATTTAAATTTTCATTGTGAGTATTGTCCACACCGCGACTGCGCAGGGCGCGTCTCTCATTTGAAAGTTTTACCAACTGCTCAAGTGTTTCCATCTCATCTGCGCCTTCGGCGAGTGCGTGTGATCGGACACGTTGCTCAAGGTCTTGTAGGTGGAAATTGCGTAATTTCTTGAGACATCCATCTACTCTTGCTTGCGGGTTCGGCGCGGGTTCCCTGCGTAAAAGTGCGCTTGAAATAAAAGCACTCAGATTCTCATCAGGGCACTCACTGATAAGTGCCTGGATATCTATCCCGTGATTATCATCATTTGTAGTGGCTTCCCAAAGTAACTGCGCGACTTTAGCGAAGCGCGGTTCCGTGAAATGTTGACAATCAAATTGGGATTTGACATACGGAATTAACGTTGGATTTTGGATTAAGGCTTCAATAAGTTGACGTTCGATTTGGGCGCGTACAGATAACTTCTGCTGTGCCCCCTTTTTTTGCGCTGTCGGACGAGAAACAGAAGTCTCTTTAAGCCCGGCGTCGCGCAATTCATCCCAAAGCACACGTTCATCCACATGAAGTTCCCGGGCGGCGTATTTGATATACTCGCTGCGTTCAACGCGATTTTTGAGATTTAAGAGCGTTTCGGTAACCTCTTTCACAATTTGCGTTTTTACATCTATCTGGTGAATATCCTGACTCTGAATAGCAGCCTGAATCTGAAATTCGATAAGATTTATGGCGTTGTCTGTAAGTTTCGTGAATGCATCCACACCGTGCTGCCGTGTAAATGAGTCTGGATCTTCTCCTGTTGGGAGCAGTGCGATACGCACCCGCAAATCTTCGGCAAGCAGCCGGTGCAATCCACGCTGTGCCGCTTGAAAACCGGAGGCATCTCCATCATAAACGATGACGACTTCCGGTGCAAACCGCTTTAGCAAACGGGCGTGGTCTTCACTCAAAGAAGTCCCGGAGGATGCAACAACGTTCTCAACTCCAGACTGATAAAGCATCAAAACATCCATGTACCCTTCGACAAGCAGCACACGCTGCTGCTTGTAGATAGGTTGACGCGCTTTGTCGAGATTGTAAAGAAGCTTGCTCTTATCATATAGAGCCGTAGCGGGAGAATTCAAGTATTTGGGTTGATGTTCTTCAGAGAGTGCGCGTCCGCCGAAGCCGACCGGCGCGCCCCGTTCATTCTGAATTGGAAAAAGGATTCTGTTCCAAAACCGGTCCTGAGGTCCACGGTCATCGTCTTTAATGAGCCCGACATCAATTAACTGTTGGATCGTAAACCCTTTGTCTGTCGCAATTTTCACGAGTTCGCGCCGTCCAGATTTCGCGTATCCGAGTTGGAACGATCGAAGAGTCTTGGGTTGAACCCCACGGTGATCGAGATACTGTCTCGCTTGTCCACTGCCCTTCTCCGTGAGAAGTTGACGGTGATAGTATTCAACTGCAAAACGATTGAGGTCCTCTAAGTTCGCGACCCGCTTTCGATCTGCGTTCTCGCGAGCATCGTGATTTGGAAGTGTGATATTCAAGCGTCCCGCTAACCATTCTATTGTCTCAATGAAGGATTTGCCCTCATGCTTTAGCACGAAGGTGATGACATTCCCGCCGGTTTGGCAGCCGAAACAGTAGAAAATCTGCTTTTGTACGGATACAGTAAAGGAGGGGGTTTTCTCAGCATGAAATGGACAGAGTGCTTTGAAATCTTGACCGGCAGGACGCAGCGCGATCCCACATTCGGAGATAACTTCAACGATGTCGCTTCGGCTCCGAATTTCGTCGATCGTTTCGCGTGGCATGTAGTTTCTTTTAGGAGGACGGTTCACGGTGAATCTGCCTCTTTGTGTCAAAGTTTTCTACGGGACATTTTGTCGTGTTCACTCTTTGAATGTGACGACGGTTACCCCTTCACCACCTTGGTCAAATGGTGCGAATTGATAATTGGATACAAGTGTATTTTCACGCAATTCCTCATGAACGGCTTTCCGCAAGGCACCGGTGCCTTTTCCGTGTAAAATACGAACCGATGGTAACCCTGCGAGGACTGCGTCATCAAGGTATTTGATGGTGATGTCTAACGCCTCTTTTACAAACATTCCGTGAAGATTAAGTTCATCGGCAATTGCGTTGGCTTTGCTATATTGAATATCAAGGACGGAAGTTGAGAGATGAGAACTTTTTTGTTTCGGATGAACCGAATCAACATCGTGGTAGTCGGCTTGCATTTGCATATTCCCGACCAGGATTTGGAGCGGTGTTTTCCGCTGCGATTTAACAGCGATAACCTCTCCGAATCGGTTCAATTTCTTGACTCGGACCTTATCGCCAACATTGACTTCCACCTTCGGCGGGTCAGGCTGCTTTTTAGGTGGTTCTGGTCGCAGTGCTTTTTTGGCGGTTTCTATCTTTGAGAACGCCTTTTGAATACTCTCTTTAGAGGCTTGTTTTTTACGTATATCAGCGACAAGGTTTTCCACGGTGCGCCGTGCGCCAGCAACGATTTCACGCGCTTCATTCTCAGCCTGCTGTTTTAGTGCCTGCTGCTCGGTTTCCAAGTTTTGAGCGAGTTTGGTATGTTTCTGGTATGCGGCATCGGCATCTCGGATTTTATCTTGTAGTAGGCTTTGATCAGTATCTAATTTATCCTGTTTCTCCTGGAGCTCCAGGAGTAAGTCTTCAACAGCGACGGCGTTATTGCCTATATGGGTTTGCGCTTCATCAAGGATTTCGGATGGAATTCCTAATTGGGAGGCAATCTTTATAGCGTTGCTACTCCCCGGTATCCCGACCTGCAGTCGGTAGGTAGGGCGTAGTGTTGTCCAGTCAAACTCCATTGATGCATTTTCCATAATTTGCTGGGTATGTGCGTACGCCTTAAGTGCGCCGTAGTGCGTTGTAACGATGGTATTGACGTGTCTTTCACCGAGCCAATCAAGGAGTGCCATTCCGAGGGCAGTTCCTTCACTGGGGTCTGTCCCGGCACCAATTTCATCCAACAACACGAGCGATTGGCTGGAAGTTTCGACGGTTTTGAGCATCCCGGCAATCTTCGTGATATGAGAAGAGAAGGTACTCAGACTCTGTTCGATCCCTTGATCGTCGCCGATGTCAGCAAATACATGGTCAAAAATAGCGATTTTACTCCCGTGTTCCGCTGGAATATGTAAACCTGACTGCGCCATCAGCACCAACAGCCCGACCGTTTTCAGGACAACCGTCTTACCGCCAGTATTCGGACCTGTAATGATTAGCGTTTTGAACGTTTTGCCGATATGAATATTTGTCGGCACGACTCGTTTCGGTAGATCCACATCTACTTCAGCCTCAGGGTCTGGTGGCTGTTCATTTTGAAGATGGAATTCGAGCAATGGGTGCCGCGCTTCAATCAACTTGACGTTACCACGGGTATTCAGTTTAGGTTCGACGGCGTTTAATGCTAAGCTGAAGCGTGCTTTTGCGTTCAAAAAATCGAATTCTGCTAATAAGTCAAGAGACGCTTCTAATTCGTTTAGATAGTTGCGGACGTGATCGGTAAGCGTAAGAAGGATACGTTGAATTTCACGGTGTTCTGCTTCAGCGGCTTCGTGTAATTCATTGTTCATCTGCACAATACCCAAAGGTTCAACAAAAAAGGTTGCTCCGCTTGTGGATTGCGCTTGGACGACCCCTTGGAAAGTTGCGCGTGCCTCTTGTTTGATTGGGATGACATACCGATTGTTTCGAGAGGTAATGACGGGTTCTTGAATCGCCTTTTGACTTTCTGGAGAGCGCAGTGTCGCTTCAAGTTTTTGATGTATATTTTCGCGAAGTCGGAACAATTTGCGGCGGATCGCCCGCAATTCAGGACTGGCTCGGTCGAGTAGGCTCCCCTCTGAATTAATACAATAGTCAATCGCTTCAACTAACTCAGGAAAATCTGGGAGTGCGTCCACGATTGCAAAGAGGTTGGGAAATTCCTCGCGCTCTCGTTTTTCAAATACACGGTGGATGTCGCCTGGAATTTTTGCGATTTTTCGGATTGCGAGGAGTTCTTCAGCGTCTAAGATTGAACCGATTTTGGCAGCATGGTTGAGTAATCCGCGAATGTCTCTTAAGCCTGCTAACGGGATCCCCCCGTAGAGTTGATGAAAGCATTTGGCTTCACTACATAATGTCTGCTGGTAGCGGACTCTATCAATGTCATAAGACGGCGTAAGGGTATCAACCCGCGCGGTCCCAAGTTGAGAAGCGGTATACTTCTTCAAAAGCCCTTTAATCTTATCGTATTCTAATGCTTTTTCAACGCTGGATAACACAGGTTCGTCCTTTTCTTCATAGTCATTGGTTATAAGTTATAAGTTTTTAGTTAAGAGGCTTATGATTGTTCAATATCTTTTGGTAGCCGTGCATGCTTTAAGGGTTACAAAGAGATGACTCAGCATCAGAAACAGGCTTATAACGAATAACTATTTATGCTTAATATTGCCCCAGGTTGTGACCAATTTCCTCTTCGGTTCAACAGGTAGTATCCGAATATCCCGCAACCATGCGATAACAAATACACTGCCATCTATTTCGACGAGTTCTTCGGTCTCGCCACTGGCGAAGTCGTATAGGTAGACGGTCCCCCACCGAGAATAGATCATATAGTCTCCCTCAGGCGACCAGTCAGACCAATATCCTGTTGCTTTGTCAACATCAAACAGCGGCTCAATGACCTTAGATTCGATGTCAATTGTACAGAAGGTATCAAATTCCCTATTCCATCTGAAGAAAAGGATGCGTTGCCCACCGGGTGCCCAAACGGGATAAAAATCTTTATTGAGTTCGGTTAGGATCTCTATCTCTTCCGTTTCAATGTCTAAAATATAGAGGTGTTCCAACCACCCGGGTCTGGAAAGGGAAAAGACGAGCCGCTTTCCATTCGGTGCCCAAGAAATACCCCAGAAAGAGTATGGCCACCCGAAATGTGGGACTTGTGTCACGGTTCTCATCTCCCCGCTTTCGAGATTCAACAACCAAATCTGATTGTCTTGTGGAAGTTGTTCCATTGTCCAACCGTTGAAAGCGAGATATTTACCATTAGGAGAAGCCGCCAGGAACCGATATGTCCCTGAAATCTGTGTAATCCGTTTCTTATTCTTTGGGTTGTCAGGGTTAATAGAATAGACATCGGATTGCCCGCCATGCCACTGTATAAAATAAAGTAAATCTCCGTTTGGTCCCCACGCTGGGTACATACCTTTGTGATTTAAAGAGATGGCTTTCAAATCGTTAGTGCCTTTAATTGCGGTTGCGTAAAGGTTCCAATCGAAACGTCCCAAATTCTCGTCAAATCCATTGACGGCATAAGCGAGTTGTCCGGTGGGTGCAGCGTCACCTATCTGTGTCAATGAAAGAGACATTAAGAGAAGCATACAGAAAAGCGCGAGCCTGCCGACCTTAGCGGCATAAAGCGTTATAGCACTATCATTGTATATCATTGAGGCTCCTGTAATAAAAAAACAAATAATTATTGACCAGATTCAAGCCTTTTATAGTTGAAAAGAGAGTTCTCATAGAGACGACGACTTAACCCCAATGTTTCAAGTTCAACAACCAGATCATAACTGTAAAGTGCGGAGCTTTCTCTCCCGTCCTTTTCAGCACGTCGAGCGTTTTGAATACTGTTTATGACCATCATCGCCGCTTTTTCAAAATTGCCGATCTGTTTTCGGAGATCCGAGGGGAGTCGACCGTGAATATCTTTTCTCACCTTATAGGTACGAATGGCATCGGTGTATGCGACGTAAGCTTCAAAGTAACGTTTTTCGTTTTCCAATTTTTCAGCTTTTGGAATGTCAATATCAAAAGGTTCGCCAATCGCGGCGATAACCACTTTTGCTGATTCAACTCGGTCAATGCTTTTCTGTGCAAAATCTGCCTCAAGTCTACGTCCGAATTCGTCAGCGATCTCATGATAGGCGACGTGCGCCTTTTCCGAATCACCAGCTTTTTTATGAGTGAGAGCTTGGTTCAACTCAGAGGCGGTAAGGACGAATTCCAGGCTTTTAGGATTCGAGACCTCAGCATCAAGCGGTTCGC
>VXZK01000346.1 GCA_009845545.1 Candidatus Poribacteria bacterium
TATCAACAGAACGCATTGGACGCTTTTACCCGCTGGTTAGAGGCACTATCTGAGGTTGAGAATACTTCAAAAACCGCTATAGAGGCATTGAGACAAGCGGGCGTTGCTGAGATTCCCGCAGAGTTGCGGAATTATCCCGAAAAGGCGTGGCAGAATTTGAAACAGAACGGTGACGTTGCCTCAACTGCTGGCGACTACGTTACTCGCACCGACGACGCAAACCGTCCGATCCCGCATGCCTGTTTTAAAGTACCCACCGGTGGCGGTAAAACGCTGCTCGCAGCATCCGCTTTGGAACGTCTCCACCGGCAGCACGGGCTAACATTATGGATTGTACCGACGAAGGCGATCTACGCACAAACGAAAGCCGCTTTATGGAACAAGGAACATCCCTACCGTAAAATGTTAGCGCGCGCAAGTGCTGGTAAAGTCAAAATGCTGGAAAAGGATGACGCTTTCAATAGAGATGACATCGCCAATTACTTGTGTGTTATGCTGCTTATGTTGCCCGCGGCGAATCGACAAAAAGGCAAGGAATTCCTTCGGATGTTTAGAGATACCGGGAAGTATCCGAGTTTTTTTCCCGACAGCGACGACATCTTCGGTGACGCTCGCATGCGAAATGAATATCCCGATCTGGAGTGTCATAAAAATACGGGGCTCGTCATGCAGAGTCTATTTAACGTATTTAAAACGCTGCGGCCCGTTGTTATCTTGGACGAAGCGCATAAAGCGTATGGCGCGAGTAGACGCGAGGCAAACGAAGAATTCGCACGCTCCATCAACCGTCTTGATCCTCAAATGATAATTGAACTCTCCGCCACACCCAACCGCGGTATTAGCAATCTGCTCGTTGATATTGACGGAACCGCTCTCAAAAAAGAGGAGATGATTAAGTTACCTGTACAAGTGAAATCCA
The DNA here is from genome assembly GCA_009845545.1 of Candidatus Poribacteria bacterium. Taxonomy (GTDB): domain Bacteria; phylum Poribacteria; class WGA-4E; order WGA-4E; family WGA-3G; genus WGA-3G. The sequence goes on from VXZK01000346.1 coordinate 920, forward strand.
ATTTCAGGAAAAATGCCAAAAACGTCTCTTGGCGGGATGATTGGCAATACACTTTGCAGCAGGCAGTTGACGAACTTGAGCGACTCAATAGTGAGGCAGAATCGCTTGAAAATACCACCGACCGATATATCCGCCCGATCGCTGTTGTCCGAGTCGAGCGGACAGGCAAAGATCAGAGAGATGGCGAGCGGATCCATGCCGAGGATGTACGCCAGTATCTCACACGTTTAGGGGTACCACCGGAGGCAATCCGTGTCAAATCTGCCGAAAACGATGAACTCCAAAACGAAGACCTACACTCTGAAATGTCGCAAGTTCGCTGGATCATTACAAAATCCGCACTCATGGAAGGCTGGGATTGCCCCTTCGCTTACCTGTTAGTCATGTTAGACAATACACAAGCACAGAAAGCGATCACGCAACTTGTAGGACGTGTGATGCGGCAACCGCATGCACAACTTACAGGACGAGAGGCACTGGATCAGTGTTACGTCTATTGCAATAACACCGACGTAGGCATCGCCGTCGAGCAGGTCAAGCAGGGATTAGAATCCCAAGGTCTCACCGGTTTAGGTAATGAAGTACTCGGTGCCGCAGATACACAGAAGCTCTTTGATGTCCGCCCACGAACCGTCCAACGCCGAGCACAATTTCGCAATCAGGTGATCTATTTGCCGATGGTCCTCCATAAGAATGGAGACGAGTGGGGACAGCTCAATTACCAAGCACATATTCTACCGCATATAAAGTGGTCAGAGATCCAAGCTCCGAATCCGAATGCTTCAGCACCTGATAGGACAATATGGCAATCTGCGACCGTTGACGTTGGCGATGCACCGCCTGTTTACCATACCGATCAAGAACCCTATATTGACAAAACAGTTGACATCTCCGATTTTGCGCGCCGTCTGTCAGACCTTCTGCCGAATCCATGGCGCGCTGTTCGCATTGCGTTGCAGATGTTTGAAAGCCTCAAACAAAATGGGGAAACCGAAGAAGATATTTACGGTAAACGTTCTTATCTCGTCCATACGTTGCGAGAGCATATAAAGCGTGAAGTTGAACAGCAGGCGGAACATATCTTTCGTAGAAAACTGGATCACGGTGAAATCCGATTTGACTTAGAGACAAGAGAACCCAACTACAAACTCCGAGACACATATCAAATAGAGGTTAAAGCCGATGATAGACCCCTTACAAGGTATGGTAGTCCGGTTCAACTCAGCCTCTTTGAGCCCGTATTTGAACAACATTTCGATAACGAATTTGAAAAGAAATTTGCGTATTACCTTGACGAACGTCGCGCCCTACAATGGTGGCATCGCATCGCTGCGCGTCAACGTGGTGAGTATTACGTGCAAGGTTGGAAACAGGGGCGTATCTACCCAGATTTCGTTGCGATGACGCGCGAGTTTGGTGGCTTAACACGCGTCCTAATTTTCGACACAAAAGGAGAGCATCTCGGCGGCAACCTTGATACCGAGTATAAGGAAAAAGTGCTGAAAACGCTGGAGGATACATTCAACAACGCCGGCACGATGACGGTGCGCGAAGGCACAACACGGGCAGGTATCTTTCAACTCGTGTTCAGCGAGCAGCAGTTTCCAGAAATCACTGCGCGTTTAGAGGAAGATAAAATTATATAAGGAATTTACACGCATGCATAAATTTTTGGCCTTAATCAGTTTAAGCGTCCTGTTAATGATATACGTAGGCTGCGATAACATCCAAAAAGTTATTGTCCCTCAACAAGAAGAAACCCTCAAGATCGGTTTTGTCGTTGCTGGTGAACGCGTTACCTATCCAAATGGCGCAGAGATGGCTGTCACCGAGATTAACCAGCGGGGTGGGCTGCTTGGCATCCCTGTTGAATTGATTGGACATATTAATAAAGAAGGGGGACCGGAGGTCTCCGTCCAAATCGCTGAAAGACTTATTGTTGAAGACAAAATTATAGCACTCATCGGACCCAATCGATCTTCTCATGCCGTTGTGGTGGGTCCAGTCGCACAACGCCACGGAATCCCAATGATCACGACAACTGCGACCAACCCGAACGTTACAAATGCGGGTAACTTCGTCTTCATGGCATCTTTTACGGATAGTTTCCAAGGTGCTGTGATGGCACAGTTTGCCAAAGCGGATCTTGACCTCTCTACCGCCGCGGTTATCATACGCAGTGGTGACCTTTACACTGAAGGTATCTCCGAATTTTTCGCACTCAACTTCAGCAAACTCGGTGGCGAAATTGTCGCTAATGAATTTTACGAAGGCGATTCGTCAGACTTTACAGCACAATTAACAAATATTGCAGCCGCGAAACCCGATGCACTTTTCACAGCCGGTTTCGTCCAGGACATTGCGTTCATAACGCAACAGGCGCGAGCAATCCCATTGCAAAACGCCAACGGAGAACCGACAATTTTCCTCGGTGCAGATTCATGGGACAGCGAACTTCTGTTCGATGACGAAGATGCCGAAATAGAAGGCAGCTTTTTCAGCGGACACTTCTCGCCAGACACAGATGAACCGAATGCCAGAGCGTTTGTTAACACTTACGAATCCATCTATGAATCCACACCTACGGGTGGTGTCGCGGTGAGTTACGATGCGGTCAAGCTGCTCTTTGAAGCCGTTGAACGCGCCGGCAGCATCGACCCAGAAAAGATACGGGAGCAACTCGCTGTTACTGAGAATTACATCGGCGCGACGACCATTGCCAGTTATAACGAAAATCGGCATCCGACCAAAAGCGCAGTCATCTTCACCATCAAAGACGGCGAAAAGCGGTTCCATAAGCAGATTGACCCTTAAAACTTGTATAGAAAGTTTTCATGTGTGTTTAGCAAACTCGATTTTTCTGAAAGAAACCGAAACATTTTACAACAAAAGTAACCTTAGAAACCGAACCTAATAGGCTTTTTGAAAAATGAACTGTTTGCGATTCCAAAAAGGAGACACCTCACCATGAAAACTTCCTTTTTTCTCATATTCACAGCAATTATCGTTTCAGTCTGCAGTTTCCCATCAACCGCACAGGATAACCCACAAATCGGCTTACCCGAAGATGCAATAGCACGTATCGGCAGAGGTGCCCTCGGCGAAGTCCACTTTTCTCCAGATGGTAGTCAACTGGCGATTTCAACCTCTATCGGCATCTGGTTCCATGATCCACAAACAGGAAAAGCATTAGAGTTGCTCCAACGTCCGAACATAGGATATCCCTTCCCTTTCGCTTTTTCACCCGATGGCAACAGGATCGGCATTGGTGTTCGCGCGGAAAAGAAAAACGCGAGTGGAAGTTCCAGGTATTCAGTAGAGGTATGGGATGCCACTACTGGAGAAGCAAAAGAGATGCGTCTTGGACACTTAGACAGAGTTAAATCCATCGCCTTTTCGCCTGACGGAAGTTATATTGCCTCCGCCTCCTTTGACGGGTTTTACAACGCTGCCCGCTTATGGAATGTACAAACGGGAAAACGTATACCCATAAGAAACACGCATCCAAAAGGTGTCAATTTAGTTGTGTTCTCTCAGGATGGACCAACATTCGCCACTGTAGACGGGGACGACAACACAACATACTTGTGGGACAGAAAAACTGGCAATCAGAAAATCACGCTTACTGGACATACAAAACAGGTTTCTTGTATAGCATATTCCCCAGATAACAAGATTATCGCGACAGGCAGCTACGATGGGACAATTCAGTTGTGGGATGCTACCACGGGAACTCACCAAACGACACTCGCTTCCGCAGTCGGCGGCGTGAGATCCTTAGCATATTCTCCAGATGGCGACACCATCGTCTGCGGTGGCAGAAACGGGAGTGTGCAATTGTGGGATACACAAACACTGAAACTTAAATCTACGCTCACTGGTCACACAGAGAGGGTCAAATCTGTCGCATACGCGCCAGATGGAAACACGATCGCTACGGGCAGTTCAGATGGAACAGTGCGATTGTGGGATGCCGCGACAGGTAAACCCAAAGCGACACTCACAGGATATATGCGCATCAACGCCGCCGCATATTCACCTGACAGCCAAACAATTGTCACCGGGAATCAAGAGGGAAAGGTCCACTTTTGGGATGTATCCACAGCAGCACTTAAAAACACTTTCACTGGAGATAAAGATGGTATCATTTTTAACATCACGTATTCTCCCGATGGTAAAACGGTTGCTGTGGTGAGTTCATATAATGATCGCGTGCTGTTGCGAGATGCAAAAACAGGCAAACATAAAGCGACACTTGCGCATTTTGGTTTAATTGACACCATTTTTTTGCTACTTCAAAACCGTGAGTATGATATAGGTCCTATCGCTTATTCACCGGACGGGAATACTATCGTTACCGGTGGAGACTATTACACTATCGAAAAAGGAACGGTGTATTTGTGGGATGCAAGGACAGGCAGACGCAAAAAGGTCATATTTAAAGGACCAGGTGCTGTTCGGACTGTGGTATTTTCAAAGGATGGGAAAAGAATCATTGCGACTGGGGATTGGAAGAATAAGGTACGGGTGTGGCATGCAAGAACAGGGAAGGAACTTACTCCAACGCCTGATGACACGCCAAGCGGCTCCAAGGGGTTATTGCATTCCCCCGATGGTACAACGACTGCACAGGTGAATCAAGATGGCACGGTGCTAATCAGGAAAAGCCAAACAACGCTACGAAAAGAATAGCCTCCAACATGAAAGCGGAGATGGATATCCTTTGCCTACGTTTTAGAACACCTCTGCATGAAATTTGATAAAATATTTCGGTAATAACGGGAGAACCATGAATTGCCCTACTACAAACAGACAGGTTCGTAGTAGGGCGATTCATCGTACGTTCCAATATTACCGAATTAAAAAATCAATCTTCATCAAGAGGTGTTTTCTTTCCGATCACGCAGATTTCCTATCATTTTCTCACCCAAAAGCTATAAGAAATTTCCACTTTTCAGAAAAAAGGTGACATCCTATAATTTTTGTGATATAGTTTTACTAAACTTTAGCCTATAGTAAAGCACGAAAATAAGTTGACACTCCACGATAACGTTACCCACTCGTAGGGGCTGGGTAACCCAGCCCCTACGGTCAACCGCGCGTCTAAATAATTATGGGCTTTACTATAATAGGAAACTATGCTCCAACGAAAGGAAAAAATATGAACAGACCACCAGAAGATTTCGTCCATGTAGACGAAGAACGGCTTCTTAACTTCAGTACTGCCTGTTTTGAGAAAGCCGGTATCACACACGAACACGCCGCACTCATCAGTCGCTTGCTCGTTAACTCCGACCTACGCGGGGTCCGCAGCCACGGCACGCGAACCGTCAACGGATATTGTGGAGGCTTTGAAAACGGAAGTCTCAACCCTAACCCGGATATCCGTGTTATCCATGAAACACCAACTGCAGTCGTGCTTGATGGTAATGGTACCCTCGGCTATCTCCCAATGGTCCGTGCTACGGAGCACGCCATCGCCAAAGCGAAAGCGGTCGGTATCGGGATGGGACTTGTCCGATATATAGGGCACTACGGGTCTGCAGGACACTATGCCCGCTTATGTAACGAAGCCGGTTGTATCGGTTTTTCCGTACAGGGGTATCAGAACCACGGGAATGCTGGTGGTCAAGACCCGAAACCGCAACTCGGCTACTATGGCAATCCACCGATCTGTTTCGCTATCCCGTCTAATGACGAACCGCCGGTTGTCCTTGATGCAGCGACCTGTATTATGGCGGACTACCAACGCGGTCCCGAATTCGACGCACTCCTTTCAGTAATCCCAGCGGCTTTCTTCAAGAGCATCGGTTATACCGCTGTGGCGTGCCTACTCGGTGGCGCGTTAACCGGTTTCACAGAACCACCTACTGAAGATACCGCAAAATGGACGGGCGCCCGTCATGGTGGCATGGTACTCGCAATAGACATCGAATCCGTTGTGCCTACGGATGTATTCCACGCCGAAGTTGATCGGCTGGTGCACGATATCCGCGAAACTTACGAACCGATGCCCGGAACTGATCAAGCACGGCTCCCCGGTGCTATTGAAGTCGAACGAACAGCGTTACATCGACAAAATGGCATCCGCTACGGCGAAATGGAGCAGGAATCCGCACGGGGTGTCAGTGAACGGTTAGGCGTGCCACTGCCATGGGATGAATAACTTTCACACCGCCGTTATATAGGAAACCCCACGGATTTACAAGCAGCAACTTGCGTTAATGGAGGCACACCAATTCACAAGGTAACAACTCTGTAGGCAAAACTGAAATCTGCTGATTAATTTAGGATAACGTGAGTTTGATAAATGTTGGACTTATATAGCGTCGAGTGTTCATGGACATCCTATACTGCACAAACTGGAAAGTTTGTGCTACAATGCGCGTCTCTATGATGCGAAAATAGACCCTGCGACACCTCCAAAATGATGAATCAAACTGGCGTTAAAAAGGTTTTTGTTTAAAGTTCGGTGCGGTTTGAAACCGCACCTACCTTTTTTGCCTGCGGACGTATAAATCCCAACATCCCGAATTCCCGCTCGCTGTCAGCGACAATTTGCTTATCCTTAGAACTTTAGACATCCAATCAAAGAAAACCAAGAACATAGATAAGATTTTCCTTGCCTTTTTTGGGAAAATGTTGCATACTTTTTAGGACTTCTGAATATACGCAAGATATCCAGTCCTCGTTTTTACTGTATTGTTGAACGCAAACTTGTGATACTTCAAATACGGGTCCCGTTTCTCAGGACAGGGTATCCAACATACTATTTTTTATCAAATCTTCCGCTACAAAACCTCGCCTTTCAAGGCGGGGATGTCGTAGCG
>VXZK01000303.1 GCA_009845545.1 Candidatus Poribacteria bacterium
AACAACTAAAACCTTTCACCACAAACCTTCAGGAAAAAATGGGGGTAAGTGACTTTCGCCACGCCGAGTACATGTGAATTTTTCGTGCAGCAGCATAAAAAACCGCGCAATTTCTGTAAAAAAATGCATTTTTTTGCATCGCCGTGTCCTTTTTTGTGTTTTTCAAGGTCTTGTTATTATGAATGGAAGCAGAGTACTCAACAAACCTCTCAGATGTAATATTGCTGGCGCGCATTCAGAACGGAGATGATGACGCACTTGTCGTCCTCATAGAGAAATATGAGCGGCTGCTGAAAACCATCATCCATCATGAAATCCACAATGCAACAGAAGAAGCGGATATCTACCAAGAAACCATCCTTGCAGTTGTACGACGGATCCGTCGGCAAGCAGATGACATAGACTCCGCAGAACAGTGGCTGACGCAGATAGCGCGTAGTAAGTATAAAGCGTTCCTTGTGAATGCAAAAAAACAGAGCCTTATCAAGGAATCGGTTGAAACGGACTATGATGCTACCGCTGAACAGGAAAGGCAACGCCATTTCCAGCAGTATCACCTGCACGGACGCGTCCTTGAAATCCGAGAGGTTGTTGAGGAGATAGGTTCCATTTATGTAGAAGTTTTTGAGTTGTGGGAACAGGGACTAACAGAAGCCGAGTCAGCAGCTGTGCTAAAGCTTCCGCCAAACACCGTAAAGTCTCGGCGGAACAAGATACGAAAAGTCGTCCGTGAGCATTTCGGTGTGTCGCTTACGCCCAAAAAGCGGGAGTGAGCCTGCAATTCAACAGAGAGTTATCGAGTCTCGTGAAAATGGGAAACCGAATGACTCTGTGTCAAAAATCGTATCTTTTTGACAATTAATTTTCAATTTGATATAATGTTTCTCATGACGAAAGCATTTGTGATGTGGCATTGGTACAACAACACACCTATACCGCGAATAGCACTGTCGTTATGAGTTTTAGATGAGTATGACACCCCTGGTTTTCTATTGTGTCACAAAGACAGGTCCAATTGGAAACTAGCGCGTTATAACAAGGAAGATTGCCAAGCCCACCACAGTGCTTTGCTCTCTTCACACGCAAGGGGACAACCCCCTACGGAGAATTCAAATGCTAAAGAAAATTAACTCGAAACGTAGTTTCACTATCGCCCTGCTACTCATTTGTGGGTGTGTTCTGACTGTCACCATGCTTTCAAAAGCTATCGGCGCAAATATCAGCCTTACAATTGAGGGACCTACTTCAAACCTATGGTGGGATCCAGGTGCCGATTGGGATAATCATCATGTCTACTCAGGGGTTTACGTTTCGGCAGATCGGATCGGTAACAATGGTGAGGTCATCGGAACTATAAGTGTCTCTGGCGGCCGCTATCCGATCTTTGATGAAGATGAGGTCCTGACAGATCATGAATATGTTGCCTCCGCGTGCGCCGGTGGTGCCAAGGGCAACGCGAATGCATGGGTTGAAGTTCCTGGTAAAGCAAGAAAGCACGATCAAGGGGGAATCGGTGCTGATGCAGTGAATTGGAATAATCCGAACATACCGAACAGTATGAGTGCCTCCGATAGTTGCGTTCGTTGGGAATGGGGGACTGGTCTTCGCAGTATGTTTGCCTCAGCCTCACATGGAGCCGAAGGTGCTCGAATTGTCCTCGGATTTAATGCATCAGGCATCTAATGCATCACATCTGTCGTATCGGAACCGTTTTCATCATATCCATCGTGTTTTTTTTGCAGACAGGGTGTCAACCCGATGAGGGTTCTATAAAAACACACCCTAGCGAAGAAAATAAAAAGGTGACTGTGGGTGTGAGGGTAGGTGGAAAGGTCTGGAAAATTAACCCAGACCTTTCCTATCAAGCAACAGGAGTTTGGACGAACCCAAATCCACGTTCACTCACGGATTCAGAAAAGGCACGACTCAAGTCAATCCAAACGGAAGCACAAAAACTGCGGACGCAACTTGATGAACTTGACAAGGAATCGAATGTCCTTCATCGACTTCAGCAGCCAGAGATAAAAGTCCGTTATCGTTTTGGAAAGCCGCCGCATCTCTCAAACGGGGGAATTTTTGACTTGGGCGAGTTCCCCATGGAGCTGGAAAACGGCGAATTCCATTTTCAGATGGAACCTCCCATCCAAACACATTCGGAGTAACAACTTTTATATCGGGCATGCCTGGTACCTGCCCCGACATATTCACATCATAATAGGAGTCATCATGCACGTCTGTTTTTATCGTTTTTGTCTGTGCCTTCTCTATTATTGCTTCGCTTGTCTCCTTCCACTTGAAGCACACGCCAAACCCACAGGCGAAATTATCTTCCGCCACCCAGATCCAACGGAATCTAACGGATTATGGATCGGCAATGTCAATTTCTTCGGGCAGACATCACGCCGGATTTTAGATCATGACCTTCTGATTGAGACGCTTTCCATACAAGAAGGGGACCGCTACATAGTTGCTATTGCAAGGAGGTTAAGGGTTTTTGATATAGCGAAACTGGGGCGTGATCTTTACCTTCTAGATAGAAAGTATTGGGCTGTAGAAGCGAAAAACCTCACACGGGGGCTGTATGGAGACCTGCTTGATGCATCGATCTCTCGAAATGGGGATGTCGTCTTCACAACCGGTCAAGATATTCGATTGAAGGATGGAACGTTTCCGAAACCAGGGATCTATTTTATTTCCCATCGTGAGATAAAGAAACCGCATCCTAAAGCTGAACTGTTATTGCAATTGCCATCAGAAGCAGGACCTGTCGACTGGGCACATAACGGGAAAAAAATTGTCTTCAGTACAGGCGATGGCTGTTTTCTCATGGATGTCTTTAGCGGGAACGTCTCACAAATTCTCAAAGGTGGAAGGTGCTCTAGTTTCTCACCGGATCAAAAAAAAATCGCTTTTATGAGCTTCGGAATACCGAGAACTCTTAGCCTTCTATCGCTTGCGAACCAGCAGGAATTGAGGCACATAAAACTCGAAGACGGCGTTTATCCTCGGGATATCACATGGTCTGCTGATAGCCGGTACTTCGTTTACACCATCGGTGGAGAGGGTAATACCCCCTATTCTAATGTCGCAGTGCCTGTTTCTGGTGGCAGACCTATCCGTATTTTGCAAAAAGCATTTCACGGAGGCGTGCCCGTGTTTAAGTGGACAAATGTCTTATACACCGTGGAACCCACCAAAAAACTCACCATCCTCTGGGGTGAACTAAAGCAAACGGAATGATTTGACACCCGCACTTTCCAACCGTAATTCGATCCACACAACTCAAAGAAGTTAGGATATATGAAAATCAAAACAACTTTTCTTTCATCCGTTTTGATTGTATCAGGAAAGAGAGACTAATAGTGCATCAACTTTGAGTTTATAGGTAATCCTGTTCATAGTAGGGAAACCATTCATTGCCCGTCGCTTTGCCTTGTGGACGTGCGATAAATCGCACGACTACGAACATACCATCATATTTGAACTTGAAAAACTACTAATACTGAAACTTGCTTACAAGAATACCGCCAATCGCTCCCACACGTCCTCTGAAACCGGTGTCGTCGCAGCGGCAAAATTCTGCTCTACCTCTGCCGCATTCTTAGAACCCGTCAAACTCATCGCAATCCTCGGTTGGCGGAAACAGAATTGAATGGCGAGGTTCAGGACGTTCAGGTTGTTTTCAGTTGCCCACTGATAGAGCTGATGTGCTTTTTCAGCGTCAGATGTGCTTAAGTGTGCACTGCTAGTTGACACATCTGGCTCGATGCCAGAGAGCAACCCCATTGCAATAGGACTCCCGTTAATAATACCAATATCGTTTTCGGCAGCGAAGGGTAACAACCATTCGTTTGCAGTTTGGCTCAGAAGCTTGTAATCCAAGTACGTTAGGATAACATCAACGACACCGGTTTCAATGGCAATTTTATGGAATTCGTGTTGCCGAACCCCAAGTCCGATAAACTTAATCAGTCCTTCCTCGCGCATCCGTTGAAGTTCATCCAATGCACCGCCTTTCGCCACAACAGGGGCCATACTATCCGGATCATGCACTAAGCAGACATCAAGATAATCCGTACCCAACAGTCGCAGGCTATTTTCGACGCTTCGGCGCGTGCCTGCAGCACTAAAGTCGCCGCGCCATTCAGGGTGTGTGCCTGTTTTTGTAGCGAGATAAATCTTCTCCCGCCAACTTCTATCAGCGAGTGCAAGTCCTACCCGTCTTTCGCTCTCACCGTAGAGGGGGGCAGTGTCCAAATAATTGATTCCCAAATCAATCGCTCGGTGTACTGCCTCGACTGCTTCGTCGTCGCTAACATCGCCTCTGCCGACCCCCGCGCCTCCCATACCGAGACACGTGACTTCTAATTCCGTACGTCCTAACCGTCGCCTCGGCAACGGATTTGCTTGTATTGACATAATTTCGCCTTTCTTAATAAGCGTGCCCTATAGAATTATTTGCATTTCTATTGCAAGGTAGATGTCAGAGTCCTGTGACATATTCAATTTCCTTTTCGATGCGTGGTCGCAAGCGTGGTTTGAGCGAATCAGCGATGACGAGATCAATCTTCTTCTGAAATAGATCTTCGAGAAAAATACGGAGTTCCATATACCGATCAAATGACACTTCCTCAAGTTCTACAAGCAGATCTATGTCACTTTTGCTATGAGCAGTGTCTTTAACATAGGATCCAAAAAGTCCAAGCCGTTTCACACCGTATGTTCTCAGTGTGTTCTGGTGGCTGAGAAGCGTCTGTTTAATCTCGCATTTGGTAAGAATTGCTGTGTTCATATTGTGCGTTCCGTGCTACGGTACAACGGGATATATGCCTACAACTTCATCCCGATGTGAACTCTCGGTGTAGATGTCCGCGACGGGCATCTGGAGGAATCACACTTACCCACTGCACACCTTTAATCACGTCGTCGGGGATATGTCCATGCTCAACACCTTTCGGTGTGATGACCAAATCCCCAGGACCGATACGATACGATTCAGACTGTCCATCCGCCGTTCGCAGCGTCACTGTTGTTGTGCCTTCGGTAAAATACCAATACTCATCGAAATCGTGATAATGAAGTTCAGTTGGATTGTCTTTAGAGACGGCGAAGGCACCAATCGTCGTCATATCTGGGGTGTCCAAGACTTTACCGAGTACTTCGCCGATGCGCTCCCCTTCACTCAGTCGAATAACGCAAAGATTCGTATCCATTAGATGACTCCAATGTTTTTCAAGTGCTGCAGTGAATCTGCTACGCGTGCTTTGACACCAGCCTCATCAAGGTTTTCCCCTTCAACACCCTCTAATTCCATAGTGAAAGGACCGTAGAAGCCAGCATCATTCAATGTCTGGAAGACCGCTTTAAAATCGACCACACCTTCACCGAGCGTTGGGAAATGCCAGGTACGATAGCCGCCGTTTGTATCCTTAAGATGAACCGCACCGACGTGTGGAATAACTTTCTGAACTTCGGTGACAGCCGTCACATTATGGTTATAATAATAGACGTTACCCGTGTCGAAGTTAACACAGATATTCGGATGGTTGACCGCTTTCATCGTTTCAAGCGCAATGTCACCGTTGTGTATCAAATCCGGGTGTGTTTCCAAGCACACTTTAATCCCCGCCGGTGCAGCGTTTTCCCCGATAGCACGGAGCCTGTCATAAACGGCGTTTCTGTCCGCCTCGTCAGCGTGGACGCTGACAAAGATAACCTTCACACCCATCTTATCGGCAACCTCCAACGTCGGTTCGAAATCTGAGACAACCGTTTCGGACTGAACATCACAACGCCCTAAAAGGCTTGTAGCAGTAAGTCCGTGTGCTTTCAGTTCTGATTGGACTGCGTCAACAGACTCAGCCGAAGGCACACCGATTTCTACATTCGTTAGACCGATTTCCGCTAAGTGTGTATACGCACCCTCACGAAACTGTCGATAACTCCCTAAATTGCAAGCAATAATATTTTCCATTTTTTCTCCTATTTTTTGTGAAATAAGACTTACGCAGGTTGTTCTTTTGTAGCATAGGCTGTTAGCCTGTGCACTGAGAGCGTCTCGTTTTTTTCAGAGTTTACCCGCTAACAGAACGTCATATCGTCAAAATTGCGTAAGTTTTGTATAAATGACCAGTATCTGCTCAATTTGCGTAGGTCCTATCAAACTGACATTACTAAACGTGAATTTAAAAATAAAAATTGAAGCTCCTGTAGGTTGGGTTGAACGGAAACCTACTAAAAGTCGCACACAACACAGCGTTTTCGTTTTTCGCATTCCAGCAGAGTGCTATATGTATGAATAGATAGCAACTTGTGTTGTCTTCCGCTGTTCCAATCTTCCATGCTTACTTCTGTATTAGCATCTTGCGTGTAGCCGTGAAATCACCAGCGGTCAGCGTATAGAAATACAGACCACTTGCCACAGGTTCACCGAACGCGTTTTTACCATCCCAATACGCCGTACGACTGCGATTTTGGTACTTACCCGCAGCTTGATGCCCAAGCGTCAATGTCCGCACCAACGCACCGTTCATAGCGTAGATATGCAGTGTAACATCCGCACCCTTCGCCAAGTGATACGGTATCCACGTTTCAGGATTGAACGGATTGGGAAAGTTTGGCAAAAGGGCACTCTCTTTCGGTGTCAACGCTACGAGGAGTTGTTGTAAAAATCGGATACCGCGTGTGAATTCATATCCGTGAGATTCAGGTTTCAAGTGCTGAGCAGCGGATAGCCACTGTTTGACATCTGTAGCAGTGAGCATTTCTAAGGCTTGCAGATGTAAAGAAGGTGCGGAGGCACTTGTTCCCAATGCTCCAGCGACCAAGACAAGATCAGCGATGTTGACGACACCATCACTGTTGACATCTGCAGCGTTTGATCCTGTCTGGCCGAGATTTGAAGCAACCAATACCAAATCGGCAATGTTAACAGTGCCATCACCGTTCACATCGCCTGTGAGTTTAGTGGGTTCAGTTATTTCAGCGTTTTCAATCTGAGGCGCAAACGTTTCACCTGTGCTGTTGGAGACAAGGACATCAGATAATGTCAAAGTAGATGCCTTCACTGCGATGACTTCAAAGGTGAGCGTAGCGAGGGTGCCGTCACCGTTGCTTTCGCCCGCAGTAGAGGCAGCGTTGAGTTTCACAAGATTCCCTTCCAAAATCGGAGGGACAAAAAATGCGCCATCAGGTAGATAATCACTGTTACGACTTTCCACGTAACGGAAAGCAGTGTCGTCGAACCGCACGGTTGCTTGGTAACCTGCAACATTTTTACCGTTAGTAATTTTTATGGACAACTTGAGCAGTTGACCAATATTGGGGGATGGCACACTCATGGGCAAGAGGCTTACCGTATCTGATCGATTTCCTGCATCGTTATCAGTATTCATATTCTTCATATTCATATTATAGAATAGTCTTGGATTGCCAAACACAAAGTGATCGCAAGCATTTCTTCCAAGATCATCGACTTCAATAGTAAGTCTTTCAGTGCCTTTAGGAATATCAAAATCAATACTCGTGTCCCTATTATTAACGCTTAGCGTTCCTGACTTGTAGATTTCTACGTCATCAGCGTAAACTATAACTTCAATGGATACCAGACCAGCGCATGATGTCATGTCGAGGTATGAACTAAACTTTGTATAAACTTTATCAGAAATATCGTAGATAATACGACTTGGAGCATGTGAGTACATCCAGTGATCCCAGCTATCCATATGAGGAGAATTTCTGTAATCGACATGCGGTTTATCAGATGTAACCCCATCTGGAGTTTTCTCCCATATGCCTCCTTCCCAGCCATCCCAGTCTTGAAGTCCGTTTATAGGTACTAAAGAATCAGGAGTATCGTAACTAAACGTAAGGGCAACTGAATTTTTATTGATCTCAGTATCTGTAATATTTACAGCAACAGTGGAATTTATCGGAATTCCCATCTCTTCTGCTATAGCTGCAACAAATTTTTTATTTTCGATATTTACATTTCTGTACCATTCCTGCATATACTCGGACATTACTGATGTTGAATTTGGCATCTGTCGCACAACATTCCATGCTTCAGGGTTTTCTTCAAATATATGCAAAAACTTATATGACAACTGCGATACTCTTGTATAACTAAACGCTCCGCTATCGTGATCTCTTAGTTTTACTTCCCATTCTTCAAGCCAATCAGCACCTGATCCATCATACTGGACTTCTGGTCTACTTGTCTGCCATCTATGGTGATCTGCTAAAGTATGTCTGTAATCTCTCCAGTTATCGTATGGTGGGTCAGTTTCCCAAGTTTTACTCATTCTACGAAGAACCCATAGGTTAGCGAGTTCGCATATACCTTCAAGAAACCATCCATTAGGATTACCTTTGAAATCTTCAAAGTTATGCATTAGATGACAGAATTCATGTCCAAACTGATAGGATAAATTAGCCCAATCTCTATCAGTGATATACAAACCTATTTTATATTCGTCTTCTTCACCGCCAAATGAATCTCTATAAAAAGCCTTTGGGTTGTTATTATTCCAGACTATAGTTAGTTTACCTTTAACTTTTAGATCGTTATCAAGGTGTTCTTGAAAGTGAAGTGCGACATTCTCGCATAGTCTTTTAATGTTAGAAACTTTGGCGTTTCCCCATCTGGCATCATCTTCAACTGTTATGATTAAATTTGCGAAGCTTATAGTAGGCAACAACAATAATGCCAGTACCCAGAAAAAAACAATTCTTTTAAACATTTTATTCTTCCTGTTTATTTCTAAACGTGAGTTTGATAAATATTTGAAAGTTTTTGAATAAAGAGAACCCTTTTGGTATAATGAAACAATCTCTAACTTCCAAAAGGAGTTCTCTGATGAGTATTCTAACACTTTTCTGTAATATTGACGACTTTTTTCTGCTTCACGAGAAATGGAAGGCAACACATTGTCTACCGGAGACGACAACACCGGAAATACGTGGACGCCCTCGGCAACTGCATCCGAGCGAAGTGATGACGATCCTTATTGCTTTCCACCAAAGCAACTATCGGACGTTTAAACACTTTTACAACAAACATGTTTGTGTCTATTGGTGTGCGGAGTTTCCGCATTTAGTGAGTTATTCTCGGTTCGTTCAACTCAAGAAAGAGGTGTTGATGCTCTTGACGCTTTATCTTCATGCTCAGCTCGGTGAATGTAGCGGTATCTCCTTCGTGGATTCGACCCGTTTGCGGGTTTGCGATAATAAGCGGATCTCCTCACATCGCGTCTTCGCTGAACATGCCGGACGCTCGAAGACTTCAATGGGATGGTTCTATGGTTTTAAACTCCACCTCATCATTAATGAGAGAGGGGATCTCTTAGGTTTTCAAGTGTCTTCGGGGAATACGGATGATCGTCAACCTCTCTGGGAGTTGTCGCCGGATAGCCTGTTCGGCCCCCTTTATGGCGATAAAGGGTATATCTCGAAAGACCTCCGTACGTTTCTCAAGGAACAAGGTATCAACTTGTGCTATAAAGTCCGTAAGAACATGAAACCGCTGGAGTTATCCGTTTCCGATGAGGTGCTATTGAAGAAACGGTCGATTATAGAATCAGTGATAAAGGCGTTGAAAACGCAGACGGTGCTTGAACACAGTCGTCATAGAAGTTTCGCGAACTTTCAAGTCAACCTTATTTCTGCGTTGATTGCGTATCAACTGCTGGAGAGCAAGCCCTCGGCGAACATATTGGAACTTCAAGGAAGCAACGACTTACCCGTGCTTTTCTAACGGATAAACTTTTTTCAAACTCACGTTTCTAACATATTCCGCTTGTGGCGGTAGGTCAAGGAATCTTCCGTAGCACCGTATTGCTCAATAGAATCTCAATCCCTAACAGTAGCACTGCGGGTATCAAGAAATATGTTGCCAACTCTTTGTGGGCAACGGTGTTGACGGTCTTAAATTCTGTCTTTTCAAAACGGTCGATTTCCGCATAGATTTGCTTCAGTGATTGTGTGTCTATGGCGCGAAAGTAACGTCCTCCTGTCGTTTGTGCAATCTGCTTTAGGGTATCCTCGTCGAGATAGGTGAGAACCTCACGGTATCTTTTACCGAAGGTCATGTCTGCATAGGGGATACGTGCACCCCCCTCTTTCCCCATACCAATGGTATAAACCTTGATCCCGGAGGATTCTGCGAGAGACGCTGCTGCCCCTGGGTTAATGCTGCCTGCGGTGTTTTCACCATCGGTCAGGAGGATAACGATCTTCGTTTTCGATTGTGAGACGCGTAACCGATGTGTGGCAGTCGCAAGTGCATCACCGATAGCAGTGCCATCCTCCAGTTGTCCAAGTTTTACATCGTTGAGCAGTTCTACCAGTACTGCGTAATCTAATGTGAGGGGACAGAGCGTGAAACTTTCGCCAGCAAAAACAACTAAACCGATGCGATCGTTTTCGCGATGTGCCAAAAAATCGTTGATGACCAATTTAGCGGTTTCGATACGATTTGCTCCCTCAAAATCCTCTGCCCGCATGCTCTCCGAAATATCAAGTACTAAAAGGATATCAATTCCCTTCGCTAATTGATGTTCACGGCTTTGAGAGAGTTGCGGACGGGCGAGCGTAACGATAAGTAGTGCGAGGACAATGAATCTCAAAATCTTCAACATCGGCAGTGCTTTCACTGAGAAGGTTTGTCGCATCTTCTGAACGCCGGCTGCAAAGCCGTGGTTGAAGTCAGAAAAACGCACGACTGGGGTGATTGTCCGTTTGTACAACCATCCAGAAGCAATAAACAACAGAGGGATTATGATAAGCAAAATTAAAAAAAAGGGCGATGCTAATTGCATGCGAGTTACATCCTTTCTGACCGCGAACTCCACTCATTACCGGGGAGCACGGATGTATTTCTCCGCCGGTCTTGTGGCCTCATCATGTTGATGCCACTCAGTAAGCAGATCCCAATACCAAGGGTGTTGACAACGAGAAACGTTACCCAATCAATGTATGGCAGCGCTGTCGCCATAAAGTAGAGGATATAACCGAAAATTACTGCAAGTGGTTTCAATCGACCTGAAAAGAGAGTGCCGCCGAGTGTCAGGAAAATCGCTGCTTTACCACAGATGGCTAACGGCAGTAAAATGGATAGTCCCAACAACATGAGCGGAACGCCGATAATTGACAGTGTTAGCAGCACAACAATTAGCGGTATGACAACTAACATCAGGGCACTAAATAGTATACTCCCGACCGGTTGATATATTAACATTTCACTGACTGCATTTATCGGTCTTGGAAATATTGTCACCACTAACAGATACATAAGGAGAAGAAGAACGAACTTAACGAGCATGAATCGGAGGTCCATCTCTTTGCGGATTTCCCAGAGAGCCCGCGGATGCATCACGAGTTTCACTGCCGCAGGAATCATCTGCCAGCGATTGCTTACCTGAAGATTCGCTACTTTCTCTATGTTTCCTGTAACTTCCCCGCTGATGAGATGAAGCGTTCCGTTTACTTGTGCGCTTGATGCAAGTTCGACGTTTCCACCGAGTACCAACACATTTCCGGTGACGCGCCCTTCTAACCTCGCGTTGCCAGCAATTATAACGAGGCTTGTTAATACCTCATCCGCTGCTAATTCATAGTCGTTAACAATTTTGAATATCCGCCGCGTTTTTTCCCACTGGTCCCCTCTCTCTGCAGCGGTTTCACTCGGAGCTTCAGTTTGCTGACTTAGCGTGTTAGGAGCCGCTTCCGAAGTTGGTGCCGCGCCTGCGTGTTCGGTGCTATCTTCTCGCGTTGGACGCCTTGACTCGTTTCTCGTTTGCAAATCTGCTTCTTGCGCTGTTAAGCCCTGCGCAAGAAAAGTACCGTTTGCGACTTTGTCGTGTCTGAAGTTGGATTGTGGATGCCGTTCATCACTCTGTTGATTTCCGGACGCTACAGGCTGTCCAAACAAGGACAGCACACCAAAACTGAAAAATAAAAATATAACTGCTATTTCCTTCATGTTTTCCCACACTTTATGTTGAAATATATGAAGATATTGTAGACGAAATTTCCTATGATGTCAACGCTTTTTTAGAATATAGCAGAACTGGGCAGTTTTCCCATAATTTTAATTTTTCTAATCGCAGGTGCTTTCTTGTAGAAGCGACTCAATTGCTGATTGCTGACAACTGACAACCCATAACTGAAAACTGAATACCTTTGCACAGAGCCATTCAATTCTCCATTTTCTGATCGAATCTTCACCACCAGACCCGGTAGATGCGGTTTTGCGGCGTACACGCCCAAATGCGATCTGCATTCCTAACCGCACCGGCTCCTGTAAAAAACGTGAAATCCAATAATTTCTTAAAATTGAATGGTTCTGACCTTTGCATTTTTCCTCTTGACATGTACCTCCCAATCTGATATGATAAATATATTAGTATTTTAAGCGATTTGTATCTGCAGGTATGGGTGCTATATTTGGATAAGTCGCTTACATGTTAGGTAGAAGTGCTTGAATTGTACAAATGGAGGGAATAATGAATTTCAATGTTATTTTTTCTCGAAAGTTCTATCTTTCGAGTATAACGCTTACATGTTTCAGTCTCTTTTCTTTTGGCATTCTATTCGTTTCCACCGCCTCAGCCGAAATTGATCCCGATACCCTTGTCGGCATGTGGCTCTTTGATGAAGGAAAAGGAAAAGTCGCAACCGATGCCTCTGGAAACAAGTTGGACGGCGAATTTGAAGGCAGTCCCAAATGGGTTGAAGGTAAATTTGGAATGGCACTTGAATTCGATGGTAAATCGGCTTATGTTCAGATTCCAGCACATGAGAACCCAACCGAGGCAATCACGGTATCCGCTTGGGCGAAGAGTGGCACCGACCTTTGGAACCAACCCGGTTGGATAATTGAAAAGCGGAATGCCTATATCATTCATCCTAACAGCGGGACGAAAAACATCGCATGGCCAGTTTGCAATGGCGGTTGTTGGAATAAACCCGGCGGTTGGAATGACGGTAATGTTGGCACAGATGATATTACCGAATGGCACATGTACACAACCACTTATGATAGCGATACCGGCGAATGGTATATTTATATTGATGCCGAAGAAGCAAGCGCATTGGATTTGGCTAAAAATCCAATTGATCTTGATACCGGTCCCGCCAATATCGGATTTGATGATTGTTGCGGCGGCGCACGCTTTGGTTTAGGTGCTGTCGATGAAGTGGCGATTTTCAGTGTCGCTTTGGAAGAAAGGGACATTCAACAAATGTACGAGCAGGGTCTCGAATTTGCAGTCCTGGCGGTTGACCCAGCGGATAAAATGACAACCACTTGGGCAAACGTGAAGGTCAAGTATTAGGTATCTTTAGATATTCACGCAGCGTTTGTAAGCCTATAGGCACATAGTGCTGTATACTAACCTTCAAAATTAGTGTAAAGGGCGGGGGCCATACCCGCCCACACGCACGACGAAGCGCAAGCGGAACCCTCGTTCTACAGCACATATCCGATAGAGAAAGCGAATGGATAGGCGAAGTCTCAAGCGCATTGCCATAGAAAAACACAGAAAACGGAGGCACAAATGACGTTTAGTTATGACGAAGCAGATGATTTTGACGAAACCAATGATTTTGACGAAACCAATGATTTTGAGGAGGAACCACAGGAGGCATTCTTGGAGGAGGAGGATGACGATTCTGATACGGCACTCTCTCAGGCTTTTCGTCAAGCAGCGGGCACAATAGTGGATGAAGATGAAACAGATGAAGAAGAAGACGATACTCAAGTAAATCATGGTACGGAACCAGAAGCGGACGATACCGAAGCAGATGATGATACTGAGGCAGATAATGACGCTGATGCTAATACTTACGAACAACAACTTATAGAGCCGGTAGAAGCATCACCTGATGAAAACGAAGATGATTTAGAAGTAGAACTGCCGCCGCTTGAACTGGCTCCGACGGAACCGATAGTCGAGCTTTTTCGCCCCAAGGAGCAAAGTAACGCTGCCTATAGGGACGCGAGAACAGCCTACTATGAGGAAAATGATTATCAACGGGCAATTGAGAAATTTAACGAGGCTATTGAATACGAAGCTCAAAGCACTGAGGGCAGCCTCACCGATGCCAACGAAATTGTTGCAAAATCGAAGTACTGGCAAGCGGAAGCCTACGTCAAGTTACAAGACCTGACCCAAGCTATTGGGACTTTTGAGGATCTGGTCAAAACTTGCCAAGGACATTATCTCTCATTAGCCGCACAGCGCAGAGCGGATCAATTGAACACCAAAAACTCTTAAACGTCGGACGTTTTGACGGACCGATGCAATTCTATATTGCTTAGCACAAACCTATATTTACAAAAGGATTGACGAATTTGTGGAAACCTTAAAAAACTTGCTAAAACAAAAGGCAACGAACTTACGTATTCATTCCATAATCTCCACTTCGGAGGCGGGCTCTGGACATCCAACCACGTGTCTTTCGGCTGCGGATATCGTCTCTGCTCTCTTTTTTCACGCCATGCGTTATGACTGTAGTGATGCCCAAAACCCTAACAATGATAGGTTCATCTTATCCAAGGGACATGCCGCACCACTACTCTACGCTGCGTATGCCGAAGCAGGTATCATTCCGACCGAGCAACTCCGGACACTACGGCAAATCGACAGCATCCTGGAAGGGCATCCGACGCCTCGGTTTGAATGGACAGAGGTCGCAACTGGATCGCTTGGACAAGGTTTATCGCTCGGACTCGGTATGGCACTCAACGGCAAATACTTAGACAAATCCGATTACCGCGTCTACGTGCTTCTCGGCGATGGCGAAACTGCTGAAGGTGGGGTCTGGGAAGCCGCCGCTTTGGCATCACACTACCAACTTAATAATCTAATTGGAATTGTGGATGTCAACGCACTTGGACAAAGTCAGCGCACTATGTACGCTTTTGATGTTGATACCTATTGTAAGCGGTTTGAGGCTTTTGGATGGCAAACCATCGGGATTGATGGCCACAATTTTGATGAAATCTTGCCAGCACTCGCACAAGCCAAAGTTTCGACTAATAAGCCGACGATGATAGTCGCAAAGACCTTTAAAGGGAAAGGCGTTTCATTCCTGGAAAACGCAGACAACTGGCACGGGAAGGCTGTTGCCGAAGGTGAGGAACTTGACAAAGCATTAGCCGAACTCGGTCCACTCAATTTGGATGCTCCTGTTCAGATTGAATCACCTCAGCCTGTAGGTGAGCCTGCTGAGCCTGCTGTCACAACTAAGTGTGAACCGCCCGACTATCCTTCCGACGAAGAGATCGCGACGCGCGGCGGATACGGCATCGGGCTCGCAAAACTCGGCGGTGTGAACCCCAATGTTGTCGCTTTAGATGGAGATACTAAAAACTCTACCTATGCCGAACAGTTTATGGAACGCTATCCCAATCGCTATTTTGAGATGTTTATCGCAGAACAGAATTTGGTAGGCGCAGGCATAGGGCTGGCGAAGCGTGGGAAAATTCCGTTTGTCTCTACCTTTGCTGCGTTTTTATCGCGCGCCTACGATCAGATTCGGATGTCTGCGATTTCACAAGCGAATATTAAATATGCCGGTTCACACTGCGGTGTTTCAATCGGAGAAGACGGACCCTCACAAATGGGTTTAGAGGATATAGCGATGTTCCGGGCAATTCCAGAGGCAGTCGTACTCTATCCAAGCGATGCTGGTAGTGCTGAACGGCTTGTCGCTGAGGCTGCCGCACACGAAGGGATTGTTTACCTCCGAACCTCGCGCCCCAAAACGCCTATTCTCTATGATGCCGATGAAAGTTTCCCTATCGGTGGGTCTAAGGTTGTTCAACAAAGCAATGAAGATACGGTAACTGTTGTTGCCGCAGGGGTTACTGTTCATGAAGCCTTGAAAGCACACAGCACACTCGCAACCGAAGGTATCGCTATCCGCGTCATTGACCTATATTCTATCAAACCGGTTGATGCTGCAGCACTAAAAGCGGCGGCAGCCGAGACAAATAACACTTTAATCACCGTTGAAGACCATTACCCGGAAGGCGGTTTAGGGGATGCTGTGTTGGATGCTGTCGCAACAGCAGATGTTTACGTCCACAAACTCGCCGTTACACGGATGCCACGTTCTGGAAAACCGGAAGAACTCTTAGAATATCACGGCATTAGTGCGAATGCTATTGCACAGAAGGTGAAGGACATTATCGCGCAATAGCGACAACCACTAAAACCGCATTGTAAGTACGGTTGGAAACTACATTAGAGGAATCGATCACGTAAACTTCATGTGGATATGCAAAGGATAATTGTCTGGGGGACTGTCTTAGGCGTAATCATCCTTGTAGGCATTGGAATAATCTATGCCTTGCGCGCGCCGCGCACAGCCCCAAAAACCTATCCAGCGGATAAGGGACCTAACTTTATTGATGTTACTGCCTACCCTGCGAAGATGCAGGAGGCTTACGAACTCTTCACCAACAAGTGTAGTCGATGCCACACTGTTGCACGTCCCATTAACTCTACCTTCATGCCGGAAGAGTGGCGAAAGTATGTCTATAAAATGATGCGGAAGCCGGGTTCAGGGCTTACGCCGAAAACCGCTGAAGAAATAATTAGATTCCTCATTTACGATGCACGGCATAGGGAGCGAAAAACAAAATGATTGTTACGCGTAAAATTCACGCTATAGTAACACGCTTGATGTTGGCGATATTATTTTCTCTAATAGGCATGCAAATCGGATTCACTGAAGAGGATAATATGAAAAAAAACGATTTTCAGGTTTCAGTAGACGCACAGCGTATTGAATTTACCAAGCCCGCTATTTTCAAAGACGGCGCATGGTTGGTGCCTTTGGAGCGGTTCGCCAAACACCTCGAATTGAAGGTAGAATACCCGGAAGGCACGGAAATGGTGGTACTTTGCGACGGTGTGGAATCAGAACTCTGTGTACCACTCCAATTCCAAGATGGAAAGGCGGGGGCTGTGGACATTGAGGGTGTAACTTATGTGCAACCGGCGTCCCTCGCGAAAACCTTCGGCTTTGAAATTTACAAAGCATCAGCGAACACGCTGGAGATTATCCAACCGGTATATCTCGCTCCCGAATTCACGCTCCCTGATTTAGAGGCGAACCCAAGACATTTAAAAGAGTTTCGCGGGAAAAAAACGTTTCTCTATGTTTGGGGCTCATGGTGAGGGTGTCGTGGACAACTGCCGGGCTGGCAGGAATTTTACGCTAAACACAACGAAGCGTTAAACTTTATCTCAATCGCACTGGATGCCCAAGGCGCATCTGTTGTACGTCCTTGGCATGATGCTGCGAATGCCGATTTTGTTACACTTATTGATTCACAGAATATTTTTGGCACCCGTTATAACCTCAAAGCGATTCCTTACGGGATCATGATTGACGAAGCTGGACGGCTGGTGAAAGTACCTTTCAACGTTAATGTCAAAAATCAAAAGCACCTTGTAATGCTCGAAAAGTGGTTGTCGGATCCTGACTATAATGCGATGCTGCTTCACGAAATGAAACCCTCAAGCGAGCCGCTTGTAAAAACGAATGCTGAAGCAGCTGCACGCTTT
This sequence comes from Candidatus Poribacteria bacterium, assembly GCA_009845545.1. Lineage (GTDB taxonomy): Bacteria > Poribacteria > WGA-4E > WGA-4E > WGA-3G > WGA-3G. The sequence continues at coordinate 17,580 of VXZK01000303.1, forward strand.
CAACTCGGGCTCGTCTTATTGGAAGGCGGGAAAAAGAAGGAAGCGATAGCGGAATGGCGAAAGGCACTCGCGTTAGATCCGCAAAACTGGATTATCCATAAGCAAATTTGGGCAGTTGAGCACCCAGACAAATTCTATAAAGGTAGTGTTGATTACGCTTGGCAGAAGACGCAGTTAGAGTCGGAGAAAAGCCAACGGTAGGCACAGGGGCTATCTGACGGAGCACAGATCCTTTTTCAACCGAACTCTATTTTCAACACTTTGTCTAAAAGAATAACACGTGCTCAATATAGGTCGGAACGTTTTGCTACTTTAGTATAAAATTTACTATGCTGTCTGTAGTCTTAGATGCCGCGTATGCGAATATCCTAACATATCGATGTCTGAGAAACCATTTTTATTAAGAATCGGCGTTGATACTTTATTCCAGGTCGGTTCCGCTTCTTAGAGATACGCGGATCGCAGAGAGCCGATAGAATCTTATCGATAATGTAGGTGGAGGAAATAATGAATACAAGAGAAGGTTACGCAGAATTACAAACAAAAATTTTAGATGCCAGACGCGTTTGGAAACGTAGTATTTTTTGGGCTGGATTCGCTATCGTTCTGACGGGCATAATTGCCGTATTTGTGGGTGAGGCTATCATTGATTGGTTAATGCCCTTGCCAAGTTTTGTGCGAATTGCTTTGTTAACAGCCGGGGTCGGCGTGACGGGGTACCTGCTCTATAAGTATCTTCTTCAACCGCTCCGAGCGGCACTCACGCTCCGTGATATCGCACTCAACGTTGAGCAGAATCACCCTGACCTTGAAGATAGATTAGTAAGTGCAATTGAATTCGGCAACCGCGAGCCAACGGATCCAATTGAAGCGCACATGCTCCAACGCCTGATTCAAGATACGACGCAGCGCGTAAAAAGTATTGATTTTAAAGCAACAGTCGATCATAGCCGGACCCGCAAGCATGTCGGCATCGCGGCTTTAGTTGTTGTCGGCTGCTCTGTACTCGCCCTCATATTTCCAACAGAACTCCATACCAGTCTTCTCCGCGTATTGGTCCCTTGGGAGAAAACTGAACCCGTTTTGACGACGAAACTAACTGTTGAACCCGGAAGTGTACGTATCCTTCGCGGTAAAAGCCTACCTATTCACGTCACTGTCACCGGAAAATCTGCTGAGAAGGTTGTTTTGGCTTATGAGAATATAGAGAACCGAGAAACCACCGCCTCCGAATCGGAAACAACCCAGCAACAAATTAATATGTTACAAAACCCAGACGATAAACGTGGGTTTGCTTATGAAATTTTTAACATTGACGCAGATATCGAATACTACGTTGTAGCGAACGAGACCACTTCGGAACGCTATACTGTTGAAGTCTTTGAGATGCCGAAGGTAACGGAAATTTCCGTGGCTTACACTTATCCAGGCTACACAGGCCTTAAACCCGTCGTGCAAACTGGGACGGGGGACATTCAAGCCGTCGTTGGAACACAGGCGGAAATAAAACTCACGACCAATAAAGCCATTCAAACTGCAACATTTGCTCTGAAGATGGATGTTAAGCCTGAAAAAGACGAAACTCAGGAACCTGCTTCAACCCAGATGGTTATCTCCGACGGGAACATCCTTACAACAACTGTAGATGTTATCGCGGACGGGACATATACCGTTGAACTTCTGGGCATTGATGGTTTCAATAACGAGATACCCATTGAATACGCCATAAAAGCCATCCCGGACGCTGGACCGGAGGTTGTGATAAAGGAACCTGGGCGCGATATCAAAACGACAAAGTTGGGTGAAGTGGAAATCATCGCTGAAGCCACAGACGATTATGGCATCGCAGCACTAAAACTTATGTATCGCATCGGGTCTGACGAACTACACGAGTTAACCTTGGAAACCTCCACGCCTGATGCTATTGATACCGGGCAACGCCGCGTAGCAGACGGTAGTTATACATTCTACCTTGAGGAATTTGATGTCGAACCGGGCGATATTATCTCCTACTACGCACACGCTGTCGATAATAACACGCTCACTGGGCCCAGCGAAGCGAGTAGCGATATTTATTTTATTGAAATCCGCCCGTTTAATGAAGATTTCCAAGAGATGGAGGCAGAACAGGGACCCCCGATGCCGAATCCGCTTTTAGAGATACTCACCTCCCAGAAGCAGATTATTCGAGAAACAGCGAAACACATTAGCGCGAAACCGTCATCAGTTACCGAGGAGTATCGGAGTGCCGTTAAGAAAACCGGGGACAAGCAAGATAAATTGAAGGATAAGACGCAGCGGCTCGCAGATGAGTTTAGCATGGCGATGCAAGGCGAATCGCCAATCACGCCCGAGATTCTGATGAACTTGGAGGATGCAATACAAAGAATGCGTGAAGCAACCGATAGCCTGAACGCTGTCCAACCTGTTGCAGCGATACCCGCGGAACAAGAGGCACTTGAACTATTGATAAAAGTTAATCTTGAACTTCCGACCATACTGATGCAGATGCGGAACAGTAATCCCCAACTTGCTGAGAATCTTGAACTCGAAATGGAGGAGCTGCAAAGCGAACTTGAGGAACAGCAGAACGAGCTTGATATGGAGATGCAGGAAGAGACGCAGGAGATGTTAGATCAGGCACGTCAAATGTTGGCAGAGCAACAGCAGCTGAGTCAACAGAGCCAGCAGTTAGGACGTGAAAACGAACCATCTCCGAGCGATATGCAACAGAACAGTCAGCAACAAGGGCAGCTGTCCCAGCAGGCGCAGCAGATGGCACAGCAGCTCAGTACCATGCAGCAGAATGCGCAAGGATCCCAAGGCCAACGCTTGGATCAAGCCGGTCAAGCGATGCAACAGGCTGGCGAACAGATGGATCAAGCCTCACAAGGCATGCAACAACAAGAACCGCAACTTAGTGCCGCTAAAGGGCAAAAAGCAGAGGAAAGGCTTCAGGAAGCCATTGAACAGTTGGAAAAGGTCGCATCGGAATTCACCGATGCCGCGCTCGCTAATGCTGCAGAACAGGTCCAGCAGTTGATAGATGAACAATCCGGTGTCCAACAGGAGACACAAGAACTCAGGAACCGCTCTCAGCAGTTAGAAATGCGACCCGAAGATTTCCGAAAGGCATCTGAACTTGCTAACGAACAGCGAGAACTTCAACAGGATCTCGAAGCACTTGAGAATACACTGGAGAACTTGCCGGAGCAGCTCCGTGAGGAGAACCCAGAGGCAGCCCGAAATGTAACGGATGCTACCAGACGGCTCACTGAAGAGCAGACTGCCGGGGATATGTCAACCGCACAACGCGCCCTGCAATGGCGTAGTTTCCGCGCCGCTGAACTGAATCAACAAGAGGTCGTGGAGACCCTCAGGCAGGTACAGGGAGATCTGCAACAGGCGCAAGCCAATATGGCAAACACCGAAGAAGAACAGCTCGAAGCCGCACTTCAGCAGCTTCAACAATCGCGGGAACAGATGGAGGACATCCAACGCGAACTTCAAACTATGGACGGGCAAGAGCAGACGGAAGAACAACAACGCCGTCAGCAACAACTCGCTGAGCAACAGCAACAGATTCAGGAGCGCATGCAACAGGCGCAACAAGCCATGCAAGATGGGCAGGAAGGACAACAACCCGGTCAACAGCCCGGACAACAACCTGGGCAGGAAGGACAGCAGCCCGGGCAGGCTGAAGGGGACGGTGAGAACCAAGAAGCACGCGCCGGGGGGCGGGAATCCGGACGTGAAATTAACGAACTCTGGCTCGATCTGCTGAATACTATGGACTATCGCCCTGGAAATCGCTCAAATCCGTTCCCTAACTATGAATTCGTTATTCGGGACTTGACGAAATTGGAAGCCGCACTTGAAGAGCGACTCAACACACTTCAGGAGAAAAAACGACTCTTCCAAGTCGCCAAAGAGGAGGTCCCGCCTGAGTACCGACGGCTCGTTGATGACTACTACGAGTCTTTGTCACAGTAGTTCGAGGATACACTTTTGCTGGCGAGGTTTCAAACCTCGCCAGCATTGGATGCGGTATTATTGTTAATTGTTAATCTACAAATGATTGGAAAATCTACTATGGAGTTTAAAAGTAAAAATATTGTCACGCCGGGTGAGCTCATCAACTTAGACGATTACGCGCCCGAGTATACTGGGACTTACGAAAAAAAAGGTCAAACGAAGCGCAGATTGAAAAAGTTACATAAGCAGCTGCTGGAACTTCAAGGGCTGCTTTACGCGGAAAGCCAACACGCACTTCTTATCATCCTGCAAGGCATGGACACATGCGGCAAAGATGGGACTATTCGGAAGGTGATGGGGGGTATCAACGTCCAAGGCTGCGATGTTGTTAGCTTCAAGGTTCCAACCGCGGATGAACTCTCTCGTGATTTCTTATGGCGCGCACACAAAGCCGTTCCATCCAAGGGAAAGATCGGCATCTTTAACCGTTCGCATTATGAAGATGTCCTCGTTGTTCGGGTGCATGATCTGGTGCCAGAGCAGGTCTGGTCCCAACGGTATCGGCAGATCAACGATTTTGAAAAGATGCTCGTTGAAAATGGAACAGTCGTCCTGAAATTTTTCCTTCACATCTCGAAGGATGAACAGAAAGAACGCTTAGAATCTCGGATTAGTGATCCCACAAAACATTGGAAAGTCGAAGCATCCGATATTCGGGAACGCGGCTATTGGGAGCATTATATGCAGGCATACGAAGTGATGCTCCAAAAATGTAGTACCGACTGGGCACCCTGGTATATAATCCCCGCGAATAAAAAGTGGTATCGGAACCTCGTTATTACAGAATGCATCGTAGAGACGCTCAAAAAACTCGATATGAAGTATCCTGAACCGTCTATTGATGTTACCCAACTCACGATTGAGGATTGAACGTGGCGGCATTGCCGAAAGAAGTACCTGGGCACCGTTACCTATTTAATAATTGCCTATAGGTCAAATGTGCAGAAAATTAATCGAAAACCGATTTTGGTTCTCGCTGCGAAGTAGGACAAAATCGAGCGAAAACCTGATAGATAAAAATATGCTTTCAAAACAGCAGTTAGCACAATTTGAAGAAGAAGGTTACCTACTCCTTTCTGGGTTGATTCCACAAGAGACTGGCACAAAAGCAGAGGCAGCGATGTGGAAAATGATGGGCATGGAGTCAGATAATCCTGATTCATGGCGACATTTCAAGCGTCCAGGACTTGCTGGATTTTACATGGAACAGATGTCTACCGGGAATCGCATAGAACTTTTCGGCGTTACCAATCCAGACGTATTGGCATGTTGTACCCCTGATTATCTTACTGTTCTTAAACAACTTGCATCTCGATATCCAGAAATTCCACATTGTGAAGATCAACGTCCTGATGGTATTTGGGCACTCAACCAGTTCCCCGTTTCAGGCAAGTGGAAAAGCCCGTCGCCGCACTTAGATGGCGATTTCCGAGATTTCCGGTTGGACCCGGGGACGTTTCGAGCGACCAGTTTAACCTACCTCACCGATGCAAATTCACACGGCGGAACAACTGTGATATGGCCCGAAGGGCCGCAGCGCATTCGTAAATTCCGCAAAAAAAATCCCGAATTCTCAAACCACGTCCGCGATGTCCGAGCACTCTTTTCTGAGATGGACTTAGGCGAACCGATGGAAGTCGTCGCTAAACAGGGGGATGTCCTATTTTTTCATCACCTATTACCGCACTCTGGGACGATGAACGTCGGTGCTTCTCCGCGCTTCGCAATTAGATATCTGTGTTTATGCCTCGCATGCCGCAAATGGGAGAAAAAAGGGGAGTGGAATATCTGGATGCCGTGAAAGCCTAAATGGAGGAATAGAGATGACTAAAAATAAAAAGATTGCTTTTTGCCAATATTTTTTCTTGGCACTTGCTTTGGTTTTAACTTTTGTCTTAGCGGAAAGTACAGACGCACAAAAAGTGTTCGTACAAACAGGATTCGAGGAATTCCCCACCGGTAACCCACCCAAAGATTGGGAGGCAATCGGCGGCGACTTTGAAGTTTCTAACGACACCGTCAAAACCGATAAAAAAGCACTCGCTATCTTAAACGGTGCGGATGGAGACGGACTCGGTGTCCCCATAGAAACCGAAGACCCCATTATTTCGGTCGAATTCTATGTGTATATTGAAGGGGGCGGTAGGTCTTTCAATCTCAAAGTCGCCACTGCTGATGGTTTCGGCGAAAACAATGGCTGCACCTACATCAATTGGGATGCCGGTATTGTCCGACTTTACGACGGGGCCGCATGGCAACCCATTGGCGATTTTGAAACCGATACATGGAAGTACGTCTACATTGTCGCCGATGTCGGCAAAAGCGAATTTGATTTTTCTGTAGGTGATGACAGGGACGATGCGTTGGGTGCCAAGCCAGAAAAAGGACTGGCCTTTCGGAATGCTGCCCTCGGTCCCACCGCTAAATGGTTCGCTTTCTATACATGGGGAATAACTGTCCCCGGCTATATAGACGATCTACTTGTCTATGAAGGTGCAGATGCGCTTGATCTCGCCGTTGACCCAACCGGAAAACTCACCACATTCTGGGGACGTATCAAGACACCGTAAGTGTCAATTTTAGAAACAATAACCTCTTCACTACCAGCCCCGGTAGGTTCGGTTTCCTAACCGAACCGGATTTTACGCGGAAACCTTGAAGATTTCAAAGCCTTCTTCAGTCCCGTAGGGACGCAATGTTTATAGCAGCGTTGGCAACTAAGAATCTTAGTCCCGTAGGGACGGCATGTTTATATCTACAGTTCCTAAAACGCTATCAAAAACCGCTAAATTGACACCTATGGGGCAGCATTTGTAGGGACTCACTTATTTTTTCAAGGGTGGAGATATTTAAACTATGAAATTGATGCGAGATGTGAGAGAGCGAATTCACACTGCGGGGACAGGGTTACGGGATCTGTTAAGTACCGTTCGGGAGTTAACAGATGGTATCCGATCTATAGACAGAGAGCGGATACCGGATCCTAAAAAAGCTATTCAAGAGTTAAAAGGATCCGTGGGGGTTGTACGTAAGGCGGGATTAGATGAATTGAAAAAATTGAGAGCGGCTATTCAGGATCTGCAAGACGCTATTGACGCTATGAAAACTAAAGCAAAAACACGGATGCCAGATATGTCTATGGCTGAGTGGTGGTGGAATTTGAAAAATGCCTTTGATACATTGAAAAAAGCGGTTCCTTCTATAAGGGAGGTACGAGTGCCAAGTCCAGATGACCTACCGTTAGGTGAGATAGCGGGATTAATTGCCGGATTTGGAGTCCCCGGCCTTGTGTTGGTTATTTTAATAACATATTCACCTTGGGTCGGTGCGGCAGCGATAACATCATCCCTTGCTGCCTTGGGACCCTTTGGGATGCTTAGTGGAATCGCTATGTTGGGAGTTTTAGCATTTATTTCAAGGGCACTCACCAAATTTGGCTTTGAGAAAGTGCTCTCAGCAGTACTTGTTAAGTTAAAAGAAGATGGTAAAACTTGTGAAGATATTCAAGAGGAAATTAATGCATATCCGATTTCCGATGAACTAAAACAAAAAATTGAGGAATTTATTGAAGAGTTCTACGAAGGAAAAAATCATGAGCAATGAAACAGTTTGTCTCACAGCAGCCCAGCGATTACACTTTGACATCTACGGTTATGTATTATTAGAGAACGTCCTAAACAGCGATGAAATTGAGCGTATGAAGGGCGCACTCTATAAAATAAAAGCCGACGAAGGTCGGGATGCCAAGCGTGTCTATGCCCGTCCGGGCGGAGAGCACCACGTCCTTTTCGGCAACCTTGTTGAATATGATCCAGCGTTATTGGAATACGCTGCACATCCAAAACTCGTGCCATTGGTCGAAGAAGTCGTCGGTGGCGCAGTCCGTCTTGAGGAAACCGAAGCGATCATTAATAGTCGTAATCCAGAGACAGAGCTGGACGAACTCCACAAACGCCGCTATAACCCGACCGGTTTTCATCGTGGGACGCAACACGGGTGGGGCACTTATATAGAACAGAACAAGTTCCACTGCATCTTCGTCAAAACGCTTGCATACCTTACCGATGTCGGTCCCGATGATGGCGGTACATGCGTCATACCGGGCAGCCATCGCTTAACGTGGAATCAGAGCGAGATGATTGAAGCGGCACTCTCGGATGACAAACTCATCTACCAAGTCGAAGCCTCCGCCGGTTCCGTCCTGCTTTTTGCCGAAGCGTTGATTCACAGCACCACTGCTATCCGTAGCGACAAAGAGCGTGTCATCCTCATCTCCGGTTACACACCACCGATGGTACGCGAATGGCCCGGCAACGAAGTGAGCCCAGAATTTATTGAAACCTTACCAGAAGACATCCGTCCGCTTATCTCAGGAAGCGACAGCTGGCACTGGAAGCGTCGGTATTGATTTACCGCTTTTCTGGTAAGCGCGCCTCTATACCTGTTATTGACGCTTGAGTTTTCCCCATGTAATAGCGAGTTTGCTGCTCGGTTCTACGGGAAGGGTTCCGGGACCACCGTCTGGAATATTGCTCCCTGTGATTTTAACGTCATCAAACCGAGCCTGCGCACCTGAGACTATGAGCCCAGCTTTTCCGCTTTTTATCGGGTTTTTGTCAGTAACAGTGAACACCTCGTCATCAATTTGAAATTTAAGTTTCCCGCTGCTGTCAATAGATGCGGTAAGGGCATACCATCTATTGAGTTTCGCTGCGAAATCGAATTCGCCGAGTGTTGATGCTCTGCCTGTATGCTTTGTAATATAGACGGTCTTCGACAGGTAAAAAATCTCACATATGTAGAAGGAAGATGCCTCCCATCTCTGATGCAGGATCAGTCCGAACGAGGCTGGTTTATCCTTGGCTTTAACCAACTTGGCTCTACATGAAAGCGAGTAGGCTCTCCAATCAAGTTCACCTGTTGACCATACGGTGGGCAAGTCATGGTGAGGTTCAAATGTTTCAGTCACTGCCTCACCTCTATCAATCCACCATTTTGCCTCTTCTTCGTCAAGAGTATTAAAGAGTTCCCATTCTTGCGTATTGTCATCTTCAAAAGCGTCTGTCCATGTACCAGCAAAGCTCTGTTGATTAAAGACCATAGCACACAGAACAACATAGAAGGGGCATAAAAAACCTCTGAGTTTCTTAAATCTCATTGCTTTTTCCTTTGCAATTCTTACGAGTTGTGTTGATATAGCGGCACTTCGTTTATGCCCCAGCAGTCCGCGGCATCCACAACGGTTCTTTTCCCATCTCGGCGAACAGCAGCTTCATAACCATTTCTGCCCTCAATTCGGCATGCTCAGCCGAATTCCACAGGTTATTGATCTCTCCAGGATCTGCTTTCAAATCGAACAACTCCCCATAGTCTCGGTTGTAGTAAACTGTCAGTTTATAACGATCATCAACGTAGGTTTTAACGTGTACCGTCGTCGGTTCGTGACGGTTTTCGACGAGGATATGATCGCGTGCCTGTTCCGCTTGTCCCGACCAGACCGGCATCTGATCTACACCCGTCATCGGGCGCGGAATATCAATACCAGTGGCACTGAGAAACGTGGGTGCTAAATCTACCAGCGTCTGCAATGCCTCCGACTGTTTTCCCGCAGGCACAACACCCGGATACCGCACGATAAACGGGACCCGAATCACGTCCTCATAGTGGAACGCGCCTTTTGCGATCAAACCGTGCTGTCCGTAAAAATGTCCATGATCGGATGTGAACACGACCAATGTGTTGTCTGCAAGCCCGAGTTCATCCAGTTTCGCCAAGATTTTCCCGATGTACTTATCCATCAACGTCACCATCCCGTAGTAGACTGCAATATCTTTGGCGAGTTCGTCCCGATCGTGTAGATGTGACCTGAAACCGTGGACACCCTTTCCGCTTTCACGCCAAGCGGAGAAATCGGGTTTTTGCTGTTGCGTGAGTTGGAAGTGCGGTGGGTTATTATCATGTTCGCCTTCAGTTACCGATGGGACTGTCAATTCTGCTGGATCATACATTGTATCCCACGGTTCCGGCACAAGATATTTCGGGTGCGGATCGAAAAAACTCGCCCAAAGAAAAAAGTTCTCGCCATTTTGTTGGTACGCCTCCATGAGTGCGTTTGTGCGTTCCGCAATCCATGTATCGTAATGGTATTCCTCTGGGATGGGCCACTTTCGATATTGCCCGCGGGCGTTCCCTGTAGGTGGCGCGAAATAATCTCGCCAATTCGTGCAGCCGTTCTCTTCCATCCAGATCGCATAATGCTGTCCGACGTGCGCTTCGTCGGCGTGATTGCGTGCCAATTCAACGTGTTCAAAGCCATAAAACGGTTCGTCGAAACTCCGCCAGAAATCTAAATCTTGGAGAATCGGATAGGATTCCAGAGACGGGAATTCCTCCGTGCCGTGGAGCGGTTGAAAATGCGCTTTTCCAACAAGGGCAGTACGATAATCTGCGTCCATGAAGTCTTCACCGACGGTATGCTCGGCTTCGGAGAGTTTTGTGCCGAGGGACCAAGCACCGTGTTGACTCGGGTACTTCCCAGTAATAATGGATGCGCGCGTCGGTGTGCAGGTTGGATTCGGACAATAGGCTCTGTTGAAAAGTGTCCCTTGCTGTGCCAATGTATCCAAATGAGGGGTCTGGATTTCGGGGTTGAGGCAACCCAAAGTGTTCCAATGCTGCTGATCGCTGGTGATAAGTAAGATATTAGGGCTGGTTTCGGTTCCCATGCAGTTTTCCTTTGTATTGTATGTGTTGAGAAAAATCAGCATAGCATTTTACAAAGAATAATGCAAGAAGAATCCTGTAGGAGGGGTTTGTAACCCCGATTTTGGAGCGAATTAAATTCGGTTGATATCCTTCACAAAACATGTTATCCTTTTAGACAGCATCGTGATTGTAAAGGAAAGTGAATGGGCAAAGAAAACCAAAACGAGCCAAGCACAGTTGATGAAATACTCTGGCAAATAGAAGAAAAGGCGGACGCCGAGGAGTACATCTACCGCGGAGAATCAAAACACTTTGAGACAGTTTCCTCAAATCTCTATCGCGTTTTCCTTGAACGCGAAGACTTTGATGTTACAGCGGAACAATTTGATATAGAGGTAGTCCAAAAAGGGATGCTGGAGGATGCGAAAAAGTATCTTCGTAGAACAAGCACGGATTGTGAACTCCTCGTCAAAATGCAACACTACGGAGGGAAAACCAACCTCATTGATTTCACAACAAATTGCTTCGTCGCGCTTTTCTTTGCATGTGAACAATTCGCTAGTGAAGATGGCAGGATTATTTGTCAAAGAAAGGAGCAGCTAAGTCCGTTCACCAAGGAGCCGCCCGAACCAATAAACCGGGTCGTTGCTCAAAGTAGTGTGTTTGTTCGACCGCCTGAGGGCTTTATTAATCCTGATAATAACGATATAATCAATATTCCTTCAGGGATTAAACTATCTATGCTTGAGTACCTGCAAGAGATTCATGATATATCGGTTGAAACCATCTATAACGACATCCATGGTTTCATTAGGTATCAAGATATCCATTTAGAGACTTACGTAGATTCTTATATTGGGTCGACCGAAGAACAAAAAGGAGATTCAGAAAATGGCGAGCCAAAAGAAATTAGCACACTATGAAAAAGCTATAAAATACCTTAGCAGAGCCGTTGAACGAAGCCCCGGTTTTGTCCAAGCCTACATTCGCCGCGGCGATGTTTACCGTAAGATGGGTAAGTTTGATCTGGCGATTGCAGATTATAACCAAGCGATGAGACTCACCGGATATCCTGCTGAAGCGTATTACAATCGCGGGATCACCTATGGCATGAAAGGTGAGATTGACAAAGCAATTGATGACTTCACCCAAGCGATACAATACCAACCTGACTGTGTGGAAGCATATTATTGTCGCGGCAACGCTTACAGCGGCAAATACGAGTTTGACCGCGCTATAAAAGACTGTGACAAGGCGATCCAACTCAACCCTGAAGCTGCCAATGCCTATCTCATTCGCGGCAACATCTACGCTAACAAAGGCGAGTTTGATTGCGCCATTACGGACTTTACCAAAGCGATAGAATTGCAGCCTGATGCTGTTGATGTCTATGTTATCCGTGCTAAAGCCTACAAAGCCAAAGGGAACATTGACACAGCTATTGCGAACTATAGCAGGGCAATAGAATTAGATTCCGACTACGCCGAAGCATATCACGAGCGTGGTAACGCTTATGTCCTCAAAGGCGATTTTGATCATGTTCTTGAGGACTATACAAAAGTATTAGAATTAGAACCCGACTTTGGACCAGTCTATTACAATCGGGCTCTCGCTTGGTTACAAAAGCACGAATGGGATAAAGCTAGAGCAGATCTCGTCTCCGCTCGAAATTGCGGGATCAATTCATTTCGTAATGAGCCACAAAACGTGGTAAATTTTGAAAAGTCAATTGGCGTTAAATTACCTAAAGACATAGCTACAATGTTAACGCAACGCGCTGGCCAAACGCAAACTCCGCCCAAGGTGAAAAATCAACCATTTGAAGACCACGCTGCAATGTCGGCACAGCAAGAGGTACTCCCAACTTCACCGATGTGGATAAACCAATTCCAGGGTCAAAGGGAGCAGGACGCACTTCAATTTGGGGTACGCGTTGCTTTATTCACTGTCATTTCTCCTGAGTGAAACAGATACCATGCCCGCAAAACAACACCCCAATCTTCTCATCATCATGTCCGATGAACACGCACCGATGTATAGCGGTCCGTACAGACACCCGCTTGTCCAAACGCCACACATGGACAGACTCGCTGAAGACGGTGTCACCTTCACAAACGCTTACTGCAATTCACCGCTCTGTATGCCATCTCGGATGTCGTTTATGACAGGTCAGTATATCCACAAAATCGGCGCGTGGGACAACGCCGCACCGCTGCGTCCAGATGCTGTCACATGGGCACACCTCTTACGCTCGGTAGGTTATGACGTTGTGCTCTCAGGAAAACAGCATTTCGGCGGCATGGATCAGCTCCACGGATTTCGCGCACAACTCGCCCGCGATCTGCACGCAGAACGACAGCACGCACTTATAGACTGGGATAACGGTACACCACCAGCAAACCGTCCATGGCAAGGACTCTCGCAAGCACGTCCCGGAACAACCGTAGAGATTGAAGTCGATGACCTCGCGGAAACAGAGGCTCTAAAATATCTCCGAGAGCCTGCTCGGAAGAAGCAACCGTGGGCACTCAACGTCTCGTTTATCGCACCGCATTTCCCGCTCATCGTACCGCAACGGTTTTGGGACCTCTACCCGCTTGACGAGATTGATCTCCCCAACATTCCAGAGGGACACCTCGAAAACCAGCCCCCTGTCTATCAACGGATGCGACGCATGTTCGGATGTGTTGATTTTCCCGAAGAACTCGTCCGTCGTGGACGCGCAGGCTATTATGGATTGATTACCTATCTCGACGAAAAAATTGGCAACTTGCTCAGAGCACTTGAGGAGACCGGGCAGTCGGAAAATACTATTGTCATCTATACCAGCGACCACGGTGAAATGAATGGTGAGCACGGCATGTGGCGGAAATCAAACTTCTATGAAGCATCTGCGCGTGTTCCCCTACAAATTATGTTCCCTGATGAGGTGTCTGCCGGTAGACAAATTGATAAAGTCGTTTCGCTTGTAGATTTAACGGCAACGCTTGTTGATATTGCCGGCGCGCAGCCTATGCATCAACTTGATGGCGATAGTCTCTTGCCTTTGATGCAGCGCACCAGAACGGACTGGAAAGATTTCGCATTCTCCGAATACCTCGCGCACGGTGTCGAACGACCAATGGCGATGCTACGGAAGGGGGACTATAAATTCAACTATAGCCTCGGCGCCCCCCCAGAACTTTACGACATCGCCGAGGATCCAGACGAATTCCGGAATCTCGTCAATGACGAGGCACATCAGGCGGTTTGCCAAGAACTTGAGGCACAACTATTAGCAGAGTGGGATCCAGTTGAAATCGAAAAGCAAGTTCGGGCAAGTCAAAAAGCCCGCATTCTGATAGATCAGGTCACTGATGGACAGTGGAGAAAGCCTCCTAATCCGTAGCCGCCCACTTCCGATTGCCGAGTTTTACCTTGAAGGACCTACCGGAGTATGCTATGCTATAGACATCATAAATCGCAATAATTCTTGCATCGGAGTGTTTTGATGTCTCGTTCAACGAATAAGCGACCGAATCTCGTCTATGTTTTCGCCGATCAGCTCCGTTACCAGTCGTGTGGGTACGCTGGAGATAGCCGCGCACGGACACCTAATATTGACCAACTTGCGACAGAGGGTGCCGATTTCTGCAACGCTGTCTCTGGCAGCCCGATGTGCTCGCCCTATCGCGCCTCACTTTTCACCGGCAAATACGCCAGTAGCACCGGCATGGCGATTAATGAGCTCCGTATGAACCCAAACCATGACTGCTTCGGGCATGTCTTGCATCGCAACGGCTACCAGACGAGTTACATCGGAAAATGGCATCTGTGGGCAAATCAATTAGGGAGACACAACGACCCTAATAATTCCTACATTCCACCCGGACAGCATCGACTCGGTTTCGATGGCGAGTGGTCAGCATACAATTTTCATCATCTCTATTTTGACGCATATTATCACAAAGACTCGCCTGAAAAGATCGTACTGCCCGGATATGAACCGGATGGACAGACAGATATGGCGATTGATTACCTGCAAAGGGTATCAATAACGGATGACCCGTTCGCGCTTTTCCTCTCAATCGGGACACCGCACGATCCATGGACACAAGACAACGTTCCAGCCGCTGATTATGAGATGTTCCGAGACGTTGAATTCCCGCTGCCACCCAACTATCGTGATGAGAATGACCCTTACGGTGATACGTGGGCAATTATGTCCCCTAAACAAAGGACCCAAATCCCTGAATGGATGCGCGTCTACTACGCAATGACTACCAATCTGGATCGGAATATCGGGCGGCTGCTTCGTGCCATTGATGACCTTGGATTACGCGATGATACAATCTTTGTCTTTACATCTGATCACGGTGAAATGTTTGGAGCACAGGGTCGCCGCGCAAAAAATATCTTTTATGAAGAGGCTGTCCGCGTGCCTTTTCTCGTCCGATGGCAAAAGCAAATCCCAGAGCAACACGTCTCAGACGCTTGCCTCAACACACCGGACATCATGCCGACGTTGCTATCCATGCTGGATCTGCCAATCCCAGAAGATGTTGAAGGCACGGATCTAAGCAACGCTGCTTTTAATCAACCCACTGATGAACCCGATGCAGCGTTCATGCAAGGCATGGGGTGTACCGCAAAATGGGAAGACGGTTACGAGTGGCGAGCACTTCGCACAAAACAGCATACCTACGCCGTCCACCGTCCAGATCGCAGTGAGAAACTTTTCGATAATATCGCCGATCCGTTCCAAACCCGTAATCTGATTGATAACCCTAAATCGACCGAACTCCGAGAGCAGTTCCGGGCAATGTTGCAGCAACGCATGGATGCACTTAACGACACCTTTGAGGCGTGTACATGGTATCGCGATAATTGGACCGAAGATCGGATCATCTTGCGTACTGCGACATTAAGCTGATTGTATAACGTGATGAGTGTTAAGGGAATAACTGTGGTATTTTATAGTAAAGCACGAAAATAAGTTGACACTCCACGATAACGTTATCCACTCGTAGGGGCTGGGTAACCCAGCCCCTACGGTCAACCGCGCGTCTAAATAATTATGGGCTTTACTACAACAAGAAAAGAGGTGCAGTTATGGATAAAAAATACCGTATTCAGAACGTTGAGACGATACCGAGCCCATCGCTTGTCGTCTATCTCGCGCAGGTTCAGCAGAACATTGAACATGCAATTGCTACTGTTGGTGGAGATGTTTCAAAGCTCAGACCACATGCCAAAACGCATAAAACCGCGGAGATTATCGCAATGGAGCGGGATGCCGGTATCCTTAAGCATAAATGTGCCACATTACGAGAAGCAGAAATGCTGGCACAGAACGGCATAGAGGATATTCTAATCGCCTATCAGATGGTAGGACCAAACGTCAACCGTTTTGTATCGCTACAGCGGCAATATCCCGATGCAGATTTCAAAGTCATCGTTGACCATACAGAGGCAGTGTCGGCACTCTCGGCGGAAGTGGCGAAGTTTGGCTTAACAGTCAAAGTCATGTTAGATGTAGACGTAGGGATGAACCGCACAGGGATACCGGTCGGTGATGCTGCTGTAGATGTCTACGCACAGATTGAAGCAGCAGAAGGGTTGCAACCGTCCGGATTACACGTCTACGATGGGCACATCCACGATGAAAATGTCGCAGAGCGGAAAGCAGCCTGCAACAAAAGTCTCGCACAGGTCGCAGAGATGCAAGATAAACTTGCAGCCAAAGGACTGGACGTGCCATTAATTGTAATGGGCGGCACACCGACATTTCCAATGTATGCCGAGACACCGGGTGTAGAAGCATCACCGGGGACTTTCGTTTTCCACGACTATGGCTATACAACCCACTTTCCCGACCTCGGTTTTACGCCTGCAGCACTGCTCCTGAGCCGTGTGATTAGTATTCCGACACCCCATAGAATTACCCTTGATTTGGGGCATAAAGCCATCGCCGCAGATCCCGATGGCGTGCGCGGGATCATTTTGAATGTTGAGAACGCTGAGGTAGACAAGCAGCACGAGGAGCATTGGGCAATCAACGTTCCTGACAGCACACCAATGCACATTGGGCAAGAAATTTACGTCTGTCCGACGCATATCTGTCCGTGTGTCGCGTTGCATCCATTTTACTACGTCATAGATACCGATGGGTATTGTCGGGGCACATGGGAAGTTACAGCACGCAATCGGACTGCCGCGTGAATTTTTTAATTTATGGCCCTGGTCCGCTGTGTCCGTTTGTTTCACTGTGAGAATGCGGGTTTTCGGTTAAATCTCAACCCCTTATAGCATAAACTGTTAGTTTGGGAAAGTCGAATAAAACCCAAGCCTGCAACAACGGCGCAGGCGACTCGAATGCGAAAACTGCTACATTTTCAAGTACCGATACTTATCCGCAAGGTATAATTAAAAAATGTTCAGGGCCACGGGAAGAACGGTGCTGGGACATTTGCCGCCCAACTGATGAGCGACCACACAACCGCCATGCTGAATTCCCCGAAGACCATGCCTAAAAAGAAAGGGCGAAACCGCTGATACTGACGAATCCCACTGTAACGGAGAAGCGGTGTTTTAATGCCCCACGCGATTAAGACGGGAAACCAGAATACAATCAGTGTCCACGAAGCCGATAACGCATAGCCAAGTGGGTGCAGGGGCCACCACCAATATAACATTCTCAAGATGACCAAGCCAGTCGTCACAAATATGCCTACCCCGAAAAAGAGTCCGCCGGTTGTGCGGAGGTCCGCGCCTAACCCTTCTATCGCCGCAACGTTGTCCTGAAGTGCCCAAAGCGGATTCCCGCGATACGTGTAGCTATACATATAGTTTGCACCGTGAGTATAGGGAAGCCATAGATGGAGGGCTGCTGCGGTGATGAACGCTAACGTCCAACCTAATACGAACACCCCTACCAACGACCGATAAGACATTCCGACCCGATCCCGGATTTTTAAGCCGTCAAGGAAACCTGTCAGGATTAACCCGCGCTGATCGCGAGTGAAAATCGCATCGAGGAACGACAGCACAGTTAGACTCTGCGCGCCCAATGAGGCTTTGCTCGCAACGAGTTGATACAAATCTAAGGGGCGAAACGATGTTTCTGTCATTAGCAACCCACCTTCCGCCGTACTACGTGCCATCACAACCGCAACAAGGCAGATATAAACCAGTATCTCAAATGCCGCAAACCCTAAAGTCAGTCCAGCTGCATAGCACCACAGAAAGAAGAACCACAGACTGAAAAGTAGTTGCGTGGGAAGGAAATAAAAAAGCCTATCGCCGCGAAAGAGAGAAAAATCGGTGTGTAGACCATAGCGTTGAACGGGCGTTCTGTAAAGTATTGATTGAGTACGTGCCTCAGCGGGAGATTCGGAATTTGGGGCCAGATTTCATGGAGTCCGTTTAACGTAAAGATCAAGGCAGGCAGCGCAAACCCTAACCACATGAGTCGGTTCCTCGGTTCCGAAGAAAACCGCGGCCCTCGTGGACGAACTCAAGCGGGAGCGAAACTAATGGAAACGAGATCTTCTCATTTTCAAGCCACTGTTTACGCAAAATTGATGCCAGACAGAGAAAGGCGCGGGATAGTTACGCAGAGCTATTCAGTTCTCCGTTTTTTAGTCCAATTTTGGAACCTCAGACCCAGTAGGTGCGGTTTCCTAACCGCACCGGATCCGAAAAAAGACGAGAAACTCTATAATTTCCTAAAACTGAATAACTCTGGGGGCTTACATCACAAGACGCTGCGATATTCATATACCGAAAAGAGACCAAAGGGCATTGATAACTTTTTGTAACCAGTCTTCAATTACATACGTTATTCATAGTATGAATAACTCTGCTTACCTATGGACTGAAGCAATGCCGAACGAATCGCTCCAATCCTTTGCTGAGATTAACCCACTTGTTGGATTGCCTCCAAGGACGTTGCGTTTGTACAATGCTTTGGAGGTCTTTAAAAAAAGATATCGTTCTTCCGACAATCCCGAGTGGTTTCGCATGCCACGCCGTGACCCGCTTCTTCAAAAAATCGGATTTTCTAAGGCAGATATTGAAAACGGGCTTCAAGAATTGGTCCAGGCGAATCTGTTGCAAATCCACGAGGGACAAGATACAAAATGGTATTGTCTAAAATAGCATGCAAACGCGCGAATGTATTGTAGAAGTTCCGCACCTGATTTTAGCCTCTGCATCGCCTCGACGCTCAGCGTTGCTATCACAGATTGGGTTAACATTTAAAATACATCCGAGTGATATTGTTGAACCACCGCCCAACGTCCACGCAAACAAGCCTGTCAGTGAGGTAACACAAGAACTCGCCTTGCTAAAGGCTACAGCTGTTACACAATATTACGATCACGGTCTGATTCTCGGAGCCGATACGTTAGTATCTTTAGATGGGGAACTCCTCGGTAAGCCCACTGACGATGCGGACGCATGGGGGATGTTGTCGCGCCTTAACGGCACTCGCCACGAAGTTGTGACAGGCGTGGCATTAATTGACGCAGCAACCCGACAGGAGCGGGTTTGGGCAGAAACAACCCAAGTCTACTTTCGGCAGTTACATGCTGCTGAGATAACCGCTTATATTGAAAGCGGAGAGACATCAGACAAAGCGGGTGCTTATGGCATTCAAGGACGCGGTGCCGCTTTCGTTCGTCGCATTGAAGGGTGCTATTTTAATGTCGTTGGACTTCCATTAGCAAGCCTCGTTGAACATCTCTCGGATTTTCAATCCAAAGAAAATTAGGAATATCCAAAACCCGTAGTCCGTAATGAAAAATGAAAGGGTTCTCACTGCGAAGCAGGATTTAAGAAATGCGTGTTAATTGTTAATTGCCCGCTGTTTAACCGCAAAGTAAATTAAAAAATGTCGGCATCTAAAAATTACACACCTACCGACGGATACACCGAAATCGTGAAGCCGGGCGAGATGGGCATCACGAAACTCCATTTCGGGATTCTTACCCTTACCTCCAAATCAACCTTCTTTGATCATTCTGACGATACTGAAGTCGCGCTGATTGCATTAGGCGGAGACTGTACTTTATTGGTCGGACATAACGGCAATAAAGCGTACGGGATTTTGGGTGAGCGTCCAAATGTTTTCCAAGGGGAGGCCTGTATCGCATATATCCCACATCACACAACTTATGAAGTTCTCGCAAATGAAACGGGAGTCGAAATCGCAGTGTGTAAAGTGCCGTCTCACGCGGAATCCGCAGCGATTATCCTTGAGGCGGGTGAGGCAGTAGATGAAGATGAGACGCACCTTAGAATTTGGGAGAATGTCTTTTCAGATGATTCGGCAGCAAGCGTCAGAGATACCCCAACAATACCTGACGCATCGGAAGCGATCTGCCTCCATCGATTCCGAAATGCAGATGGTGTTGCTGTTTTCAATGTCACGCGTACCACTGAGACGGCACGCGTGCAATTGTATCACAACGATGTGTTCGCTGTTCCAGAGCAGAATAGCATTGTGTTGCTAACGTCTGAAGGCGTTGGCTACCAGTTGTGGGTACAGCCAAATTTGTGATAGTTCGACACTAATAGGAGAAAAATGCCATGAACGAACCCCAATTTACTCGGCATCCAACGGAAATATTTGGTTACCCTTTTACTAACAAAGACTCGGTTGTACAAGCGAAACGTGAGGAACAGTTCTGTCCCTTTTTAAATGGTGAATGTAAAAAACCTCGAAAAAGTCAACCTGAAGTTAAAATTGGGGTTTGCACGCTTGGCTACAAAGGCAAGTTTCTTGAAAAGATAACGCCTGTTATTGTATGCCCCCACCGTCTTGAAGAAGCAATCGTCTACGATACGCTTAAGGAATTATACTTTGGCGATTTGCCGGATAGTTATCAGATAAGATGGGCATCTGAAGTGTCTTGCGGGGTGGCAGGAAGTATTGATTTTGTCGCCGCCAAAATGAAAGAAGAAGAAATAGAAGATTTTTTGTGTGTTGAATTTCAGGCAGCTGGAACGACTGGAACGCCTTGGCCAGCAGTTATAGACTTTAAACAGACTGGGCACTTTCAAAAGGAAACTTATAAATATGGAATCAATTGGGCGAATGAGTTTGTCAAAACAATGATGCAGCAGGTTTATAAAAAGGGAATGGTGATGGAGAGTTGGGGCAAAAAAATTGTGTTTGTCATTCAAGATGTCGGGTTGGCTTATATTCAGTCTACTACTGATGCCCAGGATTTACGTGAGGCGACGGATAACGATGCTATCCATTTTTGTACATTTCGGATGATATGGGATAAAAGTTCAAAGGCTTGGCAACTAAAATTTGACAAGCGACTGAGTACAGATATAGAAGGTATTCGGAAAATATTAGGTGGGGCTCCTGAAGATGAATTTCCCACCATCAGCGAGTTTGAAAAGAATATCAACAAGCGATTAAAATTACCAGGTCAATTGAGCGGGGTTTAACCGATTTCTGGCGATTTCTACGTATTCTTCGCTTAGCTCAATTCCAAGTCCTTGTCTATTGAGTTGATTGGCAGCTATTAAGGTACTTCCTGTGCCCATAAAAGGATCGAGGATAACGCTGCCGATTCGACTGGTCGCTTTAATCGGCAATTCCAATAACTCAGTCGGAAATACAGCGTAGTGCACATCTTTTCTCCATTCATCCTCTGGAACAATGTTCCAAATATCAGAGGGTAAATGCCCTTTGGCGGTGCTTGTCATAATATAAAAGCCTTTTGTTTTTAATTCTTTGGCGCGTCCGCTAACCTCCAAATTGTCGCTGTGGTAGGTGCGTTGTGCGCCTCTAATTGTCATTCTAAAATCGACTAGCTCGCCTACCTTTATTTTCTCTAACGTCTGATCAAGTGTTTTTATCGCTGCTGCGCGTTCTTGTTCATTTAATTCCTTAGATTCAAGAATCTGTCTACGATATTTTTTCCCGCTAACGCCTGTAGCAGAAATAATTTTTTTGCCATTGATTTTTGGAAGTTTTTTCGGTTTAATCCTGATAGCGTCAGTGTCGTAATAATACTTTTTACTTTTGACAAAGTGAAAGATGTGTTCATGAACATCTCTGAGTCTATCCTTCGCACTTTGTGTTCCTTTCATTTGATGCCATATAACATCATTGCGAAGTATCCATCCATTGTTTTGCAAAGCGAGAGCGACCCGCCAAGGCATTCCCATTAGATTTTTGTTATGGTATTTATCGCCAAGATTCAACCATACTGAGCCATCCGATTTTAATACCCGCTTTATCTGGAGAAAGATTCCAGCAAGTCTTTTCACATATTCTTCAGGTGTTTTTTCCTCACCAATCATCGAATCCGCATCGTTTCCATTGGTGCGATATTTTCTCATTTGCCAATACGGAGGCGAAGTAATAACGCAATCAATGCTTTCATCGGGGATTTCAGCCAAGATATCTTTACAATTTCCTGTCAATAACCCGTTTTTCTGATTTTTATCAAGGACCTTGGAAATTATCTGTTGATTTGTCATGTTAATGTTTCCTTCTGAATTGCAGTAAAATTTAATCAGAACGTACAGCGAGGGCCACACCCTTTACTGGAAAGAGCACTAAAGCATAGAGTTTGGCCGAAAAAGTAATAAAAAATCAGTTGTACTGCACTGTTTTGTTATATCTGAAATTATAGGCGAAAATCGTGTTTCCGTAGGCGCAGTTTGAAGCCGCGCCTACAAGGTAAAGATAGACGTAGTACTACTCACCTTCAATGAGTTCGCCACCTTTTTTCAGAAAAGCGACAGCACTCCGGGAAATTTGAACCTTTACCTCTTGATTATTCAATTCTCCGACGACAATGAGAATCGTGTTTTTATCATTACTGAGCCCAAGAATCTTGCCGTGAAGCCCGCCGTTGGTTACGATTTCATCGCCTTTAGACAGATTTTCCAGCATATTCTGGTGTTTTTTGCGTTTAGCTTGTTCAGGTCGGAATAGCAGAAAATAAAAAATTGCCCCTATTGCGATAAACGGAACGAGCATACCTGTTATTGCGTCCATAAGTGTCTCCTAAAGAATCAGCATGGCATCGCCATAACTGTAAAAACGGTAGTTGTGTTGGAGTGCCTCTTGATACGCTTTCTGAATCAAATCACGTCCAGCGAAGGCACTCACAAGCATGAGTAAGGTTGATTTCGGTAGATGGAAGTTCGTAACCAATGCATCTACCACGTTAAATTGGTGTCCGGGATAGATAAAAAGTTCGCTATAGCCGCTATAAGGACAGACAGTTCCCGTTGCACCAGCCGTTTCGAGCGAACGCACCACTGTCGTCCCGATAGCAACAATTTTCGCCCCCGCATCCCGTGCCGTGCGAATTCGGTTCGCTTCTGCTTCAGTGAGGTGCATATATTCAGCGTGCATCTTGTGCGTCTGAATATTGTCGACTTTCACCGGTTGGAACGTTCCAGGTCCGACATGCAGTGTTAACGTTGCTATCTCTATCCCGTTACTTTTCAATTTCGCCAATAATTCTTGTGTAAAATGCAGCCCCGCTGTCGGGGCAGCGATGGCACCTTCACTCGCCGCGTAGACTGACTGATAGCGTACCTTATCTTCGGCATTCGGTGGACGGCGAATATAAGGCGGTAAAGGTATCATGCCGACATCTGTGAGGATGCTCAAAAACGCGTCGTTAGGGGCATAGTCAAAGCGAACGATACAGTGCCCATCATCTGGTTTCGCAAGCACCTCGGCTATCAGTTTACTGTTACCGAACGCTACTTGTGTACCGATTCGGAGGCTCCGCCGCGGCTTCGCGAGCACTTCCCAAGTATCCGGTTCCTTTTCGCGGATGAGCAGGAGTTCTATCTTGCCGCCGGTTCCAATCTTATGACCGATTAACCGTGCAGGGATAACCTGCGTATCGTTCAGAACTAACACGGTTTTGCTCGGTAAGTAGTCCCCAATCTGCGAAAACTGGATATGATGAAAAGCACAGGTGTCACGGTCAACTACCAAAAGTCGTGATGCATCACGCTGTTGAAGCGGGCTTTGCGCGATCCGATCAGGAGGGAGGTGGTAATCGAAATCTGTGAGTTTCATAACTATGGGTGAAATAGAGACCTTGCCAGAATTTAAAAAGAATTAAACAACGATGCCTGCGAACTTACGGGATAGTTAAAGTACGCATAAGCTGCATCCGTTGCGACCCGTCCTCCGGGTGTCAACGCTAAGAACCCCTCTTTAATATAGTAAGGTTCGTAAACCTCTGAAATAGTGCGTTCATCCTCACTGAGCGCGACAGCGAGTGCTTTAAGCCCCGCACGTCCGCTGAAATTCTCAATGAGTGTCTGAAAGTAGGCGTAATCCTGGGCGTTTAATCCACGTTCGTCAATTCCAAAGAATTCGAGTGCCTCCTCTGCTATTTCAAGCGAAAGTATACCATCGCCTTTGACTTCAGCATAATCCCTAACGTTGGCGAGTAGTTTGTTGGCAATGCGCATCGTGCCGCGCGAGCGGCGAGCTAAGGCATATTCTGCGTCTTCATCGGTATTAATCTTGAGCTTTTCACTGTTGATACGGATTGCCTGTTGGATGTCTTCTGCTGCATAATAATCAAGGTGAATGCGAATACCAAACCGATCTCGGAAAGGACCGGCTAACAAGCCTTCGCGCGTTGTCGCCCCAACGAGTGTAAATGGATCCAGCGGTACTTGCATAACATCCGACCCTGGACCTTGACCGATCGTTAAATCGAGTTGATAATCTTCCATCGCGGGATAGAGTGATTCTTGCACATACCCTTTCACCCGGTGGATTTCATCAATAAAGAGAATATCTCCCTTTTCGAGATTCGTCAGGGTTGAGGCTAAATCTAACTTTTCCATAACAGGCCCGATCGCCTGTTTAAAATTACTCTGAATCTCATTCGCGATGATTCTTGCGAGTGTCGTCTTCCCCAGACCCGGTGGACTCACAAGGAGGACGTGCTCCAAGGCTTCGCTGCGCTGTTTGGCGGCTTCAATGTGGATGCGAAGCTGCTCTTTCGCTTTCTCCTGTCCGATAAATTCGTTCAACGTTTTCGGACGAAGACTATATCCGAAATCATCATCTTCAGATAAATCTAATATTTTATCGTTATCCATTTCGTTTTGTCCTTGGATAGTTTTCAGTTATCAGTTACAAGAGAGGTTCGTTAAACGAAAAGCTCTTACCTAACAACTGAAAACTAAAAACTAATTTCGGATATAACGCAGTGCCTGTTTGATTAAGTTTTCCCGTTGTGCAGAGTCCCCGAGGACTTTTTGTGCTTTTTCGACGGCTTGTTCTGCTTCAAGTTCTGATGCACCAAGATTCACAAGCATTTCGATTACCCCCGCATCTGGATCCATGGATTTTGAAGAGTCGGTGTCGCCTTCAAATTTCATTTTCGCGATATTCTTTTTCAGTTTAGTAATGATAACTTGCGCAAGGTCTTTGCTTAAACGTGGCACCCGCATCAATGTAGTAAGTTCCTCGCGGTTAACAGCACGTTGGAATTGTAAAGGTGACAACCGCGCAACGATGTTTTGCGCGAGTGCCGGTCCGACACCGGACACAGTCAGTGCCAATTCAAAAACTTTGAGTGCATCCCGTGAAAGAAACCCGTAGAGCGTAATCTTGTTTTCACGGTTTTGGGAATAATATGTATAGAAGGTAACGGTATCACCTATCGGGGGTAAACCCGTTACAACTCTCGGTGGTACGTCAAGCATATACCCGATACCGTTGACATCTACAATAACCTGTTTTGTCTCTTTATGGACGATAATGCCTTTGATATAAGCGATCATCTTAACATTCCTTTGGACAGAGGGACGCGAAAGCTACTGCGTCAATTTTTTACGGAGTTCAAGCACTTTATAAGAACGCGCATGGCAAAGTGTAAGTGCAAGCGCATCTGCCGCGTGATCCGGGCGAGGCGGTTCCTTAAGTTTCAGCAATACCTGCACCATCTTTTGCATCTGCGGTTTCGTGGCTTTTCCGTAACCAACAATCGCCTGTTTAACTTGCGTAGGCGTGTATAGTGTAACCGGACAATCCGCATTTGCCGCCGCAAGTTTCACGATGCCCTTGACTTCGCCAACGGCGAAGGCACTGCTTACGTTTTTACTAAAAAAAATATCCTCAAGAACGACACTCTCAATAGCGTGTTCCGCAATCAAACGCGTTACGGCATCGTAAATTTGTTTCAGTCGTACTTCCGATGCTGTTTTCGGACTGGTCCTAATATTGCCGAAGTCCCGCGGGGTATGGCGATTCGCCTGAGATTCAACCACGCCGTATCCAGTATTCGCAATGCCGGGGTCAATGCCAAGAATTATTTTTTTAGGGTGCCTTGCGGTTGCAGGAGGTGGATTTTGCATTTGATGTCCCTTTCCACAGATTACGCTGCAGCCTCCAAAAGGTTGTCGGGGATATCGAAATTAGCATAAACCTTTTGAACATCATCGAGCTCATCGAGGGCATCCATGAGGCGTAACATCCGTTCCGCTTCTTTCCCTTCGAGTTTCACCGTATTTTGTGGAATCATGCTAATTTCAGCGAGTTGAACTTCAGCAGATGTTTCCTGGATTGTTGTTAGGATGCTATCGAACATCTCAAACGGTGTAACGATTTCCATGCCTGTTTCGGAAGCGGTTACATCTTCAGCACCGGCTTCAACCGCGGTCATAAACAATTCTTCTTCATCAATGCTGTCAGGTGTGACGACGATCAATCCACATTTATTGAATCCCCATGCGACACAGCCGCGTTCCCCAATTCTGCCTTCGTGTTTGCTAAAGGCATGTCGGATCGCTGCGACGGCCCGATTCCGGTTGTCCGTCAAGACTTCTATCATCACGGCGACACCACCGGGGCCGTAACCTTCATAGAGAATTTCCTCGTAGGTTTCACCCTCAAGTTCACCGGTACCCCGAAGAATCGCTTTTGCGATGTTATCGTTGGGGACATTGCTCGATTTTGCGGCGGCAATAGCGGTTCTCAGTCGCGGGTTAGTGTCTATATCACCACCACCGATCCGCGCAGCCGCTGTAATTTCTTTGACTAACTTTGAGAAAAGTTTACCGCGTCTGGAGTCGTTCGCCGCTTTTTTATGTTTGATCGTTGACCATTTAGAGTGCCCTGACATAACCTGTTCCTTTCTGAAGGTGTATAACGCTAAATGTGCGTATGGTATTTCTGGTTACTATTCCTCTGAAAACTGAAAGATTTTTTGAAAAAAATCCGACTGACAACTATTCCTCAATTGGACTGGACAAAGATCCGCATCTATGGTACACTTATTACATCTCTCGTTTAAGGAGTTTAAGTGGGTGCTATGTTACCTTTTGTCTTGAAAATCGCGGATCAACCTATAGAACGCCTGCAGCGTATCAATGCTGAAAGTCAGTCTATTGACGTTAATGTGCAAGTTGAACTTTACGCCCGGGAGATTAACCGGGCTGATGTGCCGCGTACGCCAGAGGCACGAAGATTAAGCCAAGTAATCTTGCACGAAGCCACCGAAAACGCTTACACGACCTTTATCGCGTTTCTCCGAAATAATGCTGAACCTGAAGATTTTCTGCCATTTGAACGCCTCGCGCACCATCCTTGCCAGCAATATGCATTGATCCTTTCCACCTCGCGTTCCCATGAACTCTTTGAAATCTGCCAGATGCAGCCTGACGCAAACCCCTCTATTTTCCACTATGGCGGATACGAAATAACACTCAAACCCCGCAGACACATCTTGGATACTGCAGCTTATTTGGTAGCACCTGATAAATATACACTTTTTATACGGCAGGTACGAGAAGAAAACACTATTCGGGTCTACCGTAGCGATTTTATTAACCTCGTCGAGAATTCACCACCGCCATTTAAACTGGATACCCGCGATATAATTGAGAGTCTACAACTCCAACTTGTTGGCCAAAGAGAGCAACCTTTACCTATAGAACAATTGCTTATGTTTCCACCGAGCACCGAAGATACAAACTCGCCTCGCATTAATAAGTGCCCTGAGTGTGGCGGCAGCGTACGCCGACTCGGTAGAGAAGCCGATTTCTGCTTAGAGTGCGATTGGGATAATTTGCCACCTCTCAGACAGGCACGATGACTTACGGCTAAAGCATGGATGCTGTTCCTGTTTATGGAGCGTACGGTAGACGATCTACCAAGTCTGCAAGTCTGTCTAATATTCTGCTTCAAGTTTGACTTCCAAGTTGCGCCATATATAGAACAATCACCGTATTCCCAACAGCAAGTACCGCGCCGACAACGGTTTGGAGGAGCGTGTGACGTTTTCGATAGACCCGCGCCCATGAAATCAATGGAATCAACAGAAATAGCCAGCCGAATTGCGGGTTAACGAGCATGACAAGCACAGTGACACATCCGGTGGCAACGCTACTGTGAAAACTGATTTTCCAGATCGGGGTAATCGCCGAGAAAATGATACTATTCGTGATGTAAGCGATACCTGCCCAAACAATTTCACGTGCCGCACCGAGCCGATGGAGTAGAACCGTACCGATAATCATACTCACAAGCGTGCAGCATAAAGGTAAGAGCCGTTCCTCTCTGTTCTGCAGATGAAAATCGCTCACTTTCGCAAACCGCACCATCAGTGCTATTGAGAGTGCTGGCAATACAGTAACAAATAGCACAACAATCGCTAACCAACGCAGGGCGTTTTGCGGGTCCGAATGCTTTTGGACAACACCGACAGCCGTGACGATTGGCACCAAAAATGGGCTGAACAGAACAGAGGTTCCCCACGCAATGCCTGCCGGAATTGTTGATAAATTGCTACGCACCATCTATTAATTTGATGTTTCCAAAGTTTGGAAGAAGTTAACTAAGTCTGTTCCGTGTGTACTGGCGTTGACCGCTTTATCAATTTCTACAATCTTCCCTGTTTTATCAATGATGATAGCGGACCGTTGGATTGCGCCATCGGAGGCATCTGTTGCACCGTACAAAAGCGCGAGATTGCGTCCAGCGTCTACCAAAAGTGGGAAGTTCAACTGGTTTTCTTCAGAAAATTTCTGACGCGAATCTGCGTCATTGTGGGTGATCCCGAAAATCTGGGCATCGTATTTTGCCAAACGACTCGACTCATCACGGAGCGAGCAAACTTGCGCCGTTCAGCCACGCCCGAAGTCGCGCGGGTAAAACGATAGGACGACGTTCTTTTTCTCGATTAACTCGCTGAGCTGATAACTTTCGCCTGTACTATCCGTTGCGATGAAATCTGGAGCAGGTTGTCCAACCTCTACCTTCGGTAACACTTCCTTAAGCAGAGCGACAACATCTTCACCGTGCGTTTTGACATTGACTTCTGTGTCGATCGCGCGGATGTATCCTGCTTTATCAATAATGAAGGTCGTCCGTTTTGAAGCATTAAAACGCTCAATGATCCCACTGTACTGTTTGCTTACCTCAAATTCGGTATCCGCTAACAGCGAAAACCCAAATTTTTGTTCTGATCTAAACCGTTTATGTGAATCGACATCGTCAACACTGACACCGAAAAGAACACTTCCGGTGGCTTCTATCTCGCTCAAATTATCCCGGAGCGAGCAAAGTTCAGCTGTTCAGCCACCGGTAAAATCTTTTGGATAAAATGCGAGGACGACACTCTTCTGCCCGATATAGTCACTGAGACTCCGCTCAACGCCTTCTTCATCTTTCAATGTAAAGTCGGGGGCAATCATTCCGACTTTGAGTGTATCTGGAGTTGTCACTGCCTTCTCCCCTGAAGCTACTGCAATCAAAATGGCTGTCGTGAGGATAACAGCCAAGATGCTTACATTAAACTTTGTTTGAAACATCGAACTATGCCTCCATAAG